>JBGAIY010000595.1:0-4038 GCA_044225205.1 Myxococcaceae bacterium | reverse complement strand
CAAGGTCATCAACACCTCGATCTTCGTCAAAAACGGGCCGTCGTTCGCGGGGCTCGGCATGACCGGCGAAGGCTACACGAGCTTCACCATTGCCTCGCCCACCGGCGAGGGTCTGACCACGGCCGTCAGCTTCACCCGCGAGCGGCGCTGCACGCTCAAAGACTCGTTTCGCATCATTTGACGATGGGTACGCATTGGGGGCCAGCGCTGGGGCTGTTCGAGCTCGAGTCTCTCGCGCGGGGCGTCGTGGTCGCCGATGCCTTGGTCAAGAAGGCCGCGGTGCGCATTTTCATGGCCGAGCCGGTGAGCCCGGGCAAGTACCTGCTCGTCTTTTCGGGGCCCGTCGCCGAAGTCGACGAGTCGTTTCGCGAGGGCGCGGCGGTGGCGGGCAAGGTGCTCATCGACCAGCTCTACCTGCCGCACGTGGCCGAGGGCGTGGTGGCGGCACTGTCGGGCGACGTTCGTTCGGCCGACGTCGACCACGCCGTGGGCTTGGTCGAAACCCACACCGTCGCGGCCGCGTTGTTGGCCGCCGACACGGCGCTGAAGCGAGCCCGGGTGGGGTTGACGCACCTTCAGTTGGCCAAGGGCATTGGCGGCAAGGGCTGGTTCACGGTGAGCGGAGAACAGCACGACGTCGAAGCGGCGCTCGAAGGCGCGGCGGCGGTGTTGACGCCCAACCTGCTCGTCGGCACCGAACTCATTCAGCGCCCGCACCCCGAATTGCGCGGCGTCGTCTTCAAAGGAGCTGGCAGGTGAGAACGTCACTGATTCGAGCGGCGGTGGTCGGAGCGGTTTTCGCGCTGAGCGTGGCCGGCTGCAAGAAGGCCAAAGACCCCGAGACCGCCGCGCCGACTGAAGGCGCCGCCCCCACCAAGCCCAGCGCGTCGGCGAACGAGGGCGCGGCTGCGGCCGCGGCCACCGGTTCGGCCGAGAAGAACCCCGAGGGCTGCAATTCTGACCTCTCGCAAAACTTCGTCGCCGACGTCACGCTGACCGAAAAGTGCAGCCCGTACACGGCGAGCCGCGAATTCGGCGTCGACGGCTACACGCTCACCATCGACCCGGGGGTCGAGCTTCGCTTCAAAGAAGGCGCCATGCTGGCCGTTGCTTACAACGCCCGGGCCCGGTTGGTGGTGAAGGGCACGCCCGAGAAGCCGGTCAAATTCGTGTCGGAGTCACGCAAAGAGCCCGGAGCGTGGAAAGGCATCGGCATTTACGAGCGCGGCACCGATTCGGTCATCGAAAATGCGATCATCGAGAACGCGGGGCTCGACGACGCACCGGCGCTGTTGAGCGACGCGAGCGGCCTCACGCTGAAGAACGTGAAATTCGTGGCGGTGAAGGGCCTGTCGTTGAAGCTGACCAACGACGCCCCCGCCAAGTCGATCTCCGGCCTCGACGTCACCCAAGCAGGCAGCGAAGACACGGTCGCCGACCTCAGCTTCGCCAACGCCACCGCCTTCGGTACCGACAACCGGTACGGCCCGACGTCGGTGCTCGCGGTACACGGCAACGTCGGCCGTGACGTCACGTTGACCAAGCAAGCGTTGGCGTGGCGACTGTTGGGCGAAGCGAACGTCGACGCCGACACGGGCAAGACGGCGACCTTGACGCTCGAGGCGGGCGTGACGCTGCAGTTCAGCGAAGAAGGGGGGCTCTGGTTCGGCTATTCGGGCGCGGGGTCGGCGGCGTTGAAGGTCAAAGGCACGGCCGAGCAGCCGGTCGTCTTCACCCGCTTCGGAGAAGACCTCAAGACCACGCCCGCCAAGGGCCTCGGTTTCTACCGCGCGGCGCGGGCCCCCGAAATCGACTACGCGGTCTTCGAATACCTGGGGCGCCAAGACGGCGCGGCCGTGGTGTTCGACGACGCGCGCGGCCTGGGCCGAATCACCCACTCGACGTTTCGCAACGTGCCCGGCAAGGCCATTGAGGTGCGTTCGGCGCGCGAGCGGTTCGCGGCCTTCGAAAGCAACACGTTCTCGTCGGTTTCGGGTTCGGCGCTGGTCGTGCCGCTCGACCTGGCCGAAGGCATTGCCCCGAGCAACACGTTCGAGAAGACCTGGGTCGAGCTGACCGGCAAGACCAACCGCGACACGACGCTCGCCGCCTTGAGCGCGCCTTACCATGTCAGCGGAGAGTTGGCCGTCGAAGCCGAAGACGGCGCGCACACCGCGACGCTGACGCTCGAAGCCGGTACCACCCTGCTCTTCAACCCCGAGGGCTCGCTGAGCGTCGGCTACAACCAACCGGCCAAGCTGGTGGCCAAGGGCACCGCGGGCAAACCCGTCACCCTCGACGCGCTGAGCGACGACTGGGGCGGCGTGTGGGCGTACGACCGAGCGACCCTCGACCTCGACACGGTGACGATTTCAAAGGTGCGCGAAGCCAGCCCCGGCCTCACCACCGCCGAGAAGACCCAAGGCACGGTCAAGAACGTCACCTTTCAAAAGACAAAACACGGGCTCAAGAAGTGCAGCACCCAGGTGCAGAGCTCGGGGCTCAAGGCCGACAAAGGGGTCAAAGCCGAAGAACCTTGCTGACGGGGTTCGCGCCCCGTTGATGCCATGACCACATTCGGCCGGTTCACCTTCGAAGAAAAACTGGCCACCGGGGGCATGGCCGAAGTGTGGCTGGCACGTGAACCGGGTACCCGCGAGGCGATCGTCGTCAAGCGGGTGCTGCCGCACCTCGCGAGCAACGAACGGTTTCACGAAATGCTCGTCACCGAGGCGCGGGTCGTCATGGGCCTCGAACACCGCAACATCGTGCGGGTGTTCGACGTCGGTGAAGTCGACAACGTCACCTACATTTCGATGGAATATGTGCCCGGGAGCGACCTCGGCCGGTTGCTCAAGCGCATGACGACCTCGGGGGGGCGCGTGCCGACGGCGGTGGCCCTGCGCATCGCGCGCTCGCTGTGCGAGGCCTTGGGGGCCGTGCACGCCGCCACCGACGAACACGGGGTGTCTCGCCAGCTCGTGCACCGCGACGTTTCGCCGCAGAACGTGATGATCAGCCAGGCGGGCGTCACCAAGCTGCTCGACTTTGGCATCGTCAAAGCGTTCAACGACCTCGCGCTGACCGAGCCCGGTACCATCAAAGGCAAGTTCGCGTACATGTCGCCCGAGCAGGCGGCGGGCGAGGCGCTCGACGGCCGCAGCGACCTCTTCGCCGCCGCGCTCGTGATTTTCGAACTGCTCTCGGGCGTACGCGCCCACGGCCGTGACACCGAGCCAGGCACCTACCAGGCGGCACTGCTCGGCGAAGTCGTGCCGCTGTCGAAAGTCTGGCCTGACGCTCCTCCCGAACTCGAACTGCTGCTCGACCGGGCGCTCTCGGTCGACCGCGGCCAACGCTTTCAAACCGCCGCCGAGTTCGTTCGAGCGATCGACGCGGTCGGCCCGGTCGCCACCGAGAACGAAGTGGCCGCCTGGGCGAACGGGCTCTTGGTCGCCGCGAGAACGCGACCGGCGCTCAACGACTTCAGCTTCGAGCCCGAAGTCGACCCGGCTTCGAACCTGCTCACGGTCGACGCGCGGCCCCCCACCCCGGTCGCTAAAATCGCCCTGACCTCGAAGCCGCTCGAGCTGCCGCCGCTCGAAGACGAGCCGAGCGCCGCGTTGCCGCCGCTCGAGCTGCCGCCGCTCGGCCTGCCGCCAGACGAGCCGGGCTCGTTGATGCCCGCTTCGGGCGCGTCGGCTTCGGCGCCCAGGCCCGCGCCGCGCGACCCGACCACGACCGAACGGCACATGACGTCGGCCGAAATGATCGTGCCCGACCGCACCAAGCCACCGATCTTCTTCGCTTCGGTGGTCGCCGTCGCGGTGGGCGTCATCGGGTTGGTCGGCTCGCTGAACGACCCGTTCGACGGCTTCGGCCAGTGGCTCGCCCCCTTGGGGTGCGCGGCGTTCGTCTTGGCGGGGGCGGTGCACGCGGCGCGGCTGTTCGAGCGTCGCGAATTGCTGATCGCCCCACCGGTGGCCGGCGTGGCCCTCGGGCTCGTTCGCGGAGACCCCCTCTTGGCGCTGACGTGCG
>JBGAIY010000594.1:0-4228 GCA_044225205.1 Myxococcaceae bacterium | reverse complement strand
AGCGTGCGCGGGTATTTGAAGTTCGTGGCGCAGTTGAAGGCGGTGCCGAGCGCCCAGATCAAGGCCGAAATCGACCGAGTGGCCAAGCACACGGGCATCGCGTCTGAGCTCGACCGGCTCTGTTCGAGCTTGTCGAAGGGGTACCGCCAGCGGGTGGGCATTGCCCAAGCACTGTTGGGCAACCCCGCCCTGCTCATTCTCGACGAGCCGACCGAAGGGCTCGACCCCCGGCAACGGCACGAGGTGCTCGAGCTCATCAAAGGGCTGGCGGGGCAACACACGGTAGTGCTGTCGACCCACATTTTGGCCGAGGTGAAGAGCACCTGCGAGCACGTGCTCATCGTTCACCGAGGCAAGATCGTCGCCGACGAGCCCATGGCGAGCATTTCTGACCTCGAGACCAAATTCATTCAACTGACGGCCGACTAACCATGCGAACCATTCTGGCCATCGCCAAAAAAGAGCTGACGGTGTACCTGACGACGCCCATGGCGTGGGTGGTGTTCACCTTCGTGTCGTTTCTCACGTCGTGGTTCTTCGTGGGCCTGCTCATGGGCTTCAAAGAAGTGCACGACCGCATGCGCCTGTTGCAAGTCGGGTGGGACCAAGTGCCCCCCGACTACCAAGCGTTTCGCAACTTGACCGACGGGGTCATCGTCAACTTGTGGGGCACGGTGTTGGTGGTGACGCTGTTCGTGGCGCCGTTCTTGTCGATGCGGTTGTTCGCCGAAGAACGCCGCCAAAAAACGTTCGAGTTGTTGATGACGACGCCGGTGCGGTCGATCGAAATCGTGTTGGGCAAGTATCAGGGGCGGGCATTGTCGCGTGCACTGGGGTGACGATCGTCTGGTCTGCGATCTTGAGCGTGTTCGGCGCCCGTGAACCCGCGCGACGATGGAGGCGAAGAGCCCGCTCGAGTGGAGCACGGTGTTGCTCGGCTACGGCGCGCTGCTGCTCTTCGGAGCGACCTGCATGGCGATCGGCATGTTCATCAGCTCGCTCACCGAGTCGCAAATGGTGGCGGCGATCGTGGCGCTCGTCGTCTCGCTGGTGTGGATGTTGGTTCGAATCATCGCTCCGAACGCCGACGAACCGGTGCGTTCGATATTGGCGTACCTGAGCTTCGATTCGCAGTTGCAGAACATGATGAAGGGGGTGCTCGAATTGAAGCCCTTGGTGTTCTTCTCGAGCGTCATTCTGGTGTTCTTGCTGTTGACGCACCGGTCGGTCGAAGCCCGGCGGTGGACCTGATCATGGCCTTCAAGACACTGGGTAAAGTCGCGGGTGGCATTGGGTTGCTCTTCACGCTGACGTCGTTCGTGACGTTGTTCGTCAGTTCGACCGAGGCGTTCGCGGTGAAGTTGGGCTTGGGCGTGGCGCTGATGGTGTTCTGGGGCGTCACGAACGGCGAACGGCTCGCCGCGTGGACAAAGTCGGTCTTCTTCTTCGGCTCGTCGGCGGTGTTGAGCATCTTCTTCATCGGCCTGTTGGTGGCGGCGAACTACATCGTCGCGAAGCGCGGCAAGACGTGGGACCTGACCGACAAGAAGCTCTATTCGCTGTCGGCGCAGACCAAAGACACGCTCAAAGACCTCAAAGAGCCGGTGAAGGCGTTGGTCTTCGTCGCCGGGCCCGTGCCCGAGAGCATCGACCAGCTCTTTCGCCGCTACCGCGAAGAAACCGACCAGCTGTCGTTTGAAATCAAAGACCCGCGCAAAAACCCCGACCTGACGCGCCAGTACAACATCAAAGACGTGCAAGCGGTGGCGGTGCTGGTGCGTGGCACGGGGGCTCAAGAATCACACACGACGGCGAACTTGGGCGCCCTGGCGACGGCCAGCCAAGGAGAACAGGAACTGACGAACGCGTTGATTCGTCTCAACAAGGTGGGCGAGCAAAAGGTCTACTTTGTGACCGGGCACGGCGAGTGGCCGCTCGAAGCGAACGAGCAAGACCCCGACAGCGCGCTGGCGTCGTTGCAGAAAATGAAGGCGAGCCTGATCGCCGAGGGGTATTCGCCCGAGGCGCTGAACTTGGCCGAGAAGACCGACATACCGGCCGACGCGACGGCGGTGGTGATCGCGGGGGCGAAGAACGCGTTTCAACCCGGCGAACGGCAGGCGTTGGCGAAGTACCTCGACGAAGGGGGGCGGCTCTTGTTCTTCGGCGACCCGCAGTACGACGCGGGGCTCGACACGCTCTTGGCGCCGTATGGGGTGCAGCTCGACAACGGCATGGTGGCCGACCCGCGGGTGAGCCCCGACCAGCCGTACTTGGTGGTGGCGCCGTTCTTCGGAGACCACCCGGTGGTGAACCCGCTCAAGGGCGCCAAGACGAACGTGCTGTTTCCCATGACGCGGGCGTTGACACAGCTGCGCGAAGGGCAACTGCCGTCGCTCACGGTGACGCCCTTGGCGCTGACGACGCCGAGCGCGTGGGTCGAAACGAAGCCCTCGCAGCAGCCTCAGCTCGACCCGGGCGAAAAGTCGGGGCAGCTGACCTTGGCGTTCGCGGTGGCACACGGCACGGGCGCTTCGGCCAAGCGCACGAGCGAGGCGCGGCTGGTGGTGTTCGGCAGCTCTCAATTGCTCAACGGTTCGTGGGCCTACGAGCCGAACCGCAACTTCGTGTTGAACGCGTTGGCGTGGGCCGCCAACCAACCGAAGAAGCTGACGATTCGCCCGCCCGACCGCGAGCTGTCGACGCTCGACATTGACGAGGCGCGCTTGTCGAACATTCGCCTCGTGGCGATGGACGTGTTGCCCATGCTGCTCATCGGCGTGGGGTTGACCATTTGGGTCACGAGGCGGGCGCGGTGAACCAGTCGGCGAAGATCATGGCGCAGTTGGGTGTGCTGGCGGCCGTGGCGGCGGTGCTGGGCGGTTACGCGTATTTCGGCGTGTTCAAAAAAGACGAAACCGAGGCCAAGCAGAAAGAGACGAACGAGAAATTGTTCGCGGCCGAACCGGTGGCGCTGGGCGTGGCGAGCGCCGACGCGGGCTCGGCGGTGAAGACCGAATTCACGCGGGTGACGGTGCGGTCGAAAGGCGAAGTGACGGTGTTGGAGCGGGCGGTCGGCGGCCCCTGGGCGATGGTGAGCCCGGTGAAAGCCGACGTCGACCCGCTGGTCATCGACGCGCTGACGAGCCAGCTGCAGCAAGCGAAGTTCAAGTCGACGCTCGACGAGAACCCCACCGAAGCCGACCTCGAAAAGTACGGCCTGCGGTCGCCCGAATTCGTGGTCGAAGCCACCGGGCAAGCGGGCGCGACCGGCGCGCCGACGACGGTGAAGCTCGAGGGCGGCATCGAAAATACGTTCGACGGCACCATTTACATGCGCCGCAACGGAGAGAAGCCGGTGTACCTGGCCGAGGGCGGCGTGCGGTGGTCGCTGGCCAAGTCGACCTTCGACTTGCGAAAAAAAGAGGTCTTCGCGGTCGAAGAGGCGCAGGTGCAGACCATCGACGTGAAGGCGAAGAACAACGCGTACCGGCTCGAGCGCAACGCGGCCGACCAAACGTGGCAGCTCGTGAAGCCGTTCACCGCGCAGGCCGACACCAACACGATTTCGGGGTTGCTGGGCGTGCTCAAAGGCGAAAAAGCGCTGGCGTTCGAGGCCGACGGCCCGGCGGCGAAGCAGGCCCTGGGGTTCGACGCCCCCGCGGTCGACGCGACGCTCACGCTCAAAGACGGTTCGACCGTGCACGTGGTGACGACCCGCCCCAAAGTCGACGCCGGCAACAAAGGCTACGCGCTGCGAGAAGACCCCCGCGGCGTGGTGGTCGCCGAAATCGCCGGCAATTCGGTGACGCAGCTCGACCGCAACCCGTTCGACTTGCGAGACAAGACCATCGTCACCTTCAAGCGCGAGCAGGTGGCCCGCGCGCGTTTTCACCAAGCCGACGGCAGCGAGTTCGTGCTCGAAAAAGAAGTGCTCGACGGTTCGGTCGCCGAGGCGTGGCGCGTCGTGAAGCCGTTCGCGGTGAAAGCGAAGGTCTTCAAAGTGACCACGGTGATTTGGCTGCTGGGCACGCTCAAAGGCACGGCGTTCGCCGAAGAGAACCCCAGAGACTTGGCGAAGTACGGGCTCGACCCGAAAGACCCCAAGTCACGCTTCATTGCGCTCGACGACGGCGACGGTCACGAGTTGGGTCGACTGAGCATTGGCAAAGAAGTGCCCAACAAGGTGAACGTTTTCTACGTGCGAGGCACGCGGCCGCAGATCATC
>JBGAIY010000593.1:0-4079 GCA_044225205.1 Myxococcaceae bacterium | reverse complement strand
CGACGTGCGCAGCTGTCGAGCGCCGCCTCCGACGAGCTGGTTCTTGACCGTCTCACCCGTGCCGGCGGTCGCCCCCGTCGCCCCCGCGGCGACCGACGTCTGACCCCCCGCGCCCGGCTTGACGGTGATGACCAGCGCGTCGGTTTTCGATTCTTCGAAATGCTTGGTCTCGGGGTCGAAATACGACAACGACAGGCCCGGCAGGGTGAAGGTACCCGTCTGCTGCGGCACCATCACGTATTCGATGGTGCGGCTGCCGCCCACTTGCCCCCGGGTGACCGTCGGCTTGTCGGTGACCTGCGGGTCGAACTTCTTCAACCCCGCCGGCACCTGCAGCGGCGGCACGGTGATGTTCTGCAAATTGCCGCGCCCCTCGAGTTGCACCTTGACCTGAATCGGGTCTCCCAAGCTCACTTCGGTTTGGGTCGCCTGCATCGCCAAGCGCCACTTGCCCACGTTCGCCGACGCCTGGTTGCCCGGCAGCGGCCTGACCTTGAGTTTGAGCTCATTGCTCTTTCGGTGAACGCGCCGCCTCGAGAACAAAAAGCCCGTGTTGATGTCGGCTTCGGCCGCCTCGATGGTCGAATCTCCCGCCTTCATGGGGAACATCGCTTTTTGCCGAAGCACGTAGGCCCGGTACGCCACCCCGTCGATGATCTTCTGTTCGGCCGACAGCTGCGAGGGCGACTGAATGTCTTGCGTCCAGTACCCTTCGAATTTCGGCATGGTCACCGTGTCGACCGACTCCAAGTCGACCCGCGAATAAATGGTCAAAGACAGCATCACCTGTTCGCCCACGTACACGTCGGTCTTGTCGACCGAGGCTCGAAGAAACAGGTCAGAATCGTTGTGGGGCACGGCGATGTTGTCGGGAGGGCCCTCGTCGTCGTCGAACGGGTCGACGCCCCCGGGAAACCCGGGAGGAAAGCCGAACGGGTTCTGCGCCTGCGGTTGGCGGTCGGCCCGAGTTCGACCCTTCACCACCTCGACGGTGACCGGGTCGGTCTTGTACTGGCGGTCTCGGGTCTTGAGCACGGCCGGCGGTATCGTCAGCAGGCCGACCCGGGTCGCGCGCAGGGTGAGCGTGTAGCGCCGCACCTGTTTGATGACCCCCGCGCCGCCGTTGCCGACCGAGTAGCTCATTTGGGTCGACTCCGACCGGCTCAGCACTTCGAAGTCGTTCGCCGCGGGAAACGCGAGCGCCGAACCCTCGGGCGCGTTGCCCACGACCACGTCGAGCCGAAAGGTGTCTTCGGTGCCCACCTTCGGGCGGTCGACCGTCATGTAGAACTCGGGCTCAGGCGCGGCCGCCCACGTCGCGCCCGCGGCCAGCAGCACCACTGAAAGCCACGCGCTACCAGTCCTTGCCATGGTTGTCGTTCTTCTGCGTCTTCTGGCGAAAGCGCCAGAGTTGGAGGTTCTTCTCGCCATTTTTCATGGCGTCGAGTGCTTTTTCGGCCTCTTTCTTCGACAGGCTGAACCCACCGTCGGGCAACAGCGACCCCTGTTCGGGCTGGTCGTCGAGCCCGCCGTCATTCGAAGCGCCACCGTCGGCGCCGCCGTCGCTGCGCTGCGGTGCTTGCGGCTGCCCGCCGTCGCCCGGCTTGTCTTGCTCGCCCTGGCCTCCGTCGCCACGCCCGCCGTCGCCTGGGCCCCCGTCGCCCGACGAGCCCCCGTCTGAAGGCCCCGCGTCGGGGTTGCCCGAATCGGGAGTGCCCGAGTCACCCGACCCGCCGCCGTCGGGCTTGCCTCCGTCGGGCCGCCCGCCGTCGCTGCCGCCGTCTTGGGTGCCGGCGTCGGGCGCTTGGCCCGCGTCGGTCGTACCCGAGTCGGCCGAGCCGCCGTCGGTGCCGCCGTCGGCCCCGGTGTTGTTCTTCGGTGGCAATTGCCGCAGCGTCACCTCGAGGTTGTGGCGCGAAAGTTCGTCGCTCGGGTCGGCTTTCAGGGCCGCGCGAAACGCCTTCACCGCCTCGGGGTACTCGTTCTGGGCCGCGGCGATGGTGCCGCGGTTGTATTGAATTTTGTTGGTGAATTCGTGCTTCGAGTCGAGCGACTCCGCGCGGGTCAGCGCCTGCTTCGCCTCGGGGTCACGCCCCAATTTGTGCAAGGTCGCGCCCAAGTTGAACTGCACCCTCGCGTCGTTCGGCCGCTCTTTCGCCGCGGCCTCGAAGTGGCTCAGCGCTTCTTCGTAGTTCTTGGCGTCGAATGCTTTCATGCCGTCGTCGATGAGCGGGTCGTTCTTTTCGAACGGGCTCATCGACAGCGCCGACGCCAAGGCGAGCAGGGCGATCATCGCGCCCACCTCCACGACGGCAGCAGCAGGTAGCCCAGCACCATGAACAGCAACCCCACCGCCACGAATGGCTGGTACTCTTCGGCGTACCGCATCATCAGCCGGCTCTCGAGTTCACTCTTCTGCAGCGTGTCGATGCGCTTGACGACTTCGCTCATGGCCACGCCGCGCGGCTGAAAGTAGTACTCGCCCCCGGTGTCGCTCGCGAGCCGCTGCAGCCCCGCGCTGTCGAGCCGGGTGATGACGGTGGTGCCGCTCTCGTCTTTTTTGTAACCGACGACGTCGCCGCGCTTGTTCAAAATGGGTATCGGCTCGCCTTTCTCGCTGCCGATGCCGACGGTCAGCACCTTCGCTCCAATTTCTTTGAGCGCCGACAGCCCTTCGTCGATTTCGCCAGTCAGGTCTTCACCGTCGCTCAGCAAGACGACCACGCGGTCTTTCGCGCCGCGGTCGGCGCTGTCGAACACCTGGCGCGAGAGCAGCAGCGCCGCGCCGATGTTCGTGCCCCCTTGCGGCATTTGCTCGGGGTCGACGGCGCGCAAAAACATCTTCGCCGCTTGGTAGTCGCTGGTGAGCGGGCACTGCACGAACGCGTCTCCGGCGAACACGACGATCGCCACCCGGTCGCCCTTGAGCTCGTCGAGCAGGGTCGACAACTCGAGCTTGGCGCGGTCGAGCCGAGACGGCTGCACGTCGCGAGCGTCCATCGACTTCGACGCGTCGAGCGCGACGACCACGTCGATGCCCCGGCGCTTCACCATTTCGGCCCGCTCGCCGCACTGCGGTTGCGCCAACGCCACCGCGAAACACACCAGGGCCACCGTGTACGCGCCGCTCTGCAGCGAAGGCCACACCCGCGAGACCCCGGGCGCCAAGACCTCGGCCAGCCGGTTCGGCACTGCTTTCGACAAGCGGCTCGAACGCCACAGCGCCATCGCCAGCGCCGCGCCCCCGACCGCCAACGCCACGACCACCGCCGCCAAGTAAGCCGGCTGCGCGAAGCCGAGCGGGTACCCCAACAAGGTGAACCGCCACGGGCTCATGGGTTCACCCTCAGCACCGTCGACTTGAGCAGCAGCTCGAGCGCCAACAAGGCGAAGGCCCACACGAGCCAGGGGTGAAACAGCTCGCGGTACGTCGCCGAGGCGCCTCCTTCGATGATCTTCGAGCGCTCGAGCGAGTCGAGCACTTTTTGCAGCCCCGCCTTGAGGCTCTCTCGGTCGGTCGCGCGGTAGAACTCGCCGCCCGTCTCGGCCGCCATCTGCTGCAGCAATTCGGGGTTGATCGGTATTTCGACCTCGCGCCACGTGGTGTTGCCGAACAAGTCTTGCCCCGCGGGGAAAGGCACCTTGCCGCCCTTGCCGACCAAAATGGCGTACACGGGTATGCCCAGCGCTTTGGCCATGGCCGCCGCGTCGGGAGGCGACAGCTTGCCCGCGTTGTTGTCGCCGTCGGTGATCAGCACCACCACCCGGCTCTTTGCGTCGGAGTCGCGCAGGCGGTTGAGCGCCGTCGCCACCGCGTCTCCAATGGCCGTGCCGTCTTCGAGCACCCGCGTGCGCAACTGCGAAATGACTTCTTTGAGCACGCCGTAGTCGAGCGTCAGCGGCGCTTGGGTGTACGCCGCCCCCGAAAACACCACGAGCCCGATGCGGTCATTCGTGCGGCCCGCCAAGAACTCGGTCAGCACTTCTTTCGCCACGTGCATGCGGTTCTGCGGCTTGAAGTCGGCGGCCTCCATCGACGTCGACAGGTCGAGCGCGATCATGATGTCGATGCCCTCGAC
>JBGAIY010000592.1:0-4090 GCA_044225205.1 Myxococcaceae bacterium | reverse complement strand
CCCCGACCCGCAACGCTTGCCCGGCTTGCACCCGCAGCACTTCGCGGGCGTGCTCGTGGCGACGCCCGGTCAGCCGCACGTACCCGCCGGGCGCCGTCACTTCGTCGGGTTTCAAGAGCAGCAGATTCACGGCCGAGGGCATATACCGCGAAGCCGGCCATTACGACTTGCGGCGGGGGCGTCGCGAAGGCAGGGTGTCTCCCGGGCTCAAGACGCCCTCGTCCCCAGCATGAAAGTGACCGTGGAAGAGTCTGTTTCGACGTACCGCGAAGTGTGTCTGACCTGCCGGCGGCCCCGCGCGGTGTGCTGGTGTGGTTCGCTCCAGCGCGTGGTCAGCGCGACCCATGTCGTCTTCTTGCAGCACCCGCGCGAGTCGAAGGTCGCCGTCAGCACCTGCCGCATGGCCCACCTGTCGTTGCCCAATTCAGAACTGCACATTGGTCTTTCGGCGGTCGGCAACCCCAGGCTCGAGG
The DNA here is from genome assembly GCA_044225205.1 of Myxococcaceae bacterium. GTDB lineage: Bacteria > Myxococcota > Myxococcia > Myxococcales > Myxococcaceae > JAEUJT01. The sequence continues at coordinate 3,617 of JBGAIY010000592.1, read as the reverse complement.
CCCTGTGCGCCGAGCCCGACGTCGCCGTGCTCTTTCCTTCAGAAGGAGCGGTCGACGTCGACGCACTCACGACGCCCCCCAAGACGCTCATCGTGGTCGACGGCACGTGGTCGAACGCCAAGAAAGTCGTCGAAAAATGCCCGCGGCTCTCGAAGCTGCCGCGCCTGGCCTTCACCCCCGACAAGCCGGGCAACTACCGCATTCGCAAAGAACCGGCCGAGCACTGCCTGGCCACCATCGAGGCCACCGCTTTCGTGCTCGAGCGTCTCGAGAAGGCGCCCGGCCGCTTCACGCCCATGTTGAGCGCCTTCGACGCCATGGTCGACAAGCAGCTCGAATACATTCAGGCGACCGGCAACGACTCGCGCCACAAACGCCGAAAAATTCGCCGCGGGCCCAAGCGCGACCCGCTCGCCGAGCTGAAGGCCAACGCGGCCAACGTGGTGGTGGTCTTCGGCGAAGCGAACGCGTGGCCGCTCGACCACCCCGAGCGCCCCGCCGCGCACCGGGCCGAGCTCATTCAACTGGTGGCCGAGCGGGTCTTCACCCAAGAACGGTTCGAGGCCTTGCTGCGGCCCGTGCAACCCATTTCACCGAGCGCTTCGCAACACCTCGATCTCAACGACGCGCTGCTGGCGGCGGCTCCCGAGCGACAAGACGTGTTGCGGCGCTGGCGGCAGTTCTTGGCTCCTGGCGACGTGCTGGTCGGTTGGGGCCATTTCTGCCAAGACTTGTTGCGTGACGAGGGGCTCGAGCACCCGTTTCTCGACGTGCGCTCACTGTTGGCCCAGGCCCGTTCGAAGCGCCCGGGCCCGGTCGAATGTTTCGCCGACTCGCTGGGCGTCGTGTTGCCCGAAGGGCAGGGGCGGGCGGCGCGTCGCCGGGTGGCGCTGGCGGCCGTGACCCGCGCGATCGTGGCGGGCACCTTGCCGCTCGGTGCTCGGCCGTGAGCCGAGAAACCATCGACAAATTCGATGCGTGGCTGCGCCAGAAGCTGCACCAGGTGCTCGCCGACTCGAACCCGGCCGCCCCGCTCGAAGCACGGCACGGCTGGCTCAACCAGGCGTACGCCTCGTTTTTCGAGGTTCACGAACACCTCGTCGGTCGCCGGCGCGGCATGCTGTGGGGGGCCATTCTCGCGCCGTACGCCGACGAGCTGCGACCCCGGCTCGAAGGGCTCGTCGGCGCGACCCGCGACGCCCTGGCTGACGAGCTGACCCAGCTCGTCATGACGTTGATGGGCAGCGACGCCCGCACCGCGGTCGCGCCGACGCGGCCGAGTGGCTTTTTTGCTCGGCTGTTCTCGTCGCAAGCCCAGAAGGCGAGGCGCTCGAACGTGATGCCGTTTGCGTCACGCCGCTACGACGGGCTCGCCCCCGACCCGGCGAAAGCCGCCCAGCTGTTGGAGTCGACCGCGAATTCACTCAAGTTTTTGTGGTTCGACCACGCCGACCGGTCGGTGCGCCTGGCCGTCGCCCGTTCGATGCGGGTCGACGACGCGACCCGAGCGACCCTCGAGGCGCGCTTGGCCAGAGAGACCGACGAAGGCGTGGTGGCGCCGTTCGCGGTCGCGCTCGGGCGCAGCGGGGCCGCCACGTCAGCGCCGATTTTGCGGCAAAAGCTCGAATACACCTGGTCGCCCGAGGTGCGCGCCGAGTTGTTGACCGCGCTCGTGCGCTGCGCCCCCGACGAATTCGACCGGGGTCATCGCCTCGGCCGACGCGGTCGCTCGCCTCGCGCTCGCCCGCAGCCTCGAAGGCGACGCGCTGTTGCGGCTGGTTTCAGACGGCGACGACGGGGTCGCGCTCGCGGCCATTGGTCGCGCCACGACCTGCCCGCCCGCGCAGTGCGTGCCGGTGCTCGGCGCCCGGCTCGTGACCGGCCCGCTCCACGTTCGGTCGGCGGCGCTCGACGCCTTGGCCCTGACCGTCGACCGGGTGCCGCACCTGGCGCTCAGCTCGTTGCTCGAGGTGGCCACTCGGGCCGAAGACCCGCTGCTCGGTCGCGCCCACTCGGTGTTGACCGACGTCGTGCGAACCAAGCGGCTGACGCGGGCCCACGTCGACCTGTTGGTCGAAGCGATGCCCCGGCTGTTGCCGAACTCAGACACGGTCGCCGCCATTCGCGAGCGCGCCGAATACTTTTCGCCGACGGTGCGGCCGTCGGCGACGACCCACGGCCCCCTCGAAGAGGCCGTCGAACGCCAGCTCGACCACGAGCAGGCGTGGTTGGTGCTCGGTGACGCCTGGCAGGCCGCGGGCGACGTTCGCGGAGAACTCGTGGCCCACGCGCACGCGGGCCGCGACCCCGTGCCGCTCGTTCGCGAACACGCTTCGACGTTGCTCGGCGACGCGGCCCGCTACCTGGGCCCAGAACTCGACGCGTTCTTGGCGTCGGTCGTCTGGCGGCACGGGTTGCCCCGGTCGGCGGTCGCCCGGCTGTCGTACGACCAACTCAACGACGTGTCGATGCCCCAGCTCGTGGCCGCCCTCGTCGGAGCGCCCATTGCCCGGTTCTTGACGGGTCTCCAGGTCGGCTTGACCAGCTTCGAAGCCGAAGAGAACGACTACGAGCCCGTGCTCGCCGCGCTCCGTGACACCGGTCGCGCCCATCTCTTGCGCGACCTGGTGCTGGGCGCGTTCGTCTACCCCGACGACACCGAAATCAGCTGGGCGCCGTGGGGCAACCTGTCGTCGCTCTGGTCGCTCACCCCGCAGCTCGAGCGGCTGCATGTGCGCGGAGCGGGCGGCGACTTTGGCGACATCGACGCGCCGTCGCTGCGCTCGCTCACCGTCGAGACCGGCGGGCTCGGTCGGCACGAGTTCAACCAGCTCGCCGCGTCGCACGCTCCGGTGCTCGAAGAGCTCGAACTGTGGCTCGGAGACGAGAACTACGGCGCCGAATGCGACACCGACGACGTGGTGCGGCTCCTCAAACGGGGCCACTCGTCGCTGCGGCGGCTCGCGCTCAAGAACACGTTTTTGGCGTCGTCGCTCATCGAGCCGTTGGCCAAAGCGCCGCTGACCGTGGGCCTGCGCGCACTCGACCTGTCGATGAGCACGCTCGGCGACGAGCACGTCGACCTGGTGGTGCGACACGCGCCTGCTTTTGCACACCTCGACCGGTTCGACTTGTCAGAAAACCACTTCAGCCCCGCCGCCGAACGTGAAATTCGCTCGGTCTTGCCGAACGCGGTGTTCGACGACCAACGCCGGGCGGGCCCGGGCGAGCGCTATGTGGCCGTCGGCGAGTGACGGCCCGCTGAATTGGGCCCCGCCTCGAAGACACCAACGAACCGTGACGAGGTGCGCCTTTTTCGCTACAGCACCGCTTCGACCTGTGGAGGAGCCTCTTTCGTGACTGAACGCATTGCCGTGATGGGGTTGGGTTACGTCGGTTTGCCGGTCGCGCTGGCGTTTGCGCGCAAGTTCCCCGGTACGGTGGGGTTCGACATCAACGTCGACAAGGTGAAGGCGCTGCGAAACGGTGTCGACCACACCGGCGAAGTGTCGGCCGACACGTTGAAAGCCACCTCACTCCACATGACGTGGGAACCCGACGCCCTCAAGGCGTGCACGTTCTTCGTCGTGGCCGTGCCCACCCCGGTCGACAAGAAC
>JBGAIY010000591.1:0-4100 GCA_044225205.1 Myxococcaceae bacterium | reverse complement strand
GGTCACGTTCGAGGTGCCCCGCGGCCAGCACGTCGCCCTCGTCGGCCCGTCGGGTGCCGGCAAGAGCAGCGTCGTGTCGGCCCTCTTGGGCTTCGTCACGCCGTCGGGCGGAGCGATTCGGTGGAACGGGCGGGCCCTGACCGAGTACGCGCGCCGCTCGATTCGCGCCCAGGTCGGGTGGGTGCCTCAGGAGCCGGTGCTCTTGTCGGGTACCGTTCGAGACAACGTGAAATTGGGCCGCGAAGGGGCGACCGACGCCGAAATTTGGCAGGCGTTGACCCACGCGCACGCCGCCGACTTCGTGCGAGCGTGGCCGCGCGGCCTCGACGAAGAAGTCGGAGAACGGGGTTCGCGGCTGTCGGGCGGCCAGCGCCAGCGAATCGCCATCGCCCGCGCGTTTCTGCAAGCCCCCTCGCTGTTGGTGCTCGACGAGCCGACCAGCGGCCTCGACGCGGGTACCGAGACCGAAGTGCAGGCCGGCCTGGCAGAGCTCATGGCCGGTCGCACGACGCTCGTCATTGCCCACCGGCTGTCGACCATTCGGCAGGCCGACCGCATTGTGGCGATGGAGGCCGGCGTCGTCGTCGAGCAGGGCACCCACGACGAATTGCTGAAGCACGACGGCGTGTATGCTCGCCTCGTCGCCGCCGGCAGTTTCGAGTCGAGGTGACCCCGACCTTCGCTTGGCGGGGGCCCAGTCGAACGTGAAGCGAACGGTGCGACGAACGTCGGTCGAGACGCCCCCTCGGGGCTGGGGGGCGCGGAGCACGCACGCCAAACATGAGCGCGTCGGCGACCTTGGCCTTCATCTCGGTCTCGTTGAGAAAGCGGGCGCCCGTCGGCGAAGCCCAGGCCGCCGATGCTCACGACGAGGCCGTACCCCACCGCGATGATGACCCGCGCCAGTGGGTGACGCGGCAAGGTGTGCGGCTCGAGCGCCGTTTTGGCCTGGTCATCGTCGAGACTCCGCTGCCCTTGAAACCGTATGCCCTCAGCCTGCTGTGGCACCCCCGCCAAGACACGTCTGCCGAGCACGGCTGGTTGCGGCGGCTCTTCGTCGAGGCCGCCCGCGAAGTGGCGCCAGACCTGCACCCCAGGGCCAAGACCAGCACGACCGACGGCCGGCAGTTGCGCCGAATGAAACGAGACAATGCACCAGATGAAGTGGAATGAGGGGCCCGGAGGAGACAGGAGTCACGCATGAAAATTGGCATGGTCGGCGCAGGCAAGGTGGGCAGCGCGCTGGGGGCGGCATTCACGGCCGCGGGGCATCAAGTGAGGTACGGGGCACGCGACACCGCCAAGGTGCGGGGCTCCGTGCCGGTCGCGCAGGCGGTCGACGAGAGTGACGTGGTGGTGCTGGCCACACCCTTTCACGCCCTCGACGACGTGTTGCGAGCGACCGGCCCGATGCCTGGCCGGGTCGTTGTCGACGCTTCGAACCCGCTCGGGCCTGGGCTGACGCTCGCGGTCGGTCACTCTGATTCGGGTGGCGAGGTGCTGCAGCGGCGGGTGCCACAGGCGCGCGTGGTGAAGTGCTTCAATACCGTGGGGTTCGAGGTGTTGGCGAACCCGCTCGTCGGGGGCGGCCGCGCGTCGATGTTTTTCGCCGGCGACGACGCCGCAGCGCGGTCGACGACGGCCGAGCTCGCGGCCTCCATTGGTTTCGACCCGGTCGACCTTGGCGGCCTTTCGCGCGCGAGGCAGCTCGAACCGGCGGCGGCGTTGTGGGTCTCGCTGAGCCAGAAGCTCGGGCGCCGAATCGCGCTCCGGCTCGAGGCCGACGGGGCGCGCGCGGCCCCGGTGAGGCGCACCCCGCTTTCGCGCAAGGTGGCCGTCGTTGGCACTGGGCACATCGGCGGGAGTCTGGCGAAGGCATGGGTTCTGGCTGGCCATGACGTGGTGCTCGGCGCTCGGTCGCCCGGCGACCCCGCGCTGACGCCGCTCCTCGAGGTCGGAGCGAAGGTCGCGGCGCCCGAGGCCGCGATCGCGGCTTGTGACATCATCGTATTGGCGGTGCCCGCCTCGGCGGTCGAGGCGCTGGTGACGTCTTCGTTCTCAGGCAAGGTCGTCATTGACTGTACCAACGACGTCAGGCCCGGCTTCACGCTCGGCTTTGGTCACACGACGTCATGGGCCGAGCAGATCGCCGCGAAGCTGAACGGTGCGCGAGTCTTCAAATCGTTCAACGCCCAAGGCGCTGAGAACTTGGCCGCTCCCGTCTACGCGAGCGGCCCGGCGGCGAACTTCTTTTGCGGCGACGACGAAGCGGGTCGCGACATCGTGCACCAATTGGTCGCCGACGTGGGGTTTGAGCCCGTCTTCGCGGGCCCGCTCAAGAACGCTCGGTTGCTCGAGCCGCTCATGATGTTGTGGGTCAACGCCTCACGGGCCAAGGGCTCCCGCTCGGTGGGCTTTCGACTCCTGCGAGACTGACGCCGCTCGGTTGAACTCGGTCTGTGACGCGTTCGGCAGTCGTTCACGCGTGCGCCTCCGACAAGTGACGCGTCTTTCTGGCATCGGCGAGACCCGCCACTGAAGCGCCCGCCTCGTTGCCGCTGGCAGTTTCCAAGAGAAAGAGGTGTGAGCGACCTGACGGCGCCCGGCGACCGTCACTCACCGATGAGGCGCCCGTCGTAAAAGAGGGCGTGCTTACCGGCCCGTCGGTCGTAGGCCACCACGACCAGCTCGTGAACCCGAACTGGTGTGCCGCCTTCTGGGGGCGTCGTTATCATGCCCGCCAGTGAGGGAGCCAGCCTGGTGTTCAGGCAGTCGGGGTCGCGCTTCAGGTCGCGGTAGACTCGGTGCAACCGCCCCGACGCCTCGCGCCAGGCGTACCAGACGCCCTTGAGGGCGTGCTCGCTCAGGTAACCGTCGTTGGTCACCGTGGTCTCGCGATTGACGTCCAAGAGGCTGCCCCACCCGAACGAGGCCTGGCTGAGAAAGGCCGACAGTTCGGGCGATCGCCGCTCGGGCGTCGGCAGGTACACCAACAGGTCGGCCTGCGAGGGCGACCCGAAGGGAATGTTCGCTGCGGCCTTGGCCGTCAAATGGCGCATGATCACCGCCTCGAGCAGCTTCAGGAACAGAGCGCCCCCCACAGATACGTCGGCTTGTTGGTCATTTCTTACCTGTTCCACCGAACGTCGGCTTTCGACGAGGCCGCTCGGGCCGAGCCGTCAGCGTGCATGAGCCATGTTCCCGCGAAGCCGTGGGTCAGCACTACGCCCCCACGACTTTTTTGAAGGCTCGAATGTACGCGTAGACCAGAGCCACCATCGGCGCATAGAGAATGGAAATGATACGAATGCCCGACAGTGACCGGCTCGTATAGGCCTCGATGGTTCTCCAGCGGTTCCAGAAGACGAAGGTACTGGGGAGCGCGCCAACGAGTACCCCAGCGAAGAGGGCGCTGTCGGGGTGCCGCCCCTCGAGTGCGACGGTGACGGGGGAGCCCCAAATCGCGCTCGAGTACAAAAACGCCGCCAACACATGCAGCCAGGCGCTGTATTTGCCCCGGGCCATGTGGAGGTGCTCGCCTGCGGCGTCTCCGACCCCGCTCACCGACAACGCCACCTCGGGTTCTGCCGCGCCTTGCAGTTGACCGGTCGCAAAGACCCGCCGGCACCCCACGCACCACGTTGCGCGCGCAGAAGAACGGCGGCCGCAGTGAGGGCAGGTCTGCTGCGCGGGTACCGAATCGGTCGAAATTGAAGACATGATCAACGGGCTTTCGTTGGGTGAAATGGAGAACCGCTGCCCCACACGCCGCTCGGCGGCTTCCAATGCTCCGGTGGGCCGCGCTGACAGAGCGCGAAAAACAACGGTGTGCTCGGTGGCATGTGCTCGAGTCAAAACGAACAAACGCGAAGAGCTTCTCACAGGTGAGCGACGGCGGCGATGTCAGTGGCTGCCGTACCCGTCACGACCTCTAATTGTTTGCGGCCGTCGACGCGACAGCCCGGTGGGTGCCGGGCTTGTCTCGACGGCCCCGTCAATGCGCCACCCGCATCGGGGCCGAACGGCCAGTTCAGGCAGCGAGTGGGCCGGGGCCGTTGAGCGTCATTGCCGAGTGCCGTCTGCGAAAACCGGCCGACGAG
>JBGAIY010000590.1:0-4110 GCA_044225205.1 Myxococcaceae bacterium | reverse complement strand
CTTTGGTCTCGAACGAACGGTCTTCTTTGACCGCTTTCATGAATTCGTCGGTGACGCGCACCGAGTTGTTCGAATTCTGAAAGAAAATCGACGAGTAGGCTTCGCCGTTGAACGAGCTGTCGTAGCCCGCGTCGATCAGCGCCCAGGCCTTCTTCTCTTCGTTGACCTTGCACTTCACGAACTCGAGCACGTCGGGGTGGTCGACGTTCAAAATGACCATTTTGGCCGCGCGGCGAGTCTTGCCACCCGACTTGATGACGCCCGCGAACGCGTCGAAGCCCTTCATGAAGCTCACCGGGCCCGACGCCGTGCCGCCGCCCTTCAACACTTCACGCGAAGAACGAATGGGCGAGAGGTTCGAACCCGTGCCCGAGCCGTACTTGAAGAGCATGCCTTCGGTCTTGGCCAGGCCGAGAATGGAGTCCATCGAGTCTTCGACGGAGTTGATGAAGCAGGCCGAGCACTGCGGGTGCTCTTCGACGCCCACGTTGAACCAGACCGGCGAGTTGAACGCGACCTTCTGGCGCAGCAACAAGTGCGACAGCTCGGCGTGAAAGGCCGCCTTGTCTTCTTGTGAAGCGAAGTACCCACCAAGCTCGCCCCACTTGGTCAGCGTGTCGACCACACGCGCCACCAAGCGCCGCACCGACGATTCACGTTCGGGAGTGCCAGGTTGGCCGCGAAAATATTTCGAGGCGACGACGTTGGTCGCCAGCATCGACCACGACTTCGGCACTTCGATGTTCTTCTGTTCGAAGACGACGTTGCCGCCCTCGCCCGAAATTGAAGCGGTGCGCATTTCCCAAGCGATTTCGTCGGCCGGGTCGACGCCAGGGGTGGTGAAGAAGCGCTTGACGGTCAGACCTTGCTGCTTGCCTGTGCGCGGTACAGCTCGCGCATCGAGCGGCGGCAGGGCCGGGTTGGCAGTGGCGTTGGAGGTTGGGACAGTCATGGGCGTCAGCTCTTTGTTCATCTTCCCCTCGTGGTCTGACAACTGGTTCGACAGGTAAAAAGGTGGGTGGCGTTGGTCGGTTTACAAGTTGACTGCGTGTCTCAGTGAAAACGTGTTTCGGGCAAAAACCAGGTGCGTCGCTTGAGCGACTGAAAAATGCCGAAAGGTGGGATATTTCGCGCCCCTCCCAGGGTTACTGCTGACCACCTTGAGCGCCCGGCAACTGCGAGTTCGCCGCGGTGGGAGGCGCTTAATGCCATCGGCAACATCATGGTGTCAAGCCTAGAACCACCAGATGTTGTGTCAAAAAAACGACCAATCCCCAACACTTAGGGGTGTTTTTTAACCCGAGCAGAACGTCAAGTGGCTCCGAGGCCGATAAATCGGCCTTTGAACGCGGTTAGGGGGAAAGGTCGCAGATCGTGCGCATAAGGGCCGGTTCTGCATATGGTCAGTGCACTACATTACTTTTCATCTCCTGCGCCCGTTACGAACGGGTGACTTTGCTGAAAGTGCGTATTTTCTGGTGATCAATTTGCCCAGGGAGATGGTGTTCTCAGGCCCGAGTTTCAGGCGTGGGCGGTGATTTTGCGCGGCTCGCACAATCAGCGAGGGGCCCTTGGGGGCAGGCCGAAAGCGCGGGCCCTTCACCCTCTGAAAGCGCGTTTTGCTGGGTCGGGCGCGGTAGTAAGTCGGTCACCATGCCGCCTCCGTATGCTCGCCACCTGTTCGTTTGTACCAACCGCCGCCCCGACGGGAGCCCGAAGGGCTGCTGCGCGAGCAAAGACAGTGAGGCGCTGCGCTTGGCCTTCAAGAAAGAGCTCGACGCGCAGGGCGTGAGCGGGGTGCGGGCGAACGCGGCGGGGTGCCTCGACGCATGCGAGGTGGGCCCGGCGGTCGTCGTCTACCCCGACAATGTCTGGTACCAGCAGGTCAGCGCGGCCGACGTGAAAGAAATCGTCTCCGAGCACGTGGTGGGCGGCCGGCCGGTCGAGCGGCTGCGAATGGCGTTTCCCCTCGAGCGCAAGAAGAGCTGAGCCGCTTGCAGCGAAACGAAACGCAGCTCAGCTCAACTGAAACTTCGGGTCAGGGCTGGTGGGTGGCCTGCCAGGTGATCAACGTCTTCTCGGTCGTCTCGAGGTGCGGGCAGCGCCGTCGGAGCTGGGCCAAGGCGGCTTCGATGCGCGCGGGCGCGGGCCGGTCACTCATCGCCCGGTAGACCGCCCCCCGGTTCGACGGCAGCTGCCCCGAAAAGCGCAAGTGCCGCAGGGAGCGTGGGAGCGGCGCGGTCGCCAGCGCCTCGACGAGCGTCACTGCGGGGGGCGTCTGTTCGACCAGCGCCATGGGCAACAACTCGAAGGTGAGTGAGGTCAAGAACCGGGCGGCGGGCACGGTGTCGAGGTGGCGCAGCACCCAGAGCGTGTTCGGCAATTCGCCCATGGCGTGAAACGGCACGGTCATTTCGGTGACGAAGCCCAGGCGGTTCCAACTGCAGCGCAGCTCGTGGGCCTTGAACGCCTTGGCGAGGGGCCCCAACAGCGAGGCGCGCTCGGTCAGGGGCCGCTCTTTCACGTCGAGCCAGGCGGCGAGCGGGTCGTTCTGCTCGAACAGCCAGTCTTGCCAGACCCTCCAGCGGCCCTCGTCGTTCGGGAGGTCGGCGATGTGACGCTCGAGTTCTTCGTGGCGCGGTGGCGGGGTACCGAAGCGCAAAATCAACACCCCGGCGATGTCGATGACGTCGCCCGGCCACAGGCGAATGGCGGGGTTCGCGTTGCGGCCGTTGACGAGCGTGCCGTTGGTGGAGTCTTCGTCGATGGCGAGCCACGCGTTGTTGACGAACTGGAGCCGCGCGTGTTTGCGGCTGACGCGCGCGTGGGGCAACGGCAGGTCACCCGAGAAGCGGTCGATTCGAAAGGTGTGGCGGCCGACAAGCTCGTGGCGCTGCCCCTCTTCGACCGGGAACACCGAGACGCAGCCCATGACTTCGAGAAACGGTGCGGCCATGCCGGCGCCCAGTCTGGCCCAAAAAGCCGAAGGCCGACCAATCGCGGGCCGGCCTTCGAGAATAACACAGCAATATCAAGGCACTGGAGTGCTAGCGCCGGCGACCAAACAACCGGAGCAGGTACAAGAAGAGGTTGATGAAGTCGAGGTACAGCATGAGCGCACCGTTGATGGCGAGGGCGCCCGCGCTCGAGTAGGCGGCCGAGGCGTGCATGGCCCGCAGCTTTTGGGTGTCGTACGCGGTCAGGCCGGCGAAGACCAAGACGCCCGCGCACGAAGCCACGAACGAGAGCATCGACGACTGCACGAAGATGTTCACGACGCCGGCGACGATGAGACCGATGAGGCCGATGAAGAGAAACGTGCTCCAGGTCGACAGGTCGCGCTTGGTGACGGTGCCGTAGACCGACAGCGCGCCGAAGGCGGCGGCGGTGACGAAGAACGTCGAGGCGATGGAGCCCGCGGTGAAGACGAAGAAGAGCGAACTGAACAGCAGGCCGGTCATGAACGAATAGGCCAAGAACATGCCGGCGGCGACGACCGTGTTCACGCGCCGTGCGAGGGCCGAAAACGCGAGCACCAGCACGAATTGGGCGATGACCAGCGGCCACATCAGCCGGCCGATCGCCATCATCCACGCGGGGTTGGAGGCGACGACCATCGACGTCGCGCCGGTGAGGGCGAGGCCGGCGAACATCCACCCGTAGACGCGCTGCATGAACGTGCGCGCCGATTCGTCGGCCAAAATGCTGTCTGAAGGTGAGGCGTACAGGTCTTTGGGTGATCTCATGATGACGCTCCTTACTTCACCCACGCCCGCCAGGCCGTGAGCAATCGTTGGGCAACCTCTTCGGTCAGCAACGGTAAGACACCCCCGCCGCCGACGATGTTGACGATGTGTGACAACGAACCGCGGCACACGCCACCCCAGGCCGGTTGATTGGGCAGGCCCACCGAGGCGTACGCCGAAAAATCGACGTAGAGGCCGACTTCGTCTTGCGAATGGGCGCTGCAGAGCAGGTGGCTCTGCGGGTGAATGTCGACGACGTGCTGCACCACGAAACCGCCTCCGGTCGTATCGGTAACGGCGCGCGAACACAGGCTATTCCAGTCGAGGGGCTCTCCGTAGGCGGCCTTCACCCGTTCGGCGAATG
>JBGAIY010000023.1:20241-35713 GCA_044225205.1 Myxococcaceae bacterium | reverse complement strand
CCTCGGTACGGCGGGTGACCTCGAGGGCGCGCTGCGGTTGGTGAAGCAGCGGCTCGAGGCCGACATGCAAGCGAACACCTCCGCCCAACGCGCGCGAACGAAATACGTCGTGGTCGTCGTGCACAGCGGGGTGCCGTACCCCGTCTGCAACTCGAATGACGCTGCTTCGTCGTACGCGAACGCGGCCAACCCCGACGGCCGCTGGGCCGACAGCCGTGGCGCGAATGACTTTTGCAACCTTGCCCAACCCGGCACGTGCGACCCCCTCACCGGCAAAGACACGTTTGGCCAAGTGTGTCTGCCAGGCTTCGTGCCGGGTACCGACCGCAACCAGCCCGCGGCGCTCCGGCAAATCGCGGCCGACATCGCCTCGCTGCGCACGACGTACGGGGTCGGGGCGCTTTCGGTGCACACGCGGCTGCTCTTCGACCGAACGGGCATCGACGCGTGTGGCCCGATTTGCACCGACTTGCTCGGCATGCCGCCCGACGACGCGCACACCGTGGGCTCGTTCATGCTTTCGGCGATCGCGACCGCCGCGGGGGGTGACTTCGCCGACCCCGGCAAGCCCGACCAGCTCGACTTGACCACCATCGACGCGACGTCGCTCGCGCCGACGTGCACCCCCTGACACGCCGCGTGGTGTTCGGGTGACGAACGCGGCGCGCTCGCTCAGCGGCCGACGGTCAGTGTCGCGGTCGCCGGGGCTGAAACCCCGGTCAGCAACAGCGAGAGGCGAATGCGCCGGCGAGACTGGTCAGCGGTCGCCCAGTCGGTCGGTGCATCGGCGGCGAGGGGGAGCGGCACCGTCGCGCTCGGCGCCAAGGGCACGAGGTGGGCCTGACCGACCAAGCCCGTCGCGTTCGGCCACTCGAGCAGGCCGCTCCAGGGAGCATTTCCCGTGAAAGCGGGGTCGCGCCATTCAACGGTCTTCAAGGTGGTGTCGCCCGACAGGTATTCGAGTCTGAGAATGAGCGCCGCGGTGGGCGGCACCTGGGCGGTGTTCACTTCGGCCTTCAGTGCGTCGGGGGCGTCGGCCAAGACCACGCCCGAGAGCCCCACGCCGGTGGCGTCGGCGACCGCGCTGGTGAGGGTACCGGAGCGCACATCGTAGTGGCCGAACCCGCTCGCGGGCGTGGTGGTACCGGTTCGAGCCGACCACACGAGGTGTCTGCGGTAGCGGGCGCCGGCGAGGTCGGGAGGGACCGCCACGACGGGCGCCCACTGCGCCCACAGCACGCCCTGCCCTGGCATCACGACGTCGACGCGTTGGTTGACGAGCGAGGGCGCGATTCGGGTCAGCTCCACCGGAGTGCTGCCCGGGGCCGAGGCCAACGCCGTGACGACGAGTTGCTGACCGGAGTTCACCAGCGCCTGTGGCAGCAAACGCAGGTCGAGCGAGACGGTCGTCGGCGAGACGCTGGTGTTCCACGCGAGCACGGCGACGGTGCGCTCGTCGCCGGCGGCGAGCGCTCGCACCGAATTGCGGTTGGGCCCCGACACCGTGACCGGGCGACGAAACTCAGCAAACGACAAGAGCGTGCGAACGACGTAACTGGCCAGGGGCGTGCCGCTGTAGAGGTTTCGCATCAACAACACGGTGTCGACGTCGGGTTGGTCGTACAAGAACGCCAACAGGTCGAGAAACTGCATCAGCCCGGCGGGTGAATCGTACGCGTCGCGAAAGCTCCACGCGCCGCCGTCGGGCAGGGTCTGCGTCTTGCCGAAGTCGAACTCGTTCATGACCACCGGCAACCGGTTGAAGCGGGGCGACGCGTAGGCCGTTCGAGTGGCGTTGACGACTTCGACCGAATTTTCGCCTTGGTAGTTCTGGAGAGAAATGAAGTCGTACGGCACGCGCCCGGCGTCGGCTTCGTCGGTGAGCAGGGCCGCAACCCAAGCGTCGTAGTCACCGTTCAGCGCGGCCGAAGCGTTTTGTTGAACCCCGGCGACCATCGCATCGCGATCTGCGGCTTTCAGCGCCTCGGCTGCTTGGCGAAAGAACCGTTCGAACTTTCGCAGCGACTTCGCCTTGTTGAGGCCGCCGCTGAGCGTGTGGTCAGGTTCCTGCCACAGAGCCCACACGGTCGGCTGACCGTCAGCCGAAGTCAGCGCTTGCCCAAGCGTGGCGAACGCCTGGCCCAGCTCGGCAAACGACGATTCGGGCGTGAGTGGGTACCAATTGCCGCCGGCCGGGCGGCCTCCGTCGACCAGCAGCGGGTCGAGCACGAAGACGTCGTGGTCGGTGGGCACCCCGGCGAATTGAATGAAGTTCAATGAACCGGCGGCGTGCCGGCGAAGAGACAAGAGGTTCTCGTCGACCCGAGCGTGCACCCCGGCGTCGTCGCGCCAGAAGACCGGCGCGTGGTCGGGCCCGACGCTGACCGTTGAGGTGTCGAGGTCGCCGGCGTCGGCCGAGGTGCTGGTCTCCACGAGCCCGCCGATCATCGGCACGTTCCACCCGATGCCGATGTCAGCCGCGTCGTCATCGGCGGGGTCTTCGAAGGTCCACTCCGCGTTGAAGCCGAGCTTTCGAACCAAGGGAGGAAACGCCGAGCCACCGAAGTCGATGGTGAGCACGACCCCGGCGTCAGCGCCCAGGCCGGCGTCGAAGCCCGAGCCTGCGTCGGCGCTCATCAGGCCGGCATCAGCACCCAGGCCGGCATCAGCACCCAGGCCAGCGTCAGCACCCAGGCCAGCGTCAGCACCCAGGCCAGCGTCAGCACTCAGGCCAGCGTCGAAGCCCGAGCCTGCGTCGATGCCGAGGCCACCATCGGCAGGGGCCCCGGCGTCGGCGCCCTGGCCCGCGTCGGCGTCGCTCGTCGCGGGCGTGCCACCGCAAGCGGCGAGCAGCAGCACGAGCGAAATGAATGCTCGAAACCTCATGTCGTGAACGCCGTGACGCCTGAAAACGTTCATCGCCGGTCGCCACCGCCGTCTGGAGCCGGTGACGGGCTCAGGTCAATCACCTCTCCGTTGGGAAAGCCGAGGCAGCGTTTGAGCGACTCGTCGCACGCCAGCGTGCGTACTCCGGCGACCGAGGCGACGCGGGGCCATGCTTCGCCGAGCCTCCCGCGAACGACGGAGTCTGGGCAGGCGAGGAGCCAGTCGCCCGACGTCGGTAAGAAGGCCATGGCCCGAGGGGCACACGGCAGGGGCACCGGCGGGCCGAGCGAGTGCCCGCTCCCGTCGAACGACCGAACGACTGGTGTGGTCGACGAGGCCACCCACAAGCCGGCGGCGGTCGCGATCACCGCTTCAGGGTGTTGAAGCTCGCGCGACTTCACGACGGTCTTCACCACGAGCTTGTTCGCCTTGAGGTCGAGTGCGTACACGCCGTCGGTACCGGTGGCCTCTTCTTCGACGACCCCGCCGTCGTGGGTGGCGCGGCGCCAGCCGGAGTCGACGACGAAGACCCGCCCGCCCCAGGCCGCCAGCCCCCCGAGTGACGACGAGCCCAACACCCGCGCGTGCGCGACCACCTGCCCGGTCGCACGGTTCACCACGAAACCGAGTCGGTGTCGGTGACGAAGACCTGGCCGGCGAGCTCGAGCACGGTGCCGGGCGCGTGCAGCACCTTGCGGTGACGGCCCATGGCTTGGCGTCGACGCCTCCGTCTTGCAGTTCCTGAATTCATTCAAGAAACCGAGCGGCGCGGCGGCGAGCCACACGGTGCCTGCGTCGGTCTCGGCGACCATGACGTCGACCGCGTCGGGGGCTGGGAGCGTCATCAGCTGCGCGAATACGAGCACCGACCAAGCCACCATGGGCTTTGGTCTACCGCGACTTTGTTCAATTGAAACCGGTTTGTGCTAGCGGAGCGCTCGTCATGATTCGCCTCGACAACATCGGCGCCCAGCACGGCCAGCAAATTCTTTTCGTCGGAGCCTCCGCTTCGCTCCCGGGAGAAAAGGTGGGCCTGGTGGGGCCGAACGGGTCGAACAAGTCGACCCTCTTTCGCTACATCATGAAGAGCGACGCGCCCGACGAGGGTTCGGTGTCGGTCGATCGCGGCGTGTCGATTGGCTACTTTCACCAGAACGTGGGTGAAATGAGCGGTCGCCCCGTCTTCGAAGAGGTGATGGACGGCGCGGGCCCGGTTTCGGCGGTGGCGAAGGAGCTCAAGGCGCTCGAGCATGGCATGGCCGACCCCGACCGCGCCGACGAGCTCGACGCGCTGGTGACGCGGTTCGGCGAGGCAGGCGCGTTTCGACGAACTGGGTGGGTACGCGCTCGAAGGCCGGGCGCGTGAAATCTTGGCAGGCCTGGGGTTTCGCGAGTCGATGGTCGAAGGCGACGTGGGCGCCCTGTCGGGAGGGTGGAAGATGCGCGTCGCCCTCGCCCGCATTCTGCTCATGAAGCCCGACGCGATGTTGCTCGACGAGCCGTCGAACCACCTCGACCTCGAGTCGTTGATTTGGCTCGAGAACTTTCTCAAGCAGTACGACGGCGCGTTGCTCATGACGTCGCACGACCGCGAGTTCATGAACCGCGTCTGCACGAAGATTCTGGAAATCGACGCGGGCGAGTTGACGACGTATTCGGGCAACTACGAATTCTACGTGAAGCAGCGCGCCATTGCCGAAGAGCAGCAGCAGGCCACGTACGAGCGGCAACAGGCCATGCTCAAGAAAGAAATCGCCTTCATCGAGCGGTTCAAGGCGCGCGCGTCGCACGCCGCCCAGGTGCAGTCGCGGGTGAAGAAGCTCGAGAAAATTGAAAAGGTCGAACCGCCGCGCCGGCAACAGAAGGTTCAGTTCGAATTCAAGCCGGCGCCGCGCTGTGGCGAAGACGTGGTGAAGCTGGCCCGGGTCACCAAGGCGTACCCCGACTTGGTCGTCTACAAAGACTTCGACTTCTTGCTGCGGCGGCGCGAACGGTGGGCGGTGCTCGGGGTCAACGGTGCCGGCAAGTCGACGTTGCTCAAGTTGGTGTCGCAGACGGCGCAGGCCGACCACGGCGAAGTGACGGTCGGTGCCTCGGTGAAAATGGGCTACTTCGCCCAACACGCGATGGACGTGCTCGACGGCACGAAGACGGTTTGGCAGACCTTGGTCGACGCGTTTCCGCGCAGCTCCGAAGGCACGCTGCGCACGTTGGCGGGGTGCTTCGGCTTTCCTGGAGACGAGACCGAAAAGGTGGTTCGGGTGTTGTCAGGTGGTGAGAAAGCGCGCCTGGTGTTGGCGTTGATGTTGTTCGACCCGCCGAACTTCTTGGTGCTCGACGAGCCGACGAACCACCTCGACCTGGCGACGAAAGAAATGTTGATCGAAGCGCTGCGCAACTTCGAAGGCAGCATGCTCTTCGTCAGCCACGACCGGCACTTCTTGGCCGAGCTGTCGAACCGCATTCTCGAGCTGACGCCCGAGGGCCCGCACACCTACGGGGGCGGTTACACCGAGTACGTGTCGCGCACGGGCCGCGAAGCGCCAGGGTTGCACCCCAACGCGGGCTAAAACCGCGTTCAGCCGAACGTCGGCAGCGGCCTCACACCACGATGCCTTCCCACCGGGAGACCCACTTCTTTGGGCGAAAGTCGGGTATCGGCTTGGGCGTGAGCAACGGCGACCCCTCTTTCCAAAACGAGCGAAAGGGGCGCTTTTCTTCGGTTCGGTAAAAGTGCATCAAATACGCGAAGTCGCAGGCCGAGTAGTCAGACAGCCACTGGTCCATGTCTTTGACGCCGGCGAGGTGAAAGAGCTGCATCGAATATTGGCAGGCTTCGAGTTCGTAGCGGTGCAGCCGGGCGATGAGTTCTTCGGGAGGGTTTTTGAACGTTCGGTAGCCGATGTCGCGCGCGTCGGCGCTGGTGTTCCACTGCACGGTGTGGCCGAAGAGGTGGGCAATGATGAACAGCGCGCTCTCGATGTCTTCGTCGTAGTCGACGTGAATTTCGGCGCCGTCGAGGTCGCCGGTGAAGGGGTCGGGCACGTCGCGAATGCGAACGGGTATTTCGTACCGGTCTTCGATGTACCGTTCGAGCGTGTTGAACACGTCTCGGAGCCGCGCGTCATTTCGCGAATGAGCAGTCATGTGGGGTGTCTACTGAACAATTCGCCCCTCGCCCACCGCTCGAATGAGGTCAGCGGTGGGTGATCACCACGAGTGACTCCGAGCGGGCGAGCACGACGTTCATGCACTTTTGGAGCGAGTCGGGGTCGAGGGCGCCGAAGCTCTCATCGAGCACCACCAGCCGCGCCCCCTGCAAGAGCGTGCGGGCGAGAAACACCCGGCTCTTTTCGCCGTGCGAGAGCTGCCAGCCGGCTTCGCCGACGTTTTGGTACAGGCCGCCGGGCATTCGGCTCAACAGGTCACCCAACCCCAGTTCGAGGCACACCTGCTCGGCTTCGGCGACGTCTTCACGAGACGGTGGCCAGGCGCGGCCGAGCAGCACGTTGAACGCGAGCGACGAAGTGAAGACGTGGTTCTTGTAGAACTGGGGTGCGAGCGCGACGAGTCGGCGGAGGTACCCCTCGCCAATGGTGTGCTGGTCGAGCCCGCCCAAGAGCACCAAACCCGAGGTGGGCTTTCGCAAGCCGGCGAGCAAGGCCGCGAGGGTGGTCTTGCCTCCGCCCGAGGGGCCTTCGATGAGCGTTCGAGCGCCGGGTTCGAGGCGAAGGTCGACTCCGTCGAACACGGGCTTGGCGCGGCCGGGGTAGCGAAAGCCGACGCCCCGCAGTTCGACCAGGGGGCCGCGTTCGGGGGTGGCGGCGCTCAAGTCGGCCTCGCTGAACGCCGGGGCGCGAACGACTGCGGGCTGCTCGGTGCGAACGAGCGGGCCAATGGCTTGCCACAAGGCGCTGAGCGAGGCGCCCGAAATGGCGACCTCGACGAGCGCCGCGAGCGTGAGGCTGCCGAGCGTCAAGCCACCGAGCGACAGCGCGAGCGTCTCCGAGGTCGGGTACGCGACGAGCACCACGAAGACGCCCGAGAGCGAAGCGGCATAATACATTCGAGGAAACGCGCGCAGCCACGCCACGACGCGGTCGAGGCGCTTCGAGTGTTCGGCATACCCAAGCAGGGCTTCGTCTTCGCCGTCGTGCCAGGCGCTCGGCGTTTGCTGAACGAGCCTCGTGCGATGCCCCAGCATGCGTTCGACCAGGTCGGTGGTGAGGCCCATGCGAAGCGGGTGGTGCGCGCGCTGCAACGCGAAGAGCGTGGGCGCGGCGGCGGCCACCACCAACACCGCCAAGCCGAGCGCGAGCACGTACAACGTCGCCACGGGCGTCGCCGAAAGCACAATGACGGCGGCGACGAGGTTGGTGACAACGGCGAGCGCCGCCAAGAACAGCGAGAGCACCCCTTCGAGCAATGCGTCGGCCTGCTGCGCGACGACCATGAGCCCGCCAAAGCCCAAGTGGCTGAGCCCGTCGAAGTCGAGCGCGACGGCGCCCTCGAGCAAGCGCTGCCGCACGAGCGTCGCGCCGCGAATGGTGAACCGGCCCACGAGGTGTACGGTGAAGGCCTGCACGAGCACCGCGCACGTGGCCACGAGCGCCCAGCCGACGACGTCGGTGGGTTCGGCGTGGCCGCGCAGCGACAACGACCCGATGAGCGACCAGCTGCCCACGGTGAGCGCGCTCTGCAACAGCGACAACAGCAACAGTCGAACCGCGAGGCCGGGCCACGAAATCGCACGGGTCAGGTCGGCGAGCGACTCGACCTGGTTGGGCCGAAAGACGAACCCCCACCCGACGCGGGCCGACGAGCCGAACTCGGTCGCGAGGGTCTGCGCGAGGCGAGACTGGTGCTCGAGCGCGGGTACCCGGGCCCGCAACCGTTCGGCGACCGACGAAAACCGAGACGACGCGCTGTGGGTCAATTCACCGAGCACCTGCGCCGTGGGCGCCCGGGCCTGTTCGCCCGCCGGGCCGAGCACGGTGACGGCACGGCCGACGCGGCCGACGACGGCGTAGCACCGGCCATTCGCCGGGGCGGGCACGAACACGAAAGGCACCCGTCGGTCGAGCAACCGGTCGACGTCATTGCCGAAAAAGTCGACCGCTTCGGCGGTGAGCCCGGCTTCGGCGGCGAGCCCGGCCACGTACCTCGACAACCGCGAATGGTTTTCAGGGTGGGTGGGTGCGGTCACGAGCGGGCGGCGGCCAATGGCACGCACGAGCGAGTGCGCGGCGGTGCCGACGGCCTCGACGTCGAAGCTGGGCACCTCTTTGGGGGTCACGTGCCCACCTGCCCGTCTTTTCGCACCCGCACCTGGTGCCAGTGGTTGGCCGACCACACGTCGGCTTCGACGGCCCGGTCGGCGGCCACGAGCTCGGCGTAGCGCGACGCCTTCGACAAGAGCGCCTGGGGGGTGTCGTTCTCGACCAACGCCCCGTTTTCGATGACGAGAATTCGGTCGGCGTCGGTGGTGTCGGCGACGTCGTGGGTCACTTCGACGACGGTGGCGGCGCCGACGCGTTCGCGCAACGTCTTCGAGAAGCGGCGGCGCATGGGGCGGTCGAGGCTGCGAAACGCTTCGTCGAGCAACACGAGCCGTGGGCTGGCGCGCAGCAACGCCCGCCCGGTGCGCACGCGTTGGCCTTCGCCGCCGCTGACCCGTGCACCGCTTTCACCGAGCGCCGAAGCGAGCCCCTCGGGCAAGCGCTCGAGCAAGTCTTTGAGTTCGACGGCGTCGATGACGGGGTGCAGGGGCGTTCGGGCGTCGGTCGGGTTGCCGAAGGTGAGGTTCTCGAGCAAAGACCGGTTCCACAACTGTACCGAGGTGTCGACCCAGATGGTCTCGCGGCGGAGCCGGGCGACGTCGAACTGCGCTTGGGGCACGCCGTCGAAGCGAATGTCGCCTTCGGTCTTTTCCATCAGCCCCAGCAGGCACGAGACGAACATCGACTTGCCTGACCCGGAGCTGCCGACGATGGCGACCCGCTCCCCGGAGGCGATTGACACGGTGACCTGCGACAGCACGGTGCTGGTACCGAGCGTGACCGTGAGGTCGCGTACGTCGATGGCGAGGCCCGCCGCGCCGTCTCCGGGCGCCGGCCGGTCTTCACGGGGGGCCGTCGTTTCGGGGGCGGTCAACGGTTCGACCAACCGGTGGAGCGAAGCCCGAATGGCGGGCAGGCGCTGGAGGCTCGTGCAAAACGCCCGCGTCAACAGGGGCAAGCGCAGCGCCCAGAAGGCCACCAACAGCAGCGAAGCGCGGGCGCTGGCGTCGGCCCCGCGAACGAACGCGTACATGAAGAGCGCGACGAAGAGCAACGTGCCGAGCCCTTGGCCGGCTTCGGTGGCCGACAACAGCGAGACGGCGCGCTGCGATTCACGCCTCCAGTCGACCAGGTATTCGTCTTGCTTGGCCCGAATGGCCCGTTGGGCGCCGTGGGCCCTCAACGGCGCCAACCCCAGCAGCACCTCGAGGTAGAGCTGCGCCAGCGAGCTCGAGTGGGTTTGCACCCGGCTCTCGACGCGCTGTCGGGCGCGAATCGACCAGGCCGGCGCGACCACGCCGACCACGACGATCATCAACGCGAGCGGAGTGCCTTGGGGAAAGACGAGACACAGCGCGGTCACGGTGACGAGAATGTCGACGCCGTGCTTGAGCAACACCATGGCCACTTCTGGCAGCGCTTTGACCTGAAAGAGCCCCTGGCTGCGGTGGGTGACATCAGACATCGACCGAGAACGAAAGTAGTGGTCAGGCAAGCGCGGCAGCTTGGCCAGCAGCAGCAGGCGCAGGCGCAGTTCGGCGTTTCGGCCGAGCTGGAGAATGCCGAAGTTCAACGCGGTATCGAGCACCACGAACAGCACGACGACCGCGGCGTACAACACCGTGGCGACCACGCGCTGCTGCGGCAACGACAACAGCGACCGCGCATTGAACGCGGCGCGCACCATGACCATTTCGCCGAGCGCGAGCAGGGTGGCGAGCACCGACATGAGCGAGAGCGCCACCAAGACGCCTCGGTTCTTCAGCAGCACCTCGGTGATGAACAGGCGCGTGCCCGAAGGGCCGTCGTCTCCCAACAGGCCGGCGTGGGTGCGCGGGGGCGCAGCGGCCGGGTCGCTCGGCGGGTGAATGGCCAGAAACAGCGCACCACGCACGGTGACCTGCCCGCGGTCGGGGTCTTCGCGAATGACGATTTGCGATTCGGGCAGCACGCCTGGGTCGGGGCCGAGCTGTTCGGCGACGAACGCGTCGATGGTGTCACCGACGCCTCGTCGCGGGAGCGCCCCCCGGGCGACCAACCGTTCGATGACGCGGGCCGCCCCCTCGACGAGACCGAGCCGGG
Source organism: Myxococcaceae bacterium (assembly GCA_044225205.1). Lineage (GTDB taxonomy): Bacteria > Myxococcota > Myxococcia > Myxococcales > Myxococcaceae > JAEUJT01. The sequence goes on along the minus strand of JBGAIY010000023.1, from coordinate 25,466 downwards.
CGACTCCGAGAGACGGGTCGAGCGCCTGGGGCTTGCCGGCCGCCGCCAGCCGGCGTTGGGCGTGACGAAACCATTCGGTGGTTTGCCACCAGGCAGCGAAGTCTTCGGTCTCGAAGGCCTGCTCGTGCACGTGCAGCGACTGCAGAAAGTCGCTCGCGCGAACGAAGACCCGGCCTCGCGCGGGGTCCATCAACTGAACGAAACCGAACGCGACCCGCCAAACGACGACGAAGTGGGGAGCGCCCGAGACCGACTGCACGACCGCCAAGCACGGCGTCGACCGTTCGAGCACGTCAATGGCGTCATCGAGTGCGACCATTTGTTGCGAGGCGTCGAGGCCCAAGCCGTCGGCAATTTCTTCGAGCGTGTCGATCGACGTGCCGTCGGCGCCGGTGTTGCACGCCTCGCGCAGGCGCTCGTAGTTGACGCCGAGGCCGAACCCATTCAACACGGCCTTGAGCGCCGCGGGCCCGCAGTCCATCTCCGACGACTGCAACACTTCGGGCACGAAGAAGCGGCCCATCAGGGGCCCTCCGCGGCGTCGGCCGGCGCGGCGGGCTCGGCGCGGCCTTGTACGTACTGCCCCGCGAGGCGCAGCAACAACCGCAGAGGAGAGAGTCGTTCGACTTAGACGTCGGTCACACCGGTCATGCCATGCGAAAGGGGAATGTCGGGGTTGTCGTCGACCAGGGCGAACTCGACGCGAACTCGACGTTCGCGGGGCTCGCTGCCGACGCTGACGACGGTGGCGCGCAAGGCGCCATACGCCGTCCACGGAAAGGCGTCGAGCCGAATGCGGGCCGTTTGACCTGGGTGAATGCGCCCGACCACTTCGCGCGGCGAGAACGTGGCGACCCAGCGCAGGGGCGCCTGCGGCACAATGGTGGCGACGGTCTGGCCCGGGGCGACGGCGGCTCCCGGGGGCAGCGCGGCGACGTCGGCGACCTTGCCGTCGAGCGACGCCCGAATCGAACGACGGGCGATTTCCCAGTCGAGGGAGGCGACCGCGGCTTGCGACGCGGCGAGCCGCGCCCGAACTTCGACCAGATCTTTGCCCAACATGAGCAACCGAACGTCCATCTCCCGGTAGGCGCGCTCGACGTCGGCGCTCGCTTCGGCTTTGTCGGCCGACGAAATGGTCAACTGGCCCGTCTGGCGCTGAACGTCTTGCCCCGTCTTCAGGGCTTCGAGGTTCGAAATGAGCGACTCGGCCTTCAAGCGCCGCGAAATCGCTTCTTCTTCACGCGAGAGGGCGGCGAGCCGGGCCGCGACCTTGGCGCGCGCGGCGGCCGACATCACCCGCGTTTCACCCGCCTTGCGGTTGGCGTCGGCGAGGGCGCGCTCGGCGTCGATGATGCGCGACAAGCTGGCGGCGACTTCTCGCAGCCCCTCGGCGCGGGCTTCTTCTTCGGCTTTGCTCAACAGCTCGGCGTGCGCGTCGAGCCGCAGCAACACGTCTCCGGCTTTCACGTCGGCCCCGAGCACCAACGCGCTCTCGGCGACGACGCCGGCGACCGGGGTCTGCACCGGTGACGCGGCGCCAGCCGCCAACAGCCGCCCTTCTTCGCTGACCGCGTAGACGGTGGTCTGCGCCCAGCCGAGCCACGCCGCCCACGCCACGATGATGGCGAAGACCGCGACGGCGATGCGCCCGAACGGCGCTCGATCGTCGGTCTGAAGAAACGTCAACGTCTTTGAAAATGGGCTGGCCATGAACCCCGTTCTGTCTCGACCACACTTTTACGCAGATGCGCTGCTCCGACGCACCTCGCACTTCTCGACACGCCGCTGGCCCGTGATGTGCAGCCATCAACTTCAACGGTCAGTGGTGTCTACTGGAGTGCTCGCGTTGACAGGGTCGAGCGGGCGCCAATAGATCTCGGAGATCTCTGCCATGTCGGCAGACACCAGAAGGAACCGACCACATGAATCGCACTGCGAAGCCCCTCGTGATTTCGAGCACCGACGTCGAGACCCTCACCAAGGGCACGGCCGCGAAGAAACTCAAGACCTCGATTCGCGCGGGCGTCGAGAGCGGCTTCGGCGTCGACTAAAGTCGGCACCGCCCACCTTCACCCCAATACGAAAAAAAGGACAAACCATGAACACCGCGAAACCGAACCTGGTCATCACCACCAACGACGTCGAGCGCCTCACCAAGGGCACGGCGGCGAAGAAGCTCAAAACCGCGATTCGCGCGGGCGTCGAGAGCGGCTTCGGCGTTGACGACTGAAGTGGGGCATTGACGTTCAAGCCATGAACCCACCCGCTGCACAGAAGCTGTTTGGCGATTTGGTCAGAATCGTCGAGCGTGACTGGCGACGGGTGGGTTACGTGCAGCGCGACTTTCCAGCGATCGCGGTGAATGCGTTGCTCGAAGTCGCTCCTCACCGAAACCTCGACGCCTTGGGGGCGCTCGCGGCCATCGGCGCGGGTGACGGCAGCGAAACCCACGTCGGCTCGCACGCCTCGGTGCAGGTGATACCCGTCTACGGTGGGCCGCGGTTCTCCATGGCATTGCACGCGTGGCCCGACGAAGTGGGCACGCCGCACAGCCACAGCTGGTGTGGCGCGTACCAGGTGTTGTCGGGCACGTCGATCAGCGGTTCATACGCATTCACCGAACAAACACCGGTCGACGCGAAGTTTGCGTTGGGTTCGCTCGAGCGCACCCGGTTCGAATTTCTGCCGACGGGGTCGACGCTGCCCGTGTACCGCGGCCACGACATGATTCACGGTTTGACCTACGTCGACCGCTTGGGCATTTCGTTGAGCATTCGCACCAACGAGAACCCCGAATGGGTGACGTCTGAATTCTTGCCTCCGGGTGTGCGCGTCGACCTGACGAAGCTCGACCGGGTGGTTCAGCAGCAGGTCAAGAGCCTCGAGGCCCTGTTCGCGATCGACCCCGACCGGGCGGCACGAGCGCTCGAGCGGCTGTTGCGGCGGGCCGACGCGCGCAGCTGTTTTCTGTTGCTCAAGTGCGCCTTCGAAGGCTTCGCCGACTTCGTCGACCCCCGGCGTCTGTGGCAAGCGGCCGAGCCCGTGTTCGGTGCGAACGTGACGGTCGTGAAAGACGCGCTGGCCTTTTTCGAGAAAGAAAACGTGTTGCGCTCGCGGCGGGCGGGCCTGGTCGACGACGACCACCGTTGTCTGCTGGCGGTCTTGCACATGGCCCAAACCCGCGCCGACGTCGAGCGGCTGCTCGCCGAGCGCGCCGCGACGCGGGGCCTCGTCGAAACGCCGGCGGCGTTCATCGCGCGGTGTGTGCGAGAAATGGCTTCGACTCCAGCCGAAAGCGGGTTGACGCTCCTGGGCACGCCGCGCACGTCTGATTTTCATGTCGTGTTGGGGTTGTTGCTCGAAGACTCGCGTACCGAGACGGTGCTGAAGCGCCTCGAGGCCGACTACGACCCCCAAGAGGTTCGCCAGTTGGCGCCGGTCGTACGCCAGGCCTGCGAGACGTTGCGGGCGTTGCCGCTCCTCCGGCCGTTGTTCACCGGCCAGGCGGCGCCGGCGTGAGCGAGCTCGAGGCAAAGGTCGCGGGCTTGGTTGAGCGCCTCGAGGCCGGGTGTCGGGCCGAAGGGTATGGGCCACGGCACTTTCCTTCGATTGCGAAGCGGGCCCTGGCCGAGCATTCGGTCTTCGGCGGCTGGTCGGCGGCCGACCTCGTCGAGGCGGTCGCCGAACGCGACGGCTCGAAGAGCGGGCTCGACGTGCTCGAGGCCATGGCCCAGCGAGACGCGCTCCGCATAGGGGGTGGCCCGGCGGCACAAGAAGCGCTGCCGCTCTACGAAGGCCCCCGGTTCTCAGTGGCCCTGCGGCTGGTGGTCGACCAGCTCGGCGCTCCCCACAGCCACGAATGGTGCGGCGCGTACCAGGTGGTCGCTGGGCGCGCGCTCCACGTGACGTATGCCTTCGCGAACCAGCTCGACGTCGACGCGATGTTCGCGCTGGGCATCATGGTTCGAACCGGCGCCGAAATTCTCGGGCCCGGCTCGACCCTCGAAATCGACGCGGGTGAGCGGCTCATTCATTCGCTGAGCCACTTCGAGCGGCCTGGCCTGGCGCTCGTGGTGAAGACGACCGAGCGGCTGGGGGCGGCGTCGCCGTTCTTCATGTGGCCCGGGGTGATGGTGGGCTCTGACCCACTGCCCACCAACACGACCCGGCGGCTCCGCGCGCTCGACGCCGTTTTTTCGGTCGACCGAGCACGGTGGCTCAAGACGCTCGAAGCGGCGCTGACCGACGCCGACCTCCGTACCGCGTTCTTCTTGTTGCGCTACGCGACCGACCGGGCGCAAGGCCGCGTTTCACTCGATTCGCTGTTCGCCGCGGCCGACCGCACGTTTGGCATTCACGGGCCGATTGTGCGTCGGGCCATCGCCCGGCACGCCCGAGAAGGAACCCTGCTCGAGCGGTTTCGCGCGGCCGAGAGCGCCGGCGAACGGTTGGTGGTCGCGTCGTTGTACGTGGCGAACGACGAGGCCGACGCAGAACTGCTCGCCGAGGCTGCGCGTTCACGTTCGTAGCGGCCGTTGGCGGGTGCGGCACCGTCGAACGGCCGGGCGTTGCGCCCGTGCACGCACCGAGCGCCAGGCCCGCGGAGAAACCGGCCATGGCGCAGGCGAAAACACCGCGTACGACGCCGACGACGGTTCGAACGTTGCCCGCGCCGTGACCGCACCACTTGGAGCGACCGACGCTCTCGTTACCCGCCAGGGGTTCGGCGTCGAGCCCGCCGCACTCATCGCCGCGGGCGACGCCGACCGGGCTTATTTGCCCGACAACACGGTGCGAATGGCTCGCAGCAGCGTGTCGGGGTCGTACGGTTTCTGCAGCAAGTGGAGCCCGTGCTCGCGCAAGAACGACGGGGGCAGCACGTCAGCGGCGTACCCCGACGCGAACAAGAAGCGGGTGTCGGGGCGCAACACGCGAATGCGCTCGAAGGCCTCACGCCCGTTGAGCCGCGGCATGACCGTGTCGAGCAACACCAAGTCGAACGTCGTCGCGGTGGCCAGTTCGAGGGCGTCGACCCCGTCTTGCGCGGTGATGACGGTGTACCCCGCTTGCGTCAACAGCCGGCGGGTGCTTTCGCGAACGAGCGCGTCGTCTTCGGCGAGCAGCACGCGTTCGCTGCCCCGTGGCACGGCCCCCTGCAACCGGGGCCCGACGCTGGTGGCGGTCATCATGTGCACGGGCAGGTACACCTTGAACGTCGTGCC
>JBGAIY010000023.1:0-20175 GCA_044225205.1 Myxococcaceae bacterium | reverse complement strand
GAAAATGCGCTCGAGCACTTCGGGGGGCATGCCCTGGCCGGTGTCGGTCACGTTGAGCAACACGTACCGGCCGGCGCGCGCCCACGGGTGGGCGGCGATGAACGACCCGTTGAGCACGACCTGCTGCGTCTCGAGCGTGAGCCTGCCGCCCGCGGGCATGGCGTCGCGGGCGTTGAGGCACAAGTTCATGACGACTTGGTCGATTTGGGGGCCGTCGGCCAGCACGTGCGGCAATTGGAGCGCGGGCACGAAGTCGACTTCGATGCGTTCGGTCAGCAGCCGCCGCAGCAGTTGAACGAGTGCGTTGATGCGGGGGTTGAGGTCGAGCGCTTCGAACTTGAGCGCCTGTTTGCGGGCCAAGGCGAGCAGCTGCCGGGTGACGCCGGCGGCGCGGTTGGTGGCTTCGGTCGCGTCGTCGAGGTCAGACTTCTGGGCAGGCGTCAGCGGGCCCGTCGCCAGCAGGTGCAGGTTCGTGGTGATGACGGTGAGCAGGTTGTTGAAGTCGTGCGCCACGCCACCGGCCAAGAGCGCCAAGCTCTCGATGCGCTGAACCGTGGCCATGCGCCGCTTGAGTGTTTCGTGTTCGCGCTCGGCTTCGGCGCGGGCGGCGAGCAGCTGAATGCGCTGGAGCGCGGCGCCGAGTTGGGTGGCGATGACGGTCAGTTGTTCGAGCTGGTCGGGCGTGGGTGGGCGGCAACCCTCATCACCGAACGTGCCCGTGCCCACGGCGCCCAGCTTGGCGTCGTTCACCGAAATCGGCACGTTGACAATGGTGCGGTTGCCGAGCTTCTCGACAATGGCTTTGTCGGTGCGCGGGTCGACCCGGGCGTCGGCGACGACCACGGGGTGGGTGCCCTCGAGAAGGGCGCGCAACATGGGGTCGCCGTCCATCGGGAGGCGGGGCAGTTTCTCGAGCACCACCTTTTCGATGTCGGGGGTCATGCCCAAGAACACCGCCATGGGCGGCGTGCCCGGCTCGATCATGATGAGCCAGGTGTGGCGGTACCCGGTGCACGCTTCAATGGAGCGAGCGGCGGCGGCGACGACGTGTGCCACCGAGGTCGCGGCGTGGAGCTCGCGGTCGAGTCGCAGCACGGCCTCAAAATCAATCGCCATCACTCCCCCAAAGCGGGCACGCCATGGCCCGCGACCCGCAAAGCCGAGGTTTGCGCTACGCCACCGAGACTTTGATTTCGCCCTCGGCGACGGCCCGGGCGATGCCCTCCATGAGGGCGCCGTTGATCGCGTAACCGTCGTCGGCGGGGGCGATCCACCCGGCGGCTTCGAGGCGCTTGAGCGCGTCTTCGGTGGCCTCGCCTTCTTTGCCGGCCGACAACAGCTCCATGACCGTGCGTTCTTCGGCGTTCATCGCCGTCATCAAAATGCGCAGGTAGTTGTCGATGAGCTTCTGGCCTTCTTCGTTTTCGGCCAGCACGTCGAGCGAGAGCACTTCTTCGACCTGCGCGGGGCCAATGGTGCCGCTGAAGCCGGGCTTGAGTCGCGCGGCGACCACGTGGCAGAGCGTGAAAATTTCCCACGGGCGGTTGCCGGTGACGTCGGCCAGCACCCCGAGCGCCTCGTTTTCGAAGGTGATGCCCGAAGCGAGCGCCGGGGTCTGCACCAAGTGCACGAGTTCGTCGTCAGAAATGCTGGGCACGTTGACCGACGCGGCGACCGGCAACACGAGCGACTCGAAGAGCGCGTCGACGTCGCGGTGGCGGTGGCACACGAGCAGCACCTTCACGTTTTTCGGCGTCTCGAGGAGCGCGCGAATCACCCGCGCCGCGGCTTCGGCCCCCAGCGCCCACAAGGCAATGAGTTCGTCGAAGCCCACGAAAATGGGCGCGGCCAATTCGCCCAACACCAACAGCGGGTGGTTGGGGTCGGCCTTGAGTTCGGTGGCGCCGACGCGGTTCAAGAAGTCTTGTACCTTGGCCGCGACCCGGCCCAGCACGGCCTCGGCCGATTGCGGCAAGCCGTCGTCGCGGTCGGGGTCGCGCAGGTCGAGCGAGAAGCCGGCGCCTCCGGTGCGCTCGGCCGCGCGTTGCAAGGTGCCCTTCATGAGCGTCGTCTTGCCGATGCGCCAAAAGCCGCGAATGGCGGCGTGGTGGCCGCCGGTCAGCGTGGCGGCCAGTTCGTCTTCGAGGTTTTTGCGAACGCGCAGCTCGTCGGGCAATTCATACAGTGCGTCGAGGTAGCGCTCGGCCAGCGGGTGCCCTGTTTCGGCCATGGTCTGTACGTGTTTACCCGATTCGAGGGCGAAGTGCGCCGTCAGTGCACCGAAGCCGGTTTCGACTTCTTTTTCGTCTTTTTCGCCTTCATGCGCACGATGCCCTCGAACAGGTGGCGCTCGGTGTACACGCTGCGCTGCGAGGCCCGCTCGCCCGGCAGCCAGCTTTGGGGGCGCTCGAGCCACTGGAGCACCCGCACTTCACCCTCGAACGAGAACGGCGCGATGATTTCGGCCGGCAACCCTCGCCAGCACCGCCGCTCGATGGGCGCGAATTCGGCCTCGAAGCCGTCTCCCGCCTCGGCGTGCCGTCGCTTGTGGTCGAGGGTGCCGTCGAACTCTTTGGCAATGTGAAACAGCTCATGGAGAATGGTGGCGACGCGTTCTCGAGCGGTCGAGCGCCGAAAAAACAGGGGCCGGAGGGTGATGGAATAGAGCACCTGGCGCCCCCGAATCTTCACCAGGGGCTTCTTGCGGCCCACCGAGTCGACCCGCCGCCCGGCTCTGAAGCACAACGGCTTCACCGTGCCCCGCGACGCGCGGCGGGCCTCTCCCGCCACAATGAGAATTCGGCTCGGGTCAATGTGACGAAATTCGTGAGTCGTCGCCGCGACGTGGTGCATCAACGCGTAGACTGCCTGCGTAAAATCGGGGCGGCGCGACACGAGCGACAGGTTACCCACCAAAGTCAGCGATTTCACAGGGCATTCTGAGCCTGGCCGCAACTCTGTAGGCAAATGTCAGACAACCACGACATGGCGTCGAAGAGCGTGTCGTCGGGGGCGGTGTTCAAGGCGTTTTTGGGCGTGGCGACGTCGCGCGCGTCGACGAGCGGCACGAAGGTCGACCAGCCCGAAGCCAAGGCGGCGCTCGACACGTTCGGGTGGAGCGACGAGAAGGTCACCCAGGCCGAAGTCATTGCCGCGCGGGTCGAATTCGCGGCGCTGAAGAAGGCCGGTCGGCTCACCGCCGCTGGCGAGAAGACCTTCACCGACTGGTTTGCCTCGGTGGGAGACGGCGTCAAGGGCGGTTTCACCTATGACCGGTCGGCGGCCGTCTTCGACAACGCGTCTTCTTTTTTTCGGTGGAACCCCAACTCCCAAAAAGGGGCGATTCTCACCAAAGGCGAGGCGCGGGCCCTCGTCGAGTTGCTCGGGCCGACTCCGGCCCCCGCGCGCATCGTCGACGTGGCCGACTTGAAGCAGGCGATACCGTCAGAAGACGCGAAGCGCGTGCTGGCTCAATGGCTTGACGCCCACCCACTGCCCGTACCCGACGCCCGCCTGAGTGGGGCCCTGCGGCCGGTGACGACCGGCTTGCTCTGGCCCAGCGAGACCGACCGCCCGGTCATACCGGTTTCATTGGGCCGAGCCCCAAGCCCCCGCCAGAACGTGCTGGCGGCGCTTCGCACCGCGCTGGGCGAGGGCGCCACCACCCCGGTCGAGCGGCGCGCCTTCGCGGCGCAGTTCGACCAGCTGACTTCGAACTTCGACCCCGCCGACCCCGCCTCGGTCGCCCGGGCCCAACGCTTTGGCCAACTGCGGGCGGTGCTCGAAGCCCAGCTGACCGACTTGGAGGTCTTTCGGCTCGGGGGCACCCGAAAAGACGTGTACGTGCTGGGCCGCGACGCCCAGGGCCAATGGGTCGGCGTCATGAGCGGCGTCGTCGAGACCTGACCCAAGACGCCCTCGCGCGCCCCTCGGGCCTTCTGCTACACCGCCGCCATGCAAATGCTTCTTCGCGGCGGGGGGGTGCTCGTCGCTCTGGTTTTCGGGGCGTGCTCGTCGGGCCCGGTCACCACCCATGACGCGGGCGTCGACACCAGCTGTGGCGTCGACTGCACCGCGCAAGCCGCGTACGGGTTGGTGGCCGACCGCTGCTTCGAATATTCGAGCGACCCGCAAGCGAAGCAAGACCCTCCGGCCCTGGGGGTGCGGGTGTTGCCGGTCTTCACGCTCGACAATTCGGTGAAGGTCATGCCGGTCGAATACCGGCGGGGCGGGCAACTGCTCATGCGCGACAGCTTCACCATCAAGAATGGAGACCTGTACTTGGTGCGACGCGAGTTTCCCGCGGGGGGGCAGTCGGTCACGTACCGCGACAGCCAAATGACCCTGGCGGGAGCCCAGTGGCTCGAGCAACAACCCGCCACCGGCCAAACCTTCACGAGCGCCGTCAAAGCGGTGGTCGTCAATTCGGCCGGCGCGGCCGACACCAACGACTCGACGTACCGGGTGACGACGGCGGCTCCGTCGACCAGCGAGCTGCGCACGCCGCTCGGCACCTTCGCCGACGGCGTGAAGCTGATCTTTTCGGAGAGCCCCACCGACCACGGCAGCGATTCGCGCCGGGTGTACGCCCCGGGCGTCGGGTTCTTGCTCATCGCGAGCCCGTACAGCTTGACCCCGGGGTCAACGACGCCGGTCATGTTGCAACGAATTCGAGACCTGGGCACGCCCGACGCGGGCCCCGAAGACTGCAGTCTGGGGCGACCATGAAGCGTGCGAGTGCGTTGGTGGCGGTGTCGTTGTTCGTCGCGGTGGCCTGCAAAACGGCACCCGAGACCCGGAGCGAGGTGCCCGCGCCGACGCTGCCGACCGAGACCCTGACCGTCGTGAACCAGACCCTGACCGATTGTTCGCTCAAGTACACCGCGACCATCGCCACCGAGGCGGCGCTCACGCTCACCGGCGCGGTGTTCGAAGTGGTGGCCGACGGGCAGGTCGTCAGTCAGCAGCGCGTGTCGCTCAGCGTGTTCGTCGCTCCCGGCGACCCGAAAGAATTCTCCTTCGAGGCCCCGCTCACGTACGTGAAAGACCCCGAACTGCTCAAGACGATGGACGTGAAGGGAGGCTCGATGCTGCTCGCCGTGCGGGGCGACTTGGTCGGCACCATCACCGCCGGCGACGGGCCGCACGAGCTCAAAGTGCCTTTCGCCCGGTCACGTGAAGTTCGCACGCCGCGGCTGCCGAAGGTGAAGGTCGTCGACTTCGAGGCCGGGCGCTTCAGCGAGAGCGAAGTGCAGGTGCTCTTTCACGTCGGCGTGGTGAACCCCAACCCCTTCGAGGTCATGATCACTGGGCTGTCGTACGAAGCGGTGCTCGCCGGCAAGAAGGTGGGCGACGGGTTCGTGGGCAAAGGCGAACGGGTCGCTCCGGCGTCGACCGGGGTGTTCGACGTGGCACTGACGCTGAACGAAGAGACCTTCGGGCCCGACGTCAAAGCGCTCATCAAGTCGCTGTCGGTGCCCTACGTCTTGACCGGCACCATGACGACGAGCGTGTCGAGTGCCCCGCTCGAGGCCCGCGGCGACATCAAGCTCCGCCAGTCGAACTGACGGTCACGAAGCGCGCACCCCGGGGTACACTGGCGCGGCGATGCACTTCTTGGGGCCCGACCCGGCGAAGTTCCCTCCCGTCAGTGAAACTGACGAAGACGGCATTCTCGCCGTCGGCGGAGACTTGACCGTCGAACGCCTCGTGCACGCCTACCGCCGCGGCGTCTTTCCTTGGTACAGCGAGGGGCTGCCCATTTTGTGGCACTGCCCCGACCCGCGGTTCGTCTTGGTGCCCGAAGCGCTCCACGTGCCCAAGTCACTGCGCAAGGTCATGAAGCGCCAAGACTTCACGATTCGCCTTGACACGAATTTCGAAGCCGTCATCGACGGGTGCGCCAAGACGAAGCGGCCCGGCCAACGCGGCACGTGGATCACGCGCGACATGCGCAAAGCGTACGTTCGGTTGCACGCCAACGGGCTCGCCCATTCGTGCGAGGCCTGGCGAGGCGACCAATTGGTCGGCGGCCTCTACGGCGTGTCGTTGGGCGCGGTGTTTTTTGGCGAAAGCATGTTCGCCACCGTCGACGACGCGTCGAAAGTGGCGTTCGCCACCCTCGTGGAGTGGATGCAGTCGTGGGGCATTCGCCTCGTCGACTGCCAGCAAGAAACCGCGCACTTGGCGCGGTTCGGCGCCACCCCCTGGCCGCGGCAGCGCTTCGTCAACGAGCTCGAGCGGCTCATGCAGTTCGAAACCCGGGTGGGGCCGTGGTCGCTGTGAAGCGACGCCGCGGCCTCGAGACCCCGCCTACGAATCAAGAACCGGGGCTGACGCCATGCCCTTTTCAACGAGTCGACCCGCCCACGGCGTGCCCTGGGCCAGGGCGCGAGCGGCCTGCACCAACCGGTCTCGGTGTTGGGGGTGAATTCGAACCGTCGGGTGAACCGCTTTCAACACGCCGGCCAACGGCTTGAACAGCACCAACGCTTCTGACGGGTCGTCGAGAAATACCCGGGCGTTGCCCAGCACGCCGACCATGGTCGACCAAAAGTATTGCGCGAGCGTGACGTGGGCGTGGTCGGGGTGCTTGCGAAATTCGGCGATCAGGGCCAGCACGTCGCCCCAGTCGGGTTCGTTCTTCGCTTCGACCCTCACGATGCGCGCCTTCAATTCGAGGTAGGCGCGTTCGTCAGGGTCGGCGGCTTCGGCGGGGGTGAGCAGTTCCCACCCTTCGGTGGTGCGCACGAAGAGACGGCCCCGCACCCGAGCGTGGTGTTCATTGAGCGCGGCGATGCGTTCGGCCGTCGGCGCGCCTGGCAGCTCGGCGTCTTGAGCGAGCAGCCCTTGGAGCCCCAGTTGAACGGCGTACCCGACCGACTTGGTCTTCTCGAAGCAGCTCACCAGCCACTCGAAGTCGAGTTCCACGAGCCGGGTCGCCATGAGCGCCCCGAAGTGGTCGAGGCCTCGGGCACACACCTGTTTGAACAGCGTGCGCAGCGCGGGCACGTCGAGCATTTGCACGGTTCGCTTCACGAGGCCCTCTCCGGTCTTTTCGAGCCTCCCCAACGACAAGATGAGCGCCGGCGTGACGGTCAGCCCCGCGGGGAGGCGACGACGGCGCGCCTTGACGGCGGCGGTCAGGGCGTCGACCGACCCGCGCGACGTGGTGCGACGGGCGAGCAAGTCGCCCAGGGCCGCTTTCATGGCCGGAGCCGACACCCGCTGGAGCCGGCGAATGAAGGCGTCGAACGCGTCGCGCTCTTTTCGGTCGGTTTCTTCGAGCCCGGCGACAGAGCGCTCGAGGCGCCGGCGCAGCACCGGTGCTTCGGTGGCCGTGGCTTTGCGGCACCCAGGCTCGAAGAGGTTCAGCAAGCCGTCACCCGAGGCCACGTGGAGTTCGGCGTCGCTCGCGGCGGCGAGGAGCTGGGCGAGCGCGGCCGGCTCCAACCGGGGGAACCAGGTGTCGAGCAGCCGGTCATGAATGGTGAGGGCGTGTTCTCGGTGGCCGGCGTCGTGTCGGGCCAGAGCACGGCGGTACGCTTTCACGAGCCGCTGGTGGGCAGCCACGTCACGGCGCCGCACGACTTCGGCGATCGCCACCTCGAGGGCCGCGTATTCACAGCGCGAAACGTCGCGCATCAAGGCCTCGATGACCGTCAAGAGCTTCGCTGTCTCGAGGCGCGCGCGGTGCTTTTTCAGGGCCCCGTCGAACGGAGGTATGCGCAGCGGTGAGCCCGCGGCGCCGTCCCAAGTGTGCCGCTCGTTCAACGGCCCGAAGCGCGCGGCCAGCTTCGCGAAGGCGGTCTGCTTCGAGCGCCGCCCGAGCAGCCGAATGAGCTCGTTCAGTTGGCCCCGTTCGAGCGCCTTCACTTGTGCGGTGCGGGCGCGGGGCATGAAAACGGCGGCATGACCGGGCCGGCCGGGCCTTCGCACTCGACCAGCGCCACGTCTTTTTTCACGCATTGTGCTTCGTACGGTATGCGCGAGGTGTTGAGCACGAGTTCGGCGCGGTCGAGGTCTTCGCAGCTGGCCGGCAAATGCCACCCGAGCAAGTCAGACACTTCGCGACAGCGGCTCTGCGCGGTGAGCACGCCGAGGGCAAAGAGGTTCCACAAGTCTTGGGGGTCGAACGAGTAGCCGACCGCGCCGACGTCACCCCACCCCACGCTGGTTCGGCCGTCGCGCGGGCGAGCGACCGCCTCCCACCCTTTGGGAAACGAGCGGGGCATGAACAACCACGCCGACCGGTACCCGTCTTCGACCCGCTCCAGCCGGGGCGTCGCGGGCGTCGTCACCGCCGGGGCAAACGCCGCGACGCCGAACGGCTGCGGGGCGCGGTTGGCCATGGGCCGAAATGACGGCAAGACGATGGGCGTCGCGGTTTCTTGGCTGCAGCGCCATTCAATGTCTTGCGCCGACGCGGCCGCGAACGCCGTGTCGAACCCCAGGCGAGACAGGCAGCGCTCTTTTTCGCCCTGCCGCCGCAGCACGGTCTCTTGTTCGGCCAGCGCCAATTCTCCGACGATGGGCGGCAACGAAAACAGGTCGATGGTGCGCAGCGCAATGCCCGCCGCGTTCGCCAAGTCGGCCGACGGCTTGCCGTCGAGCACGGTGTTGGCGAAAACGAGGCTGCGCTGGGCCCCACGGCGAAGCGGCGTCACCAACGGCAGACCCGAGCGAACGCCGCCGTCAATGAAGGTGCCCTTCAACCGGGTGCCAATGTCTTTTCGCGGCTCGGCCAGCAACGGCTCGACGAGCGAACCTTCGAGGGCCATGACCCAGGCGTCTTTCGATTCGGCTTCGAGCGACGAGAGGTGAAACGCTTGCCCCGACTCGTACTGCACGACGCTGGCGAACTGCTCGGGCGCTTCGTGAATGCGCGCTTCGTCGCCCACTTCGTTCGCCATGAGGCAGCGCAGCCCGTCGAAGCGAACGAGGCCACGCCCGGGCGGCTCTTTGTTGAGCAACAAGTCGTACACGCTCTGTTTTTGCACGCAGTACAGGTCGCGGTTCGTCGAACAGGTGTACTTGTTGAGCAGCGTCTCCAATTCGCGCGCGCGGTCTGAGGCGTTCGAGCTCGCCGCGAAGTAGTTTTTCACGACCGAAGCGATGAGCGTGCCCGTGCTGGCGCCCGACACGAAGTCGACCCGGTCGTCTTTGCACGCGTCTCCGCAGGTGAGGTGGTGGTGCAGCAGCCACCACACCGCGCCGGCCGAGAACGCCCCATTCGCCGCGCCGCCCGAGAGCACCCACGCCACCGGCGCTCGGCCCGCCTGGCGGTGAAACGCCCGTTTGTCTTGGTAGGCCTGCACGTCGGCCAAGCCCCGCGCAAACGCCCGCTCGAGCATGATGCGCGCCGCCGAGACGTCGTTCGTCAGCGCCAGGCCCTCGAGCGTTCGGCACGACGACGCCACCTCGCGAACCGCGCGCTGCACGTCGTGCTGCACGCGCTGCACGTCGCGCTCCTTCTGCCACACCGGCAGGCTGGTGCTCGCCAAGTCAGGCACTTTGGGAAAGTCGAGCGCCGGTACCGAAATGTCTTGAAAGGTGCACGACGCGGTCGCGGCCTCGCCGAACAAACAGTCGAACACCCGTTGGTCTTCGAGCGGAGCGACGAGCAACGCCAACGTCGCCTCGCGCAGCGGCACCGACTTGAGCGGGGCCAACGCGTCGCTCGTGAAGTACGCGTCGGCCAGCGTTTCACGCAGCGCCGGGCCGACGACCGCTTCACACGACGGTGGCGTCGCCTGAGGCACGGTCGACTTGGTGTTGAACAAGTCGAGCACCGACTTCGCACTGACGCTTTTGAGCGCGCTGTCTCGAATGAAGTCGCACCCCGACACGCCGCAGACCACGAGCACCAACCAAAGCCGTCTCATGGGGGCGCACCATCGCCGATTTTCGACGGGTTTCAACACCCGTCAACCGAACGGCCCAGGTCAGTCGACGATTTCGGTCAGTGACTGCGTGGTGCCGTTGAACGGGTTGTCAGAAAATTCTTCGACGCAGAGCTTGGTCGTGAAGCGCTTCGTCAGGCCATCAACGCCAATGAGGTAAACGTCGCCCGTGCCGTCGGTCGTCAGCGAGTCGTGGGTCAGCCCTCGAAAGCGACCCGGGAGGCTCTCGCTGATTTTGACTTGGGTCGGCACCTGGCCGGTCTGTGACATTTCGACGTAGCGAGAGGCCCCGCCGCAACTCGCAACGGCTTTCGCCTGGTAGTCGCCGCTGGTGGTCAAGCCGCAGGTGCCGCGAATCGCGGTGATGGTCGTGCAAGGCAGAGTCGACCCCAACCCCAACCCGAAGGCCCCCGACGCCGTGCCGCAGTACACGTCGCGCTGGCTGGCTCCAATGAAGGTGCCTTGGTCGAAATAGGTTCGGCTCGCGTAGTTGAAGGTGCCCACGTAAGACGCCCGCGGCACCATGGTGATGCGGCCCGAGCCAGTGGGAGCACTCGTGGGGATGTCGTACAAGAACGGGCCCGCGGTGCCCTCGAGGGCGGTGCCGTTCTGGGTCACCGAATCGAGTTGCACGTTTTGGTCGGTGGGCCCCACGACCAAGTCGCCCAGTTTCGCCACCCAACCGTCGGAGCCAACGAGGTAGAGCGCGCTGCGACCGGCCCCCATGGTGAAGGCATACTTGCCGGAGGTGGGCTTCGAGCAGTACCGCTTCACCCCCGCGTCTTCGACGGCCCCCGCGTCGGTGCCGGTGTCGACCCCTCCATCGACCGTGACGCCCGCGTCGCTCAAAGGGCCAGCCGGCGTACACCCAAGCCCGATGGCCGACAGCATGACCAGACAGAAGAAGCGCATGGCCCTACTTTGCCTGACTCCAGCGCAGACGCAGCAACAGCGTCGGTGCGCACCGAATTCGGGCTGGCACCCGCCGCGCCAGTGCGTTCTGCTGTCGCCAATGGGAGCGGGGCGTCTCCGAAGGCTGGGCTGGGCCGTGTGGGCGGTGTCGAGTCTCGGCTGTACGCCGGTGCCCGACGCGGGGCGAGGAGGTGCCGAGTCGGTGGCCGTTCGGCGAGCGGCGCTCTCCTTGGGCGCCCCGACGGAACTCGATGCGCCGATTCGCTCGTTCCCTCCGTTTTCTGACCGGCTCGCGCAGGTCGCGTCAGACGGCACGAACTTTCTCGTCGTCTGGGAGTCGTTTTCGAGCAGCGACTCGGTCGTGCTCGGGCTCCGCCTCGCCGCTGACGGTACGGTGCTCGACGCCGACCCGTTGACCCTGGGCCGCGGGCGTCACCCGGCCGTGGCTTTTGGCGGCGGCGAGTACCTGGTCGCGTGGCCCGCGCCATTGCCCGACGCCGGCACGTTCATCGCCGCGCAAAGGGTCTCTCCGGCGGGCCAACTGCTCGAACCCCAACCGCTTTCACTTCACGAAGCGCCGTATTCGTACGCGACCGGCGTGGGGTGGAACGGGCAACACTTCACCGTCGCGTGGGACGACAACACCTTCGACATTTCGGCGGCGCGCGTCACCCCCGGCGGCGCGGTGCTCGACCCCACCCCGCTCGCGTTGGCCATCAGCTCGTTTTGGAGCGACGACACGCCGAGGGTCGGCTGCCAGCCGGGAGAATGTCTGGTCACGTGGGGCCGGCTGGGCACCGGCTACCAATCGGTCGCGGGCACCTTGGTGCTGGCCGACGGTGGCTTCGGCGCGCCGCAAGTCTTGGTGCCCGAAATCACGGGCGTCGAGGTTCGAGGGCAAGACGTGGCCGCCGTCGGCACCGGGTATTTGCTGGCGTTCAGCCGGGGCGACACCATGGGCAATTCGTGGGGGCTCGCGGAGCGGGTGACTTCGGCGCTCACCGTGCTCGACCCAGGGGGCTTCGCGACGATACCGGTCTCTGACCAGGCCGGTCACCCCGCGGTCGCCTTCAACGGCACCTCGGCCGTTCTCGCGTCAGAAGGGCTGCTGGCGGGCAACGCGGTGATTTGGGCCGCGACCGTCGAAAGCGACGCAGGCGTCTCGACGCCGGCCTCGTTCAGGAGCGGCACGTCGGTCTCGGCGCAGACCGCGGCCATCGCCAGCGCCACCGGCGCCGGCACCCTGGTGGTCTGGCAAGAACTCGACGCGGAGGGGTACTTTCACCTCTGGGCGAGCCACCGTTCACCGACGCTGAGCCAAGACTGGCTGACCCCCTTGGGGGCCACCGACAATTTCCAAGACAACCCGGCCCTCGGCACCCTGCCCGACGGTTTCGCGGTCGTGTTTCGAGACAAACGGCCGGGAGCGGCTCTTTTCTATTCACGGCTCGACCCAAACGGTCGCCCGCTCGGCCCCGCCGTACGGCTGGTCGGAGGGTCGGCATTGTTGTCTGGCCCGAAGCTGACCGTCGCTCCCGACGCTGGCTGGGCCGCTTGGGCCGATTCGGCCACGGGGTGCACGGTCACCGCCGCTCCGCTCGCCTTCGACGGTGCACTCAAGGTCGACGCCGGCATTCGCACCACCGTCTCCTGCGCGGCTCGGCAAGCCATGGCCCTGGCCAACGACGGCGCCAACGCGATGGTCGCCTGGGGCTCGACGGGCGTGCTGGCGACCCGCCTCACGGCCGACGGTACCCCGCTCGACCAACCCCCGCGGCTGTTTGCCGACGCAGGCACCGTCGTCAGCCTCGGGCTCGCCTTCGATGGCACGAACTACCTCGTCGCTTGGGCCAATTTTACCGGCGAGGTTCAGGCTCGACGCGTCGACACCTCGGGGCAAGTGGTCGACCCGACCGCGCTCGACTTGGCTCCGGTGGGGGGCACCAGCGGCGATGTTTCGGTCGCGAACGTCTCGGGCCACTTCGTCGTGTCGTGGTCGCACACCGCTGGCGGCGTGACCGACAGCCGCGGCGGGCGAGTGAGCAACACCGGCACGGTTCTCGACCCCGGAGGCCGAGTGCTCGTCTCGCAAGTCACCCGGCCGGTGATCTTCACCCACCCTGAAAAGCCGGGCCAATTCGTGCTGTTGGTGACCGACACCGTGGCCGCGCCGCCGACCACGACCCTGTATGACCTCGCCGCCGACCTCACCGTGGGCTCGTCGCTGCTGAGCCTCAACGCCCGCGAGGCGAGTGTCGGGCAAAACAGCGTCGCCGCGATTGTGGTGTCGACCGAACAACACGGCTCGTTGCTCCGACCGGTGCCCCGTGTGACGTCGCGGCTGCTTACGGGAGATGCCGATGCCGGGCTCACCGACGCCGGCGCCCCAGCCGATGGAGGAACCTCCGACGCGGGGTCGACCGATGCGGGCGTCGCCAACGGTGATGCGGGTACCGACGCGGGCGCAAGTTCGGCCGACGCCGGCGCCGTCGGAGCTGACGGCGGCACGGCCTCGGGTGACGCAGGCGCCGAGGCCGACGCCGGTTCAGCGGTGAAGGGCCCGCGGGCCTTGGCGGTCGGCTGCGGGTGCGACACAGCGCCGGTCACGTGGCCGATGTTGGGTCTCTTCGTGCTGGGCGTTCGCCGGCGTCGCTGACGTCGCCCGGGCCTGGGAGCGCCGTGGTCTCTGGCGTTCAAGGCGCAACGAAATGGGGCAGCAACGTCGCACCCACTCGCGAAGGTGGGCACCGCGCGAAACGCCGAATGCGTGACCGTTTCTTGAACGTTCACGAAGCGGTGGCGGCTTTGCCGAACGAACGGCAGACCGACCATTGGGTATGCTGGCCGCCGCATGCAAATGGGCGGGCGCTTCACCTGGGTGACGAACCAACCGACCGGTGGGCGTGGCCGGCACGCATTTTCGTGGCTGGCGATGCAGGTCTTCGTCTTCGTCGAGCTTGGCACCGGCGCTTGCGCTCGCGTGGCACCCATCGAAGGGGGCGGGCCTCGCATCGAGTGCCCCTCGCTGCGGGCGGTCGCGTCGAACATCGACTTGTTTGGCAGCACGACCTTGCAAGAGGGTACGTGTCGCGCCGAAGCGTTTTGCGCCGAGGGCCCCTACGTCTGTCGGTGCGATGTGGCGCGGGGGGGCGCACCACGCCCCAACTGGTGGACCTGCCACCGGGCGAAAGCGAAAAACAACGGGTGCCCCGACGACGACGTACTGCTCGGGCGCGCGCTCTGCCCGACCGAGGGACAACGGTGCTCGGCGCCGCGCGTCTGCGGGTGCCATTTCTTCACCGAAGCGACCTGTGAGGCTGGGCGCTGGGTGATGCCCTCGTGCGGGCTCTGTTTGGCCCCCTGAAGAACGCCCGTCGGTTTACGTTGCACCCATGGTCGAGCATCGGTGGTCGGTGGCGCTGCCTGAACCCACGTCGTACGAGGCGGCCATTTCGCTGGCGTTGCGCATTCGCGACTTCGACTCCGACCTGCAACAGTTTTGGCCCTTGAAGGCGAAGGAGTTCGGCGCGAACCCAGGTGCCGAGGTGCTGGCCGAAATCGACGAAGCGTGGAGACGGCTGACCTGGGCGACGATTCACGAGCTGATCGCCGCGACGGGTGAAGAAACCGCGCGCATTCGAGCCGTGCTCAGTGCATTTCCCGTCGGTGAACGAGGCTACGCCTGGGCGAATGAGCGGGGGCGGCTCGCGTCACCCCGTTCGGTCGAAGCCAAGGAGCACGCGTACCGAATGCGGCTGTTGGGCCCAGACTTCGAACGAGACGGGTCGTGGCTTGTCGAATTGAACAAAGCCCACCTCGCGGGTGAAGCCTTGGTGAAATCGTGGCGCGACTGGCTCAAAGCCGAAGCCTGGGCGGGCCGAAGCACCATCGCCCGAAATCATGAGCTCGAAGCCGCGGTTGTCTCGGCGGTTGCCGACCAGCTCGGCCCACGACAGCTCTACGCTGATTGGCTCCTCGAACAACCAGGCGCGGCGGCCGTGGGTGAACTCATTCAAGTCGCGACGGTCGACTCCGAAAACCCTTGGCGCAGCGCACTCATGCTCGACATCGGGCCGGGGCCTACGGGCCGCTCTACCCCTTTCTCATGCCCAGCGATGAGCCTCGAAGGGCGTGGGCCGGCGGCCTGGCGCAACGCCTCGCCGTCTCGGGCGACGGGTGGCCCTTCGCGTTGACGTGGCCCGCGGCCTGTCGCCTCGAGGACCTCACCATTGACGCCCACCGCGCGCGAGCGCAACCGCTGCTCGACCACCAGCACCCCCTGCGCGCCATCGAAGTCACGTTGGGGCGCGCAACGCCGCAGACCGCGACCGAGCTCATCGGCCAATTGGAGGAGTCGGCGAAGCACCTGCCCCGCGTCGAACAGGTGGTGGTGTCGCCACAAGGCCGAATGGCAGGGTTGGCGAGGCAGTTCGCGGCCCGCTTGGGCGAAGCGTTTCGGCATGCGGCGGTTCGGGTCAACGACTGAGCACCTGGAGTGCCTCACGCACCGCCGCTTCGACCGCGGGGTTGGCGATGCGGTCGTCGGCCGTCAAGTCGTGCCGCGCGAGCACCAACGACGCATCGACCAGCACCTTCGCTTCGAGCACGTCGAGGGTGGGCCGCAGGCCCCGCCGCGCGTACTCGGCACCACTCGGGCTCGCGCCGAACAACAGCACCGGCTTGCCGCCCAACTCACCGCTCGACACCAACCAATCGAGCGCGTTCTTGAACGACCCGGGCACACCGTGGGCGTATTCGGGGCACGCGATCACGACCGCGTCGGCCTCGCGCACCGCCTGACGAAAGCGGGCGACCGCCGGCGGCGGCTCGGTGCCCTCGCGGTCGAGGTCGGGAGAAAAGTGCGGCAACTCGGAGAGCCCTTGGTCGACGAAATGCCACTGCCCGCTCGCCGGCCCGAGGCGCGCCATGGCCTTCAGCAGCCGGCTGTTGGTCGACTGCGCCCGCAAGCTCCCACTGAGCGCCAATACCCTCACGGCTTGGAGTCTTTCTTCTTCGGGGGCTTCGCCATTTTCAGCTCGATGACCGTCATTGAATAGGGAGGCAGCCGCACCGAGCGGGTGCGCGGCCTGTCTTGTTCGACGAAGCCGCGGGCCTCGCCCGTGTAGGTAAACACGCGCTGTGATTCGGCCCTCGCACACCCGCGCAGGTCGATGCTCGCGTCGAGTGCGTCTTCGGTCGAAAAGTTCAGCGCCACCAGGGTCACCGCGGTGCCGTCGGCCGACTGCGAGGCGAAGAGCGACGCGTCGGGCGGCCCCTCGGTGGGCAACGACGCGTCGAAGAAATGCGCACCCTTGCCGTCGTAGTCGCGAAAGGCGCGAAACGCCCAAAACGCGGGAGACCCGTCGGGCGGGTACGACCAGTAGAAAGCCGAATACAGCCCCTGTTGGCCGAAGCGGCCCAGGGCTTCGGCGAGCGCCAACCCACCCGACAGGTGGCGCTCGGCGCCGAAGTTGTATTCGCCGATCGACAACTTGAGGCCCGGGTTGTTGCGAGCGACCCACTCTTTCATTCGCGGTATCAGGCGCACCGGTTCTTTGATGTACGACTCGTCGGTGTAGCGGGCGTCCCACAGGCTGCGGGTCGAGCGAATGCGCAAGGCGTTCGTTTCACGGTCGGTTTGCCCGTCGGTGCCGACGCCGAGCCCTTTGGCTTGCGGGTAGTAGTGCAGGTCGAGCACGTCGAGCACGCGCACGCCGGTCTTCTTTTCGTGTTCGGCGAGCTTTTTCAGGTACCACTCAATGAGCGGCACGTCGTCGTGGGCGCGACGGTCGGGCCGCACCTGAAAGCCGGCCTTGGCGTCGGCGGCAGAATAGAAATACCCCGGCCACCCCCACTCGGCGGGGCCGGCAATCAGTGCCTTCGGAGCTGCCTTTCGAATGGCGGTACCGTACGCGATGGTCTTCTCGAGCAGCTCATCGTAGGTGGCGGGCGCTGGGTGCACGTCGCGGTGCGTGTCGTGCCAGAGCATGGGCTCGTTGTCTAAAATGTACATGTCGACGGTGGGCCCGCGCTTCTTCTCGAATTCTTGAACGGCCGCGACCCACTGGCCCACGAAGTCAGCCGAGGCGCGAATGCTGGTCACCGCGGGAGGCGGGGGTGTCAACGGCTGACCCGACTTCGACACCCCGTTGCCCGCCTTGGCGTTTTCTGGGCACAGCTGCTGTTGGGCACCGAAGTCGTCGGTCGAAAACGAGAACGACTTCGTGTCTTTCGCCACCCAACCGAGCAGGGGCACCGTGAGCGCGGTCGCGAGGCCGCGGTCTCGGTCGATGCCCAAGAACGTCGACCACGAGAAATCGGTGTGGTGGCCATAGTCGGTGTTTTGAAAAAAGTAGTCGGCCCCCGTGTTCCACGCGTTGCCGAGTTCCCAGTTGTAGCGGCTGGTCGGGTTGCCACCCCAGCGCCGCGCGGTTGCCCGCAGCTTGAATTGGTGGTCGCTCTCGAGTTCGCGCAGCGCCGAAAACGCGATGCCATAAATGTACGGGCTGATGGGCGTGGGCTCGGCGCTGCAGTCGACCACGAAGGCCGCCGGTTGCCCTGGAGCCACTCGCAACGCTTCGGCTTTCGCCGCAACCACGGGGTCGACTTCGGTCAGGCCGATGTGGTCGAACTCGACGAGCCCGTCACCGCCAATGGGTTTGAGGGCGCGCAACACCACTCGGTTGAATGGCGCGAGGCTCGGGTTCAGCTCGCTCATCGAAATGAAGACCTCGGTCCAACCTCCTTCGAGGTCGCGGCGGTGCTGCGGGCCGACATTCACCCGAGGAAAAATGTCGGCTTTTTCGGAGTCGACTCGCGCCTGGAGAAAGTCACCCCACGCCACCGAGGCGCGAAAGCGAAACACCAGCCCGCCGTAGGTGCCCCGGAGCGCCGAGTTGTGGAGAATCCACCCTCCGTAGTTCGAAAACACGAGTACTTCGGCGTCGCCCCGCTTCGGCGCGTGTTCGGCCCAGCCGTGGTCTTGCCATTGGCCTTTGAGGCCGCCTTCGTACACCGCTTCGACCAATGGAGGCGTCGCCACCGTACGCGTGCCCGCCGCGCGAACCGAGGCGGCCTCGGCCGAACGAGCCCCCCCGTGACAGGTGAGGAGCACACACCAGGTGGCGAGAACAGAGAGCGAGCGCACGGCCGTGAATGTAACCGCTCGGGGCGGTGGGGGCTCGCCAAACGCGCGGCGCTCGTGGCCTTTGCAGGTGCACTCGCGTTTCAGCCACGGCGAAACAGCCGTACGGTGGGGCGAGCGCCACCACCTCAACCGCGCTGCCGCGGGTGCGGTCGCCTGCGTGAACTCGGCGCGTCGTGCGCGCCGCACTGGGTATCAACGAGGCACAGCTCGTGGCTCCCCGGCCTTGGTTGCGGCAGCGCGTGCCGTGTCCAAAACCAACCTGGGGCACTGTTGCCGTCGCGCGGAACTCACCGGCCGCTTGCAGCGGTGCGCGCCGAGCTCGGAACCAACCTGGGGCACTGTTGCCGTCGCGCGGAACTCACCGGCCGCTTGCAGCGGTGCGTGCCGTTCTCGAAACCAACCTGGGGCGCACTGTTGCGTGGCGCGGAACTCACCGACCGCATGCAGCGGTGCGTGCCGTTCTCGAAACCAACCCGGGGCGCACTGCGGAACTCACCAGCCGTTTGCAGCGGTGACGCGTGCCGAGCACGGAACCAACGGGGGGCACCTTCGCCTTCGCGCTGAGTTCACCGGCCGCCTTCGGCGCTGTTCGCGGCGCCAGCGTGTAGGCTGGCACCGCTGCGGTCGCGCGCGTTGGCTTGCCGTCGCCTGGGGGGCGCGACTCGCCCCGGCTTTCTCCCCGCGAAGCGAGCTATACGTCACCCTGTCACCTTCATTTCAGGAGCCCCGGGTGGACCCTCTCAAACGCTTGGTTGAATTGCTCGACGACGAATCTCCGAGAAAGCGTATCGCCGCGACGGTGGTGCTCGGTGAGCTCGGGGTCAAAGACGCGCACGTGGTCAGCCGCTTGGTCGAACTCGCGCAAGACCCGCTCGACGCGTACGCCGAAGCCGCCATCGAAGCCTTGGGTCAGCTCAAGGCCCTCAAAGCGTTGCCCGTGTTGCTCGATTCGCTGGGCCGCGGCAAAGAAGTGCAAGCCCGAGCGCGCGAGGCGATCGCCGCTTTGGGAGAGGCCGCGTTGCCCGAGCTACGGGCCCGTTTGCAAACGGCCACCCCCGAAGCGCGGGCGGTGCTCTCGCAATTGTTGCCCGCGGTCGGAGGCCGACAGTCATTCGAATTGGCGCTCGAAGGCCTCCGCCACCAACCGTGGGAAGCCGCGAACAAGGTCGCCTTGTCGGTGCGGCAAGAAGCTCGCACCATGAGTGACGCCGAGAAGCGCGTCATGAAGACCCAAGTCGAAAAGTTTCTCGCGAAAAAGAAGACCGACGAAGACGAAACCGCACTGCGAGGAGCGCTCAAAATTCTCGGGTTTCTCGAATTGCCCGACACCCAAGAAACGCTCCTCTCGTACGTGGGTGGGCGGCAGGCGCCGTCGGTGAGGGTCGAAGCCGCGACGGCGCTCCGGTTCGCGTGCGCGAAAGGGCCGACGAAGAAGGCCTTGCGCAAACTCATGGAGCTTTTGGGCGACGACGACGCGACGGTCATACGCGCCGCGCGCGACTCTCTGACGGTGCTGAACATTGGCCCCGAATTCGCCGACGAGCTGGCCGAATTGTGCTCGGCGAACGACGGAGAGGTCGCGCTGTGGGCCATTCGTCACCTCGGCGCGCTGGCGCAAGGGCCCAAGGGCGCGTTGGCCGCCAAGACCTTGTTGCCCGTGGCTCGTGGCTCAGACCGCGCCCGCGCCGACGCTGCCGCGCGGGTGCTGGCGGGGCTGCCGAAAGGCCCGTCGTGGCTGGCCGAGGCCCTCTGCGACGCCGACGACGAAGTCGGCGCCCAGGTGCTGGCCGACGTGCTCGCGCCCTTCGCCGCCACGCTGCCCAGCAAAGACGTGAAAGCGCTGCTCGCGGCCGGCGCCAAGAACTTGGGCTCGGCGCTGGCGGTGGCGCGCCGGCAACTCGAGCCGGTGCGCGCGGCCGACGCCGACGCGTGGGCCGAGGTGCTGAGAACCAAAGCCAAGGCGCTGCGCACGAAAGACCCCGCTCGCGCCGAGTCGATTTCGCAGCTGCTCGGCCGCTCAGCCGCCGCCACCGCCGACGACCGGTTTGAGCTCGCGGTTCAGCAACTGCTGCACCACTCGCTCGACCCCCACCCCAAGGCGCGGCTGCGAGACCCCGCTCTGGCCGAGCTCGAGAAACTTCACACCGAAGGCTTCGAGGTGGCGCGGGCGTTGGCCAAGACCAAGACCCTGGGCGACGACGCGCGGTACTACGT
>JBGAIY010000589.1:0-4139 GCA_044225205.1 Myxococcaceae bacterium | reverse complement strand
GCAGCGGGCCACGACCCGGCGAGCCTTGCGCCGTCGAGCCGGCCCACCACGCGCTGGCGCAGTCGGTCGTTCGTGCCGTCGGTGCCGACTTGCTCGGCATCGACCTCGTCGAAGGCCCGAATGGCCCCGTGGTCGTCGACGTCAACTGGTTCCCCGCGTACCGTGCGTTTCGAGACGCCGCGGTGGTGTTGGCACAGTGGGCGAGCCGGCAACTCGCCGAAGCCGTCAGAGCCCGGCGCGCGTGACCAGCCCCGTCACCACCTGTTGCAACGCTGCATCAGTCGGCGGTTGAAGGGGTTGAAACCAGAGGGGCGTTTTGAGGGCATGCACGTTGCTTTGCTGCCGGCGCATGCGCCCACTGGTCTTGACGTTCTTTTGCAGCTCGGCCGCCCTCGCTCAACTCCCCGCGCTGCCCGAAGGTGACACCGGCCTGGCCGCCCAATACGCGGGTGACGAAGGCATCGCGAGCGACCCCTCGGTCGTCTTTCACGAAAACTTCGAAGCGGTGACCGGTTCGCAACTGACTGCCGCCAATTCTCAGTGGGACAACATCTACGGCGGGGTCAGCGTGGTGACGAACGAGAAACACTCGGGCGCGAAGGCCGCGAAGATTTCACTGCCCACGGCGGCGGCCTACGGCGGGTGGCGCGACTTCGGCCAGGCCGGGTTCGACACGCTCTTTCTGCGCTACTACCTGCGGTACGACCCCCAGTACCCCGGTGTGCACCACCAGGGCATGACGCTCTTCGCCGGAGCCCCGGGCGTCACCACCGGCAGTTCGACCGGCGTGAAGCCCAACGGCACGAACCACTTCACCGCCGGCCTCGACAACATCGACCCGCGCTTCGACTGGGCGCCTCCGGGGAGCGCCACGCCGGGGTACCTCTACATTTACTGCTACCACCTCGACCAACAGGGCGATTACGGCGACGCGTTTCTGCCGAGCGGGGCCCTCGGTGGGGTGAACCCCTTTGGCTCCAGCTTCGTGCCTCGCGCCGACGTCATTCCTCCCTTGGGGCAGTGGCTCAGCTTCGAAATCATGGTCAAGGCGAATACGCCCGGCCAGCGCGACGGCCGCCTGGCGTTCTGGGTCGACGGCCGGTTGACCGCCGACTTTCCCAACCTGAGGTTGCGAACGGTGGCCGACCTCAAGGTGAACTTCATCGTCTTGGCGCCGTACTCGAGCGAAGTGCTGCCGAACCAGAACCTCTGGTACGACGACATCGTCGCGGCGACGTCGTACATCGGCCCGATGTACCGCGGGCCCGCGCGCGACGGAGGCTTCGGCTCGGGTGGCTCGCTCGACGCCGGTGCCCCTCGCGACGCAGGCGTGCGCGACGCCGGGCCGGGGGTCGACAGCGGCGTTCTCGACGCAGGTGGCCACGGCGTTGCTGACGCCGGCGCGGTGACGGTCGACGCCGGTATCGCGGCCGACGCAGGCCTCGTGTCGTCGGCCGACGCGGGTGCGAAGCCCGGTGACGCTGGTGTCAGCCCAGGTGCGGGCGTCGAAGCCTCCGGGTGTTCGAGCACGGGCGCGGGCACTCACTGGGCCACGCTCGTCATTCTCGCCGCCTGGTTCGTCGGCCGCGCGCGGTCAAATGCTGGGCAATTTCATGCGCTTTGACGACTTGGCCGGAGTCGGTGCGACATTTCCTTCGACGGGCTCTCCTGAATTCGAACCTCGTTTGCGAACCGGAGCGACCGATGACCAAGGCCAAGACCAACACCAAGACCAACACCAAGAATTCACTCCAGGCCACCGAACTGAAGGCCGCGCAGCTCGGGGCGGTGACTGGCGGTTTTTCGCTCGGGCTCACGAACAATTGAGGCGACGCCTTCAGGCGTGGTACCGCCCCAAAGGCTCATGATTCGCGTCGCTCACGGCGGGTGACCCGGCCGCTCGAATGCGTCACACTTCGAGCGTGTCGTTCGATTCGCTGAGCAGTTCACGTGGTGCCGCGCTGTGCTTCGCCTTGGCTTCGAGCGTGGCCGTGGCGGCCGAATTGCCGGTCTGCGACTCGGCCGGTCTCGAAGACGCGCTCGCCCAGGCCCGCGCCGGCGACGTCGTGGTGCTCGAGCCCGGCGTCTACCCCGTGACGGGGCTGACCTGCGCGGCCACGGGCACGGCCACCCAGCCCATTGTCGTGCGGGCGCGGGTGCCGCGGTCGGCGCGCATTCTCGTGTCGGGCCACGTTGGGGTGTTGGTGTCGGGCGACCATTGGCACTTCGAAGACCTGCGGGTCGAAGGGGTCTGCCCGGTCGACTCCGATTGCGACCAAGGCTTGAGCGTCTTGGGTGAGGGCTTCGAGTTGCGCGGCAGCATCATTCGCGACTTCGACCGCGGGGTGCGGGGAGCCTGGCGCTCGTTGCCCGACGGCGGCGTGTTGCCAGCGCACCGGGGTCTCGTCGAGCGCAACGACTTCGACTCGTCGCACTTCAGAGTGACGACCGCGACGCTGTCTCAGGTCTCGGTCGCTGGCGGCGACGACTGGGTCATTCGCGACAATTTCATCGTCGGGTTGTCGTTTGCCGCGCCGGGTACCTCCACCACCTACGCGGTCAACGTGGCCGCGGGCGGCAAACGCGCGTTGCTCGAGCGCAACGTCGTGCTGTGCCGGGCCGCGACGTACGACCCCTTGGTCAGTGAAATCGGCTTGGGGTTGGGCGGGGGCGACGTCGTGGGGCCTCCGTGCGCCCCGGTGGGCGTTCGCTGCCCGGCCGACCAAACCGACGCGGTCGTGCGCAACAACATCGTCGTCAATTGCGCCGACGTCGGCATTTACGTGGCGAACAGCCCGGCGACCCGGGTGCTGTACAACACGTTGATCGAACAATACCGCGTCGACTTTCGGTACCCGGCGACCACCGCCGACGCGACCGGCAATTTGCTGAGCTCGGTGCTCTTCGCCCGTGAAGGGGGCACCTTCACCGGGTCTGACAACGTCGCCAACGTCGCGCTGTCGACCTTCGACGGGTACTACGCGGGGTGGCGCGCCGGAGACCTCCGCGCGACCGGAGACGTGTCGTCGCTCAGGGGCCTTGGAGCCCCCCGAGCCGACGTCACCGATGACGTCTGTGGGCGCCCCCGCCCCGCGGGCCTGCGCACCATCGGAGCGGTCGAGCACTCCTTGGGAGACTGTGTCACGGCCCGCCGCCTCAGCTCACCCGAAGACGCGGGCGCCCCGGCGACCTGCCCGAGCCGCGCCCCCGTCGCGTACACCGTGGCCTGCGGGTGCTCGCACCCAGGCCCCGACACGTGCGGAGGCTTGGCCCTGGTGACCGCGGTCGCTGTCGCGCGTCGGCGGCGCCGTGCTGGTTTCGCACTCGAGACCCGAGTTTGAATTTGCGATGGTCGCGGCATGAAATCATTCGGGTTCTTCGCCACCTGGGTCTTCGCGGCCAGCGCGCTCGCGAGCGGCAACATCAAGCTCTTCAACGGCAAACAGCGCGAGGTCGACCCGCCGCAGTACTTCACCGGCGAAGTCACCTACCAAGACATGGACACGAAGAAGACGTCGTCGCGCGAGCAGTACGTCGAAGGTGAGCGCGAAGGCCCCTACGTCGAGTACGACGTGCGGTCGGGCAACATCACCGACCAGGGCACCTACCACCACGGCAAGTACCACGGCGTTCGTCGGCACTACGGCGACGACGGGGTCATTCAACAAGAGTACGCGTATTCGAACGGCGAACTGCAGGGGGTTCAAAAGTCGTACGAAGACGGCCTCGTGAGCCGGGTGTACCTCATGGTGCCGGGCAACAACCGGCCCGTGGTTGATTTTCAGCTGAACAAAAAAGGGCAGCTGACGACCTTGTCGTGCGGCAAGCAAGCCATCGGCAAGCAAGACGCCGAATGGTGCGGGCTCAATGGCAAGCAGAGCACCGTCAGCTTGTACACCGACGACGGCAAGGTGCGCGCGACCGAGCAATACCTGTGGGGTCAGCAGCACGGCCTGAGTCGAAAGTTCAACGTGTCGACCGGCAAGGTGCGCGAAGAAGAACGGTACGACCACGGCCGGCGGCTCAAAGACGGCGAAAAGGTGTTCGACGCTTCGGGTGAGCTGCTCGTGAAGACCGACTGCGACGACAAGCGCGACAACTGCACCGAGACCGAATTTTTCGAAGGCGGCAAAGACGTG
>JBGAIY010000588.1:0-4350 GCA_044225205.1 Myxococcaceae bacterium | reverse complement strand
TGACGTGAAGCCCGTGGCCGCCTTGAACGCGAGCACCCCAATGGCTTTTTGCCCGGCCGCCGACGACGGGGCGTTGCCACCAAGCAACATCTCGATCTGTTTCTTTTGCTCGGGCGTGCCCTTCGCATGGCCGGCGACCAGGTCTTGCGCCAACTGCTTGGAAACGGCCTCACGCGGCATGTACCGGCTCAACACCGACCAGGCCAGCCCGGCCACGGTCATCGGCTTCGCGACCAAACCGCTGGCCTCGATGGGTTCATACGTCTGCCACCCCTTCACGTCTTCGGGCACCCACTCGAGCGCCGTGCCAATGCGGTCGGTCTGCTCGAGGCGCATGTACGCCATGCCGTCGAGATAGGGCTTGCCGTCGGGCCCGTTGGTGTCACGCAGGTGCTTCCACCCAATCTCCGGGTGCGTGCGGCGGAACTCGGCGTCTTGGCCCGCGTACCCCGGCGCCTTTTGGAACTCTTCGATGAGAGCGCCCAACTTGGTGTTGCCGAACTTGCTTTTCTGCAGCAGCGTCATTTCCTGCGGGCCGAGGTTGGCGACGGTGTACTGGCCTTCGGCGCAGTAGAATGCACCGTGGTTCTCGCGGAACTGGTCCCAGTCGAGGGTCGCCGCGTCTTTCGCGATGCTGACGGCGCTCGCTTGGTCGTAGAGGTCGAGGGGGTTGTACTTGTAGTTGCTGAACCGAGAGTCGGGGTCAGACCCGGCGAACGGCACCAGCGCGCCGAGCACCGCGTCCCACATGTCGGCGTTGTGCTTGTAGGCGAGCTTCGTCGCCGAAGGAATCGGCTTCTTCGTGCCGCCCTGGTAGTCGATCGCGAAGAGGGTGGCGTTGTAGTCGACGTTCGCGTCGGCAAGGCGCCCGTAGTCTGACGGCCAGTCGCTCTTGATCGAGGCCGGCTTGCCGTCGACGAACCCGGCCGAAAACCCACCCGCGTGGGTCGTACCACCGACGCCGTCTTCGAGAATTGAACCGGCTTTGCCGCCTTGCGCCGGGCCATTGTAGTGAGACATTTGCTTGATCACCCGAAAGCCCTGCTTGCCCAACTCGGTGACCAGGGTGTCGATGTTCTGGTGCTGAATGCCGCCACCGTAGGCGATGACCCGGTTGCCGATTTGGCCGTCGACGTTGAACTGGTGCGCAGGCGTGCGAATGACCGAGCCCTCGGGCAACGTCGAGAGCAGGCCAGCCAACGCAGCACCTTGCGGCCCGAGCGACTTGATCACGCCACCGATGATGTCGCGGGTGGGAATGACCGCTTTACCCTCAAAAATCTGGCTGCCGGCCGTCAGGGGGCCGGTGAATTCTTTGAGTGGGTTGAACGAGGCGTCGAGCTCTTGAGGTTGAGCGCCTGGTCGGCCGGTTTCACGACCGCGGCCATTGCGGCCGTCAACGGGAGCGCGGGCGTGCCCAACGGCGATTGCTCACCGGAAACCAGGTTCCCGCGCTGGCACGACCGGAGTTCCCGCCGGCGCTGTCACGTCAGGGCGCGCGGGCGTGCTCGAACACATTCGCGGGTGGTGAAGCCGGTACGGTCGCCGAAGCCGGTACCGCAGGTGCGGTTGGCGAGGCGGGTACCGCGGCGGCCGTGTTGGTTGCTGAGCCAGTGTGGCGGTTGCGATGCCCCGGAGTGTTCGTCACGTTCGTCATGGTTGCCCCCTGAAGAATTGAAAGTGTCCTACATCATCGAACGTTGAGGCGTTCTGGTTCGCAGGCGCTGCTCTTTTTCAGCGCTCTCCCGATCAGAGACTTCACTCCTCCCCAAAGCGCCCGATTTTTGGAGCCTTTCTCGACGTGAGAATTCGAGAAAACCGGGCGAGCCGATCGGCAAGGTCACTCGATGGGCAGCCAGCGCATCAACCACACGAGGGTGGCGAGCGCCGCCCCCGCGACCCCGCCGACGATGCAGCCGAGTCAGCTGAGCGCGATTTCACGACGTTGTCGGCTGCGGCGGTCGGGTCTTTCAGCATCGCTCGTCGAGTCTTGCCGGCGCGCTTGTTGGCGGCCGAGCGGTTCGACTCGTATTCGGCGGCGCCTCGAGTGCAGGCAGACGAAGTGGTGCCGTTCGACTTGGGCCAACGGCTGGGCACGCAATTCGAGCCCCTCGAGAGGTTTGACGTGCCGAACGGCCACCACAACGACCTGTGGGAACGGCCGGGCGTCGCAGACCTCTTTCATCTGGCGTCGCTCTCCGCGCGAACGTTCATGCGAGCTTGGGCAGCGTCACCAGGTCGCGTCGACGCGCTCAGGCAAATGCGCGGGCAAGCACCTCGGTCGCGTTTTCTGTCACCGGCACTCCATGTGAAACGAGCAGCTGTTTGGGCTTGAGGGCGACCAACTCGTCAATGGTCTTGCGAAACGCCGCCTTGTCGGCCGGCTTGAAACCGACCCTCGGCGGCCCGAACCGGCCGTAGGCACCGACCGCGCCCAGAATCAACCGACCGAGCCACTGCTTCGGCCGCTCGATGTTGAAGGCGATGTCGACGAGGTACAGCACGCCGGTCGGTCGGTGAAAGAACACCGTCTCGTTCAGCTTCGGCATGCCGTTCACGAAAATCGGCACGAGCTCGTCTCCCCACGGCCGCGCCTCGGGCGTCAGCGCGTCGGTAAACGTGATGTCGGCTCGCTTGGCTTGGAGCGAGGGCGAACCCCACACCCTCGCTTCGGGGAACAACGCCATCGCCTTCGGTACCGACAAGTGGTGTGCGAGGTTCGGTGCGACGACGGCGACCACCGGCCCCAAGGCTCGCACCTCGTCTGCGAACTCAGCGATCTTGGGCAGTGGTGAGATGACGATGACCCCACCCGACTCGAGGCGAACGACGAGGCCAGTCGCCGACAGCACGAAGCCCGGCATCAGCGAGATGTCTTGCGTCATCGACCAAACGTTGGGTGCATGCCCGCGAAGGTTCATGGTGATCTGCTCGTAGCACTGCTCGCGCAGGCGAATGTCAAGAAGCGTGCGGCGCTCGTTCGCCCCTGAACATCACCAGGTGTAGCCGATGATGTCCCAGTCTTGGCGGGTGGCGGGGCGCAGGGTCTCGCCCTCTTGGAGGCCTCGCCATTTGCACTCACTGCAGACGAAATAGCGAACGAGTCGCCCGTCGATCGAGAACAGCTCGATGAATCGCAGCCGCTCGCTCCGACCCTGGTTCAAGCACCCCGGGCACTTCGGCCAACGGAGTCTCGCGAGCTTGGCCAAGAGCCATGTTCCCAGCACCACCCCGACGACACCCACGATGGCCCAGGGACACACCCGCCTCATTCTCTTCTGACCGCGGCGCGAATTCGAGAACCAACGGCTGGGCTTCGATGACGCCCCACGGTGCTCCCGTCGCGAAGCGGCAGACCTGGAACGACCCTCGCGACGGCCGCTCGGGGCAGGCCACCCCGAAGACCGGGCACGCGATACGAAAGCTCGTGTCGTTCGTTGTGCCACCGTTCACCGTCGCTCAGCGGGGCTCCTCTCCATGCAACGCGCGCTCCTTGTTTCGGTCGTTTTCGCGGTCGTACTCGTCGGCTGCGCGCGCCCGCCAGAACCCACCTGCGGGTGGACCCAGTGGGCCGCCAACGCCGCTCACACCGGCCAAGCGTGCGCCGCTGGCCAGCCACTTCAGAAACAATTGGCGACGTTCGTCTTCGACCCATTCGAAAAAGACGAGCAGAAAGAAGACCATGGCTTCTTGACGGTGCACTACCAAACGCCGCTCTTGCTCGGCGACGACGTGTACATGCTCCACAAAGGCGGCACCTATTCGCCCTGCCCCGCCGCGACGTCAGAACCTGAGCCCAACGCGCCCCCGTGCGGCAACGCCACTTGGAGTTCTCAGACGTGGAATGAGGCCAAGTTTTCGTGGCACGCGGGCACGCTGAGAAAAGACTGGGAGTTCGCCAGCGACTGGAAACCCGAACCGTTTGAACTGACCTTTTGGGAGCCGGTCTTTCAGCCTGCGCTGTTTCAGGGTTGGCTCTACGTGCCGGGCGCAAACGGCACGATTCACAAAATCGACCGACACACCGGCAAAAAAGTCGCCACGCTCGACCCGCGCAGTTCATTCAGCGACGTCCCCGACCTCATTCGCGACCCGGCGTTCTTTGTCGCGGGCCCACTGACCATCAACCCGAAGGGCGACGTCTACTACAACGTGCTGGCGTTGAATCAGACCGACCCGCTCGACTTCGAGCGGTTCGGGTGGCTGGTGAAGGTCGGTGCCGACGACTCGGTGTCTGCCGTTTCGTACAAAGCACTCGTACCCGATGCGCCGAACGACCGCAGTTGCGTGTTCGGTTATTCGACCGCGACCTACGCACGCCCGTTTCCTCCGGTTGACGATGAGGGCGTC
>JBGAIY010000587.1:0-4151 GCA_044225205.1 Myxococcaceae bacterium | reverse complement strand
GTTTCTCGCTCACGCCATCGTCGGCATCGCCAGTGAGGGTTTCAACGACCGTGCTCTGGAGTGGCGAAACAAGACCGTCGACATGGGTCACACGTTCGCGACCGCGGTGACGGCTCCGCGCTGGGCGGGGCCCGTGCAAACCGAAGGGCACTACTACGCGGGCTACGTGAAGAACGCCATTTGGGCCATGGAGCTGAGCGACACCGTGACCGGCACGACGCTGCTGGCGAACGCGCAGATCGACTTGGTGCAGCAGCTCGAATTGCTGATGTTTCAAACCCGGCCGAATTTGACGAACTTCTTCGAAGTGGGTTCAGAGGCCAGTCAGTCTGACGCGCCGTTCACCCAACTCTCGCTCGAATATTGGCACCACCTCGCCCACAGCGCGGCGAGCACGCCGCAAGCGGCACAAGCGAAAGCGATTCTCCAGGTGGCGATGCCGGCGACCTTCTGGGGCCGCGCGAACAAAGGGTTCGCCAGCTTCTACTGGTCGATTCGCGGCGTGCCGTCGGTTGGGCTCGACCAGAAGCCCGAACGTTCGCTGGTGACGCCGACCCCGGGCGCGGGGCTCATCGGCCTTCGTTCGGCCGACGGCTTTCAGACGACGGCGCGAGCGGCGGTGATGTTCGCCAACAACTCGAGCGCCGGCGCCGCGTTCAGCCACAACAACCCCGACGCGCCAGGCTTTCAGTGGGCCTCGGGCAGTCAGTGGTTGGTGACCGACCCCGAATTCTTCAGCAATTCTGGAGTGATGGCTGAAGCGGGCAGCGGCGTGGGCAGCGACGTGTCGAACATCGTCACGTTGGCGGGGCACATTGAAAACACCGCCGGCGACTACCCCCACATTCTCGCGGCCGAAGACCACCGAAGCGACGCGGTGCCGCACCACTACGTGCAAATCGACGCCGCGCCTTACTGGTCGAGCGCCAGCACGTACCGACGCGACTACGTTTGGCTCGACGACCTGCGGGTGGTTGTCATTTTCGACCGCGTCGTGTCGTCGGCCGCGAAGACCTGGCGACTCCACGTGCCGGCGCAACCCACCATCAACGGCGCGGTGGCGACCTATTCGACTGCCGACGGGCCCGTCGCGGTTCGCTCGCTCGTGCCGGCTTCGGCGTGGTCGGCGGTCAACTTGAATGGCTCCCTCACCCAGCGCGACGTGTGGCGCCTGGCTCAGGTCGACAGCACGACCGACTACACCTCGCTCAAGGTGCTCGACGTGGGGTCTCGCGTCAGCGCGGCGACGCTCTCTACGGGCGCGGGCTGGCATCAAGCGAACCTCACGGTCGCCGGAGCCACCAGAACCGTTCGCTTCTACGCCGACGGTACGCACGCCCTCGTTCAATGAGGCCCACGGCGTCGGTGCTCGTGTTGCTCGCTTTGGGGTGCGCCACGCACACCTGGGCCGGCGCCACCAGACTGGCGCTCGGAGTGCGGCACTCGTGCTTCATTCTCGAAGACCAGAGCCTGCGCTGTTGGGGTCGAAACGACCGTGGGCAACTTGGTCTCGAAGACACCCGCTCGCGAGGCTCGCTCGCCGGAGACATGGGCTCCTCGCTCCCGCCCACCGACCTCGGGGCTCCGGTCGTTTCCGTCGGCGCGGGCAATGACTTTACCTGCGCCATCATCGGCGACGGCGGGGTCAAGTGCTGGGGCGACAACGGAGACGGGAATCTCGGCCTTGGAGACACCACGACGCGAGGAGCGACCGCCGGCAGCATGGGCGCGGCGCTGCCGACGCTCGAGCTGAAAGCACCGGCCCTCGCCATTTCGGTCGGCGGCTACCACGCGTGCGCCCTCTTGGCGGGCGGCGGCGTCACCTGTTGGGGGCGAAATCGAAACGGCCAGTTGGGCCAAGGCGACACTGCGAACCGCACGGCCGTTGCCACCGTCGACCCGGTGCCATTGAAGGGGCCGGTCGTCGCCATCACGTCGGGTTACAACTTCAACTGCGCCGTCTTCGTCGACGGGGGCGTCGGGTGCTGGGGGGAGAATGCCAGCGGTCAGCTCGGCATCGGCTCCAAGAACGACCAGGGCAGTCGACCCGGCGACATCGCCAACCTCACGAACGTACCGCTCGGCTTCGCGCCTCGGAGCATCAGCGCCCGTGCGCGTTCGGTGTGCGCGCTGCACCCGACGAACGGTCGCGTCGTCTGCTGGGGCGAGGGCGCGGCCGGAGAACTGGGCTCTGACAGCTCCCAAGGCCGCGGTGGCACTCCCGGAGAACTGGGCGCCCTGACCCCTCCGGTCGGCCTGGCGTACGCGGTCGCGGCGCTCGCGCAAGGTGCGTCTGGCGCAATGGGCATGTGCGCGCAAACCCTCGACGGCGGCGTGATCTGCTGGGGTGACAACTCCAGTGGAGCACTCGGCATCGAGACCACCGTCAGCATGGGCAACGACCCAGGAGAAACCGAGTCGCTCACCCCCTTGAGACTCGGCGTCGACCGACCTGTCGCCGGCGTTGCGTCTTCGGGAGGCCACACTTGCGCCTGGTTCGACGGCTGCACCGTTCGATGCTGGGGCCAAAACACCGACGGCCAACTCGGGCACGGCTCGTCATTCGCCTCGTGGGGCGACCAACCCGGGCAAATGGGCGACAACCTGCCTGCAACGTCGCTGTGCGCCGGCAGTGGTGCAGTTGACGGTGGTGGCGTTGACAGTGGCGTCGACGGAGATGTCGATGGCGGGGTCGGCGACGACCGGCCGACGTTCAGCGCACTCCAGGTCGGGTGTGGCTGTTCCGAGACGGCGGAATTGCCGCTCTTCGTCGCCATTCTGGCGTCCTTGAGTCGAACACTTCGTCCAAAACGTGTGGGGCGCGGCTTGTTCTTCAGAGGGAACCAGATGCTCGCTCGCACGCTGCTGCTCGTGTTGTTGTGTTCGTGTCTCGAGATTGCGCCAACCACCGATTCTGGTGGCAGCCCAGATGCCGGCTCGCCTGACGCGGCCTTCACACCCGACGCCGCCTTCACGCCCGACGCGGCCTTCACGCCCGACGCGGCCTTCACGCCCGACGCGGCCTTCACACCCGACGCGGCCTTCACACCCGACGCCGCCTTCACGCCCGACGCCGCCTTATCGCCCGACGCGGCCTTCACGCCCGACGCGGCCTTCACGCCCGACGCGGCTTTCACGCCCGACGCGGCCTTCACGCCCGACGCCGCCGTTGCCGATGCGGGCACGCCCGACGCCGGTTCAGCGACTTACCGGGTCGGCCCGACCAGAACGTACCGTCAACTGGGCGAAGTCGCCTCGTTGCTGCGGCCCGGAGACATCGTCGAAGTCGACGGCAATGCGACGTATCAAAGCGTAACGCTGACTGAATCGGGCACGGCAGCCAGCCCCATTGTCATTCGAGGCGTCTCGGTCGCCGGTCATCGGCCGGTCATTTCTGGCGGCACATATGCGGTTCATTTCGAGGGCAGCAACTTCATTCGCTTCGAAAGCTTCGAGGTCGCGGCCGGTTCAGAGGTGTGCGTGCGCATTTACGCCGCCGACATCACCATTCGAAACACGTTGGTTCGCGACTGCCCCAAGCACGGCGTTCTGGGCACCGACTATGGCTCGGGCAACATCACGCTCGACACCGTCGAGGTCACGCGGTCAGGCAGTCAGCCTCCGGGAGAAAACTTGAAGCACCCGGTCTACATCGCGACCGACTCGGCCATGTACCCCGAAGCCGTTTTGAGAATTCAACACTGCTACTTGCACGACAACGTGGCCGGAGAAGGCATCAAGTCGCGCGCTCGGCGAAACGAGATTTATTACAACTGGCTCGAGGGGGCCCCCGGGCCGAACAACTACTACCTCATGTCGCTGTATGGCCCCGAAGTCGACAACGCCGTGCCGGGCATACCCGAAGACGGCGACGTGGTCGGCAACGTGTTCATCGCGTCGAGCTTCGCTTCGGCGGTGCGGCTGGGGAGTGACAGCGCGTCAGACAGCGAGGGCCGCTACCGCTTCATGAACAACACCTTTCTGTTGCTGAGCGCGCAACCCAGAGACTTCATCAGGCTTTTTCAAGTCTCGAACCCGATTCAGAGCATCGAGCTGTTCAACAACATCTTCTATTCGAGCACCGGCGCGCCCTCCCTCGTCAACTCCACCGACGGGTCGGCCACCGTGATGACCGGCCGAAACAACTGGGT
>JBGAIY010000586.1:0-4188 GCA_044225205.1 Myxococcaceae bacterium | reverse complement strand
ACACCGTGATGTTGTCGCCCTCGCACCAGCAGCGCAGCCTCGAGGCCACGCGGAGGTATTTGCGATGCTCTACTCCCAACGGACCCTCTCGACTCCCCCCGGAGTGCACCCAAATGCTAAGGACCGCGCTCTGACCGCGTCAAGGCCGCGTATTTACTGACATCTGCGCACATCAACGTTCAGCACGCTCGGCGCGGCCCGCCCGGGTACAGTGTCGGGTTCACTGTTGGGCCGGGCCATGACCACCAAGCGACCTCTTCGTTACCGCTGTGAGCTGTACGGTCGCTTCGAGTCACCCTTCTTGGCTGACGCGTGTGATGTGCGCGTACTCGAGCTTTCAGAGAGCAGCGCGTTCGTCGAAGACTCCGACGCTTTGGCCGAGGTCAACGTCGGTGACGAAGCGTCGCTCTTGTTGGCCTTGCCGGGCGGAGACCCATTCGAAGTCAGGGTGCACGTCATGCGGTTTGGGCGCTCGCGCCGCGACGTACCGAATCGGTCGGTCGACCACGTGACCGTGAGCGCGCTGGGCTTCGGGCTGGCCTTCGACGAGCTGCCCGAAGACGAGCTGGAGCGGCTTCGCGACTACCTCGAGCTGCTCGACGGCCGCTGACCCACACCTCACCGTTTCTTCGAGCTGAAGTCGTAGATCTTCTCGACGGCGATTTGGCGGTACCGCTCGACCTTCATCGAACGAAGGGCGGCGTCCCAAATGAGTTCGAGCTCAGATTCGCCGGTCTTACGGCGGCGGGCGGCTTCGGCGCGCAACAGGGGGCCCGCGGCTCTCGGGTGCCAACAATACGACTGCAAAAAGTGAAACCCGCCCAAGTACGGCACGATGCGAATTTCAAGCACGTCTGACACGCTGAGCCCGAGCAGCTGCCGGCGCTCGGTCACGTCGAAGTCGACGTGGGTCAGCAGCGAGCGCAACCGAACTTCGCCCGGCTTGAGCCGGCGCACTTCGAACAGCCCGTGAATCGTCTCGGTGAACGAACGAAACGCCGCCGCGCGCGCCGGGGTCTCGGTCTTCAGGGCCAATTCGTACCGAGCGAGCGCCGGGGTCGTACCCAACGCCGGTGCGACCCGGTCGCACACGTAGTGCTCGAGAAACGCCGTCATGCGCAGCTCGAGCTGGCGGTCGTCGTCGAAGACCTCGCCCGTCTTCTCGAGCCATTCGGCCTTCGCGCCGATCACGTCGGCCTTGCGGTCGTCGGGGGTCGCCCACGCCACCAGTTCGTCGAACACCGGCTGCGGGAGCGGGCTCATCGACGGCGGAGCGGCCCCCACCGGTACTGAAGGCTCGGTCGAAGCGCTCATTGCGGCAAGGGCTTGCCGCCCATGAGGTCGGCGAAACGTTGAAACAAATACCGTGCGTCGTGCGGCCCCGGCGATGCCTCGGGGTGGTACTGCACGCTGAACGCCCGCGACGCCGGTACCGCCAAACCTTCGACCGTGTGATCGTTCAGGTTGACGTGCGTGGTGATCGCCTTGCCCTTCAGGCTGTCGATATCGACCGCAAACCCATGATTTTGCGCGGTAATTTCAACATGACCGGTCACCAGGTCTTTGACCGGCTGGTTGGCGCCGCGGTGGCCGAACTTCATTTTGTAGGTCTTGCCGCCCAACGCGAGCGCCAGAATTTGGTGACCCAAGCAAATGCCGAACAGCGGCACTTTGCCGACGAGGGCGGCGACGGTCGTGTCGGCCCCCTTCACCGCCGCGGGGTCGCCGGGGCCGTTGGTCAAAAAGACGCCGTCGGGCTTGAGCGCCAGCACCGCCTGCGCGCCGGTCGACGCTGGCACCACGGTCACCCGGCAGCCCACGTCGACCAAGTACTGCAACATGGCGCGCTTGAGCCCGTAGTCGATGGCGACGACGTGAAACTTCGGCGGCGTTCGCGGCGTGGTTTCGCCCAACAGGCGGGGCGTGGGGTGCGACCATTCGAACAGCTGCTTGGTCGAAATGCCGGTCGCGAGGTCGCGCCCCTCCATGCTGGGGGCGCGGCGGGCTTTGTCGATGAGCGCGGCGGTGCTCTCGGGCTTCGTCGAAACGACGCCCATTTGCGAACCGTGCGTGCGCAGGTGCCGAACCAGCTTTCGGGTGTCGAGCCCTGCGATGCCCACCACGTTCCACCGGGCGAGGTAGGCGCTCAGCGACTCTGTCGACCGCCAGTTCGAAGGCTCCGAAAATTCGCGCACGATCATGCCGACCGCGTGGGGGTGCTCTGATTCTTGGTCGTCGGGGTTGGTGCCCACGTTGCCCATGTGCGGGTACGCCATGGTGACGATTTGCGCGACGTACGACGGGTCGGTGAGAATTTCTTGGTACCCGAACATCGACGTATTGAAGACGACTTCACCGACTGCTTCGCCCTCGGCGCCAAAGCCGTTCCCCTCGAATGTCGTACCATCGGCCAGAGCCAACACGGCGCGCTTCACGGCTGCATGCTCCCTTCGAGATACCGCAATTCACCAGCGACGATGGTGGCATGAACCGTCTTGGTGCGCGGGTCAACCACGGTGATGTCGGCGACCGACGAGACCGCCACGCTGCGGGCGCCCCACCCCAACAATTCTGAAGGCCGCACCGACAGCCGGCGGGCCAACACCGGCGCCGGCAGCTCGAGCGACAACACCCGCTGCATGAAAGCGCCGTACGCGTCGACCCCCGGGGTCGACTGCTCGAAGGGGTGCTCCAAGTCGAGCGGTTCGACCCGTTGGTGGTCGCTCACGATCGCGTCGATGGTGCCGTCGACCACCCCGGCGCGCAACGCCGCCACGTCGGCCGCAGACCGCAG
Source organism: Myxococcaceae bacterium (assembly GCA_044225205.1). Classification (GTDB taxonomy): domain Bacteria; phylum Myxococcota; class Myxococcia; order Myxococcales; family Myxococcaceae; genus JAEUJT01. Next base: position 1,394 of record JBGAIY010000586.1, on the reverse strand, counting down.
CGGCGGCCAGACCCGGGCGAGCAATGAAAAGCCGTTGGCGGTGGTGTCGTCGAGCGTGAGGTGGTGGGCCGTGGCGTCGCAGGTCACCGTCAACCCCTGCGCCTTCGCCGCGCGCACGAGCTCGACCGAGCGGGCACAGGTCAGGTGCGAAAAATGAAGGCGCCCGCCGGTGCCCTTGAGCACCTCGAGGTCACGCGCGACGACGGCCGTTTCGGCGGCCGCCGGCACGCCCAGCAAGCCGAGCCGGGTCGCCGTGGCGCCTTCGCCGAGCAGGCCCCGGCCAGAAATGCTGGGGTCTTCGGGGTGCACCATGAGCAGCGCGCCGAACGGCTTTGAATACTGCAACGCTCGCCGCAAGACGCCCGCCCGGGTGATCGGCGCGAACCCGTTCGAGAGCACCGAGCCGTTTTCGCCCACTTCGCCCAGCTCTTCACCCTTGAGGCCTTGGGTCAGCGGCCGGGCTTGCCGCACGTGCAACCGGGCGCTGTGCACCAAGGGCGATTCGGGGGTGAGCAACACCGACGTCATGCCGCCCTTGAGCGCGTGTTCAACGTCGGCCTCGTCGTGCAGCGTGGCGCGCAGGTCGACCAGCCCCGGCAACACCCAACGCCCGCTCGCGTCGATGACCCGCTCGCTGCGCGGGTGCAGCGTCGGCCCCGCTTCGAGAACGCGGCCGCTGCTGATGCGCACGTCGAGCACCGCGTCGACCCCGGTGACCGGGTCGACCACCCGCCCCTGTCGCAGAAACAACGCGCTGCTCATGACACGGCCTCCAAAATGGCCTTGCGCACGGCGACGCCGTTTTCGACCTGCTCGAGAATGAGGCTGCGGTTGCCGTCGGCGACTTCGGGCGCAAGCTCGAGCCCGCGGTTGACCGGGCCGGGGTGCAAGACCACCGCCGCGGGCTTGAGCTTCGCTGCGCGCTCAACCGTCAGACCCCACCGGCGGTGGTATTCACCCGTCGACGGAAAGAGCGCCTCGGCTTGGCGTTCGCGCTGTACGCGCAGCATCATCACCGCGTCGGCGTCGGCGAGGGCCACGTCGAGGTCGGTCGTCACCGTGGTTCGCTCGCCCTCGAGGTTCGACGGCAGCAGCGTCGGCGGCCCGCAGAGCACGACCTGGGCCCCCAGCGCGCGCAAGCAATGCACGTTCGAGCGAGCCACCCGGCTGTGCAACACGTCACCGACGATGGCGACGACCTTGCCGTCGAGCGAACCCCAGCGCCGGCGCAGGGTGAACGCGTCGAGCAGCCCTTGCGACGGGTGCTCATGCTGGCCGTCTCCGGCGTTGACGACGCTCACGTTGACCGACTGTGCGACGAGCTGCGCCGCGCCCGAATGCTGGTGGCGCACGACAATGACACTCACGCCCAACGCGGCGATGTTCTTGGCCGT
>JBGAIY010000585.1:0-4188 GCA_044225205.1 Myxococcaceae bacterium | reverse complement strand
GCGCGCCTTGGCGAACGCCAGCGCCTCGGTCGCGAATCGCAGAGCGTCTTCGGAGCGGCCCTGTCGAATGGCCCAAATGGTCTGCTCGTTGGCCAATTGCGCCTTCAGTGCTGGAGGTGCCCCGAGTCGGGCCACCAGCGCCTGGGCCGCGCGTTCGGCGATGCGCGCGCTCTCGGCGTCGTGGCGCATCACCGCTTCGACGAAGAACAGGCCGATGTTGCATTGGGCGGCCGTCGTGTCGAGCCGGCTCTGGGTGGCGATGGCGGCGCACTGCAGATAGTGGTTCGCCGCTTCGGTCGAATTGCCGCCAAAGCGCTCGACGTCGGCGCGGTCGAGCCAATATTCGGCGACGAACGGTGGGTAGTCGAGCCGTTCAATGGCAGGGGCCAGCGCCAGACCGAGCACCCGGGCTTCTTGGTAGCGGCCGGCCAAGAACGTCGCGTGCAGCCGAGCGAGGCGCGGGCGAAACGCATCGACGGCTTGTTTCGCGGCGGCCGAGGGCGCGGGCGTCTGGTCGGAGAGCACCGAAGACTCGCTGCACTCGCCGAGCGAGTCGAGCGCGTCGGTCGCGGCGAGTGCTTGGGTGACGAGCGCATCGTCGGCGGCGGTCAGCAGGTCGATCAACGCACTCGCTTCGAGCCGGTTCGACTCGAGGCACGAGAGCCGCGCCGCGTAAACCGGTTCTGGTTGGTCGTGCCTGCGCTCCGTCGCCTCGCACGCGTCGGTGCGCGACGCCCGCCACCGCGCGGCCCATTCGTCGAGCCGCCGAACGACCTGCGTCGCCGTTGTCGGTGCGAAAGGCAGCGCGCTCTTTCGAAACGCCTGCGTCACCGCCTCTCGCTGCGACGGGCCCCACGTCTGCTCGAGTCGGTCTCCCACTCCGACACACGCCCTGGCTTGCGACGACCACCACGCGCTCAGGCCCAGGGTGGCGGTGGTCACCACCACCAACGCCCAGAAATACCCCCGCGGCGGCCCGACCGGAGGCCGGAGCACCCCGTCGAGCGCAGCCACCACGTCGTGCATCGAGCGAAAGCGCCGTTCGGGGTCGACGGCGAGACAGCGGTCAATCACCGCCCGCACCGCCCGCGCTGCGCGCTCGTCGGGTTCGGGCACCCTCGCGTCGGGCGCGAGCGGGTGCCGCTTCGCCGCCAGCATGTTCGTGCGCAGTTCGCGCACGGTGGCACCTTGAAACGGGCGCGAGCCGTACATGGCTTCGTGCAGCGTCACGCCGAAGGCGAATTGATCGCTGCGGGCGTCGGCGACGTGGCCCAGCAACTGCTCGGGCGCCATGTACGCCGGCGTGCCGATGAGCCAGTCGCGGGTCGCCAGCACCTCATCGTCGGCCTTGAGTTCGAGCGACTCGAGCGTGTCGACCGACACCGAAGCGTGGGCCAGCCCGAAGTCGGTGACCACCGCCCGGCCGCTCGTCGTCACCATGACGTTGGCCGGCTTGAAGTCGCGTTGGACGATGCCCACGTCGTGCGCCGCGGCCAGGCCTTCGGCTGCTTGTCGAAACAGCTGCAACCATTCGAACCACCCCAGCTCCCGGGCGACGAGGTGTGCGCGCAGGGGCGCTCCATCGAGGTATTCCATCGCCAAGTAGGTGACGCCGCGGTCGACGCCGGCGTCGTACACCGCGCTCACGTTGGGGTGGCTGAGCTGGGCGAGCGTGCGCGCCTCGGCCCTCAGCCGCGGTTGCGCGGTCGACGCGATTTCGGCCCGCAGCACCTTGAGCGCCACCGTGCGAACGAGCACCGGGTCTTGGGCCGCGTAGACCACGCCCATGGCCCCTGACCCCAATCGCCCGGTAATGAGATAGCGGCCCAGCCGAGTGCCGGCTTCGAGGTCTCCCGCCGGCAACGCCGGCTCGGTCAGGCCACTCGGGCCGAAGCTGCCCGCCGCCGAGAACGGGGTCGTGCGGGCCAGCTCGACGACCACCGCGCGACACTCTTCGCACCCGCTGACGTGCTCGCGAACTTCGGTGGCTTCGGGCGAAGGCAACCGATTCTCGACGAACGCCGCCAGGGTCATGTCGGCTGGGTGCGTGTTCATACCGACTCCCGTCGGGCAGTGGCTCGGCGCGGGTCGGTCGTGGGCGTCAAGGCGGTCATCGTCAGAATGCCGTCAGTGGGCGTTGAGCGCATTCGGCGCGATTCGGCAAGTGCGAGTTCGTGATGAGAACAGTAGCCAGTTCGCCGAATACGGGCCACCGTGCCTGGCCCACCGGTCAACCGAATCGGTGTCAGAACCCCTGGCTCAGCCCAAGCACTCCGTAGAAGGGCAAGCCGGTCGGGCTGCCCAAAAGCTCGGTCGCCTTTCGGCCCACCCGCAGGCTCAGTTCGGTGTGCCCCGCCAGACGCACGCCCACTTGGAGCCCGGCCTCGACGAGCCCGCCCCCGCTCACGTACAGGCCTTCTTTGGCCCCGGGGTAGTTCTGGCGGTAGAGCGCCGTGGGGCTCACAGAGGTCACCCAGGCCTTTTGCCAGCCCACCTCGGCCGCGACGAACAGGCGCTCGCCGAAGTAGCCGCCCACGAGGCCGAGCGACGTGCCCCACGCGGTGATGTTCTGCGTCACGGCCGAGCTGCGGAGCAGGCCCACCTCGAGCCTCGGCGCAAACACCCACCCGCCCGACCGCAGCACTTCGAGCTGACCTCCGAAGTGCAGCGCCCAGTCACCCAAGTCTGGCCGAAACGGCAGGGTGCCTCGGGCAATCACCGTCAGCGTCTTCGCGTTCGGCCCGGCCGACAACGGCAAGACCCGCGAATACCCGAGCGAAGCCACCATGGGCCCGTCGACTCCCAGGCCCACCGAGACGACGTTGGGCGCGTCGGGTTCGAACGAGCGGGGGTTCAGCGTCTGCGCGTGAGCGGCGGTGGCGAACACCATGACCAGCAACAGGAGCGACTTCACGGCGCACCTCGCAAGCCCGCTTCGAGGTGGTTGAGCACCAGAGTGAAGAACGCCTCGGGGGCCGCCGACGTCATGTCGTGCCCCACGTTGGGTATGGTCACCACGCTCGAGCGTGGGTAGTGCGCGGCCAGCGCGGTTTGATGCTCGAGGCTCATCGCCTGGTTTTTCTCGCCGTGCACAAACAGCGCGTCGCCTTGGAAGTCGGCCAAATGCGTCGTCCAGTCGAAGGGGCCGGCCGAGTCTTCGAGGCACCCGTCGACGATGGCGCCCCAACGCCAAAACGGCTCGGGGTGTTGGCGGTCTTGCCCCATGAGGTCGCTCGCGATCGCGTTGCCGTTGTAATATTGCGAGTCGGCCCGCGCGTGGTCGTCAGGCGTCACCAACGAGCCCGCCCACACCAAGTCGTTGAACCCTTCGTCGAAGAACGCGCCCACCGTCAGGCCCTTGGCTTTGAAGGCGGCCAGCTCGTCGCTCGTCAACCCGCCTGGCTCGGCGAGCACCACCGACCTCACCCGCTCGGGGTGCGTGTTGACGTACCAGGTCGCGTACATCGCTCCCCATGAATGGCCGACCAAGAACAGCGGTTGCGACGGGCTGGTCGTGAACTGCGCGATGACCGCCTCGAGGTCACCCATGAAGTTCGCCGCGGTCAGCTCACTGCAAGGCACCCGTTGAGACAGCCCGCTGCCGCGCTGGTCCCACAGAATGACGCGAAAGCCGTGGTCGGCCAACGCGCGGAGCCCCTGCAACGAGCGGTAGTCGGCCCCCGGGCCTCCGTGCAGCACAATCACCAAGGGGTCGGTTGGCTCACCAAAAGCTTCGAGGTGAAAGCGCGTGCCGTTCAATGTCAGTGACGGCAGGGTCGGGTCTTCGTCGACGGTCGGCGGCACGAGCGCCGACCAGTTCGAACAGCTTGAGAAAATGAGCACGAGAAGTACGAGCAGAGGTGTCGAGATGTTCATGCGCGCTCAAACACCGGGCGCCTGCGCAGCTGTCACCTGCGCGGAGCCGAATGCTTGAATGCCCGGAAACGATGAGTGAATGCGGGCGGTTGTGGCGGCAATCTATCGCCGACGAAGTCGCCACAACCACAGTGCCCACAGACTCGCGAGAAGGGGCGCCAGGTCGGTGTGCTGGCAGCCGCACGCCACGCGGTAATCACGTGACGCCAAGGGGGTCCCTCCGTCGCCCACCCCCGAGTCGCCTCCCGTACCGAAGCCCGCGTCACCGGAGTCACTGGTACCGGAGTCGGCGATGCCGGAGTCGCCGATGCC
>JBGAIY010000584.1:1826-4189 GCA_044225205.1 Myxococcaceae bacterium | reverse complement strand
CGCGAGCACCAAGTAGAACGGCCCGTAGACGAACGCCGAGAGCCCGGTGACCAGCCGCATCCACATCGGGGGGTGCATGAACAGGGGGTCGGCGTCGACGGCGTACCAGTAGTTCGCGCGGGCGAGCGGGTTCGGTGAATCGGCCGTCATGTCGATGCCGAGGGTCGGCACCGCGTCAGAAATGCCAGACGTCACCGCGAACACGACGAACACCACCGCGAAGAACAGGTCGATCTTTCGCTCTCGCAACGGGAGATTCTGAATCATGTGATCGGCGCGCGTTTGATGGTGACCCAGGTCGCGGCCCCCGAATCGGCGGCGGCGTCTGGGGCCGTTTCGGGCGAAGCTTCTCCCTCGGCCGGCCCGTCGTTGGCGTCTGGTGCCTCGTCGTTGGGCTCGCTCTCGGCCCCCGAAGTCGCCTCGTGGGCGCGGGCGCGAATTTCGTCTTCGCTCAAGAACCCCACTTTGGTGCCCGTGGGGTCGTTGAGAAAGCGCACGGCCTTCGCCGACAGCTTGGCCATGGCCCGTGCCGTTTCGGCCGGCACCAGCGCGTGTTCGATTTTGTCGGGGTCGGGCCGCTCGACGACGGCGAGCGCGCCGGTCTCGAGCAGCTTCGCTTGCGCTTCGGTCAGTTCGAGACGGCGCAGCGTGTTCTTGCGGGTCACGAAATGAAAGGTCGTCGCCCCGGGCTCTTTGCCGACCTCGGTCGCGGTCACCATTTCGCGCAACTTGCGGTCGAGCTCGACTTGCTTCTTGGCCTGGAGCCGGTGGGCCTCTTTGCTGCCCGGCAGCGGGGGCAGTTTCGGCACCCGAATTTCGCGTTCGACCGAGGCGCGCTCAGGCGCCGGGCGTTCGTACCGGGGCGCCGGGCGCTCGGAGCGGGGCGGGCGGGCGTCGCGGGGCGCCCGCGGAGCCTCGGCCCGTTTGGCCCGCTCGGCTTTCTCGGTCTCAGACTTCTTGGCGGCCTCTTCTGACACCAGGCCGGCTTTCAGCAATTTGTCGCGCAGGCTCTGCATGGGGCGCCCTCTATACCGAAGTTCGGCCGCCGGGGCGTTCAAAGGGCAAAGTCGTACGAAATCACCATTTCGGTCGGCTTGACTTCAAAGGTGCAGCTCGCGTCACCACACGCCAATTCTGCGGGTGATTTCACGACTTTCGCCGCGCCGAGCGCCGTCATGAGCTGGGTGCTGAGCGTCTTGGCGAAGGCAATCAACGGCAGCGTGCGCAAGGTCTCGAGCATGAGCGCGGTGGCCGCCTTGAGCGCCGGCATTTTCTTGGGCCTGACCGTCACGGTGAACCCCAGGTGGGCGCACCCGCCCATCGAAACGACGGTCGTCACCCCATTTGCGGCTCGCAGCGTTTGGGTCACGTGGCGGTCGGCCGTCTTCGTGCCGACCAACACGGTGCCCTTCGGCAAGGTCTCGAGCACCGGTGCCTGGAGCGCGTCGGCGCTCAGCGCGCACCCTTCGTCGTCGCTCGCGGGGGCGCTTGGGCCGGCGAAGAGTGACCAAGCGAGCAGCGTCAGCACGTGCATGGGCGCTCCCGTGTGTGGGGGGCCACAGAATGCGGCCGCCACGCCACGCCCCGTTCTACCGAAATCGCTTGAGCAGCGTTCAAAAAGCGATGCTAAAGCGGGCCGGCATTGCCGTGTCGCGTTCGCCCAGGAGAAGCTTTTTTGAGCCTGAAGTTCGACCATTCTCCGCCGCTCGCCCGGGGGCGCGCCTTCGTTCGGCTCGGCGTCGCAATGTCGGTGCTGGCCCTCGCGGCCGCTTGCCCCGACCCGGTCGACAAAGCGGCGAAGAAGCGCATCTTTTCTCCTGAAGACCCGCCCCAGGCCGTCGCCTCGGCCGCTGAAAAACTGCCGCCCGAAGACGTGGCCGACTCGCCCCGCATTTCTCGGCGCGTGCTGGGCATGCGCGCCAGCGAAGCCACCGAGCGCATCGGCCCTCACCACTACTCCGCCACGATTTCGTGGGAGTGGAATTCGTCGGTCACCCCGGTGAAGAGCGTGCGGCTCAAGGAGTCGCGCGAATTGTTGGCCGGGCGGGGCGGGGTGAGCGGTGACTTCTTGGCGCGCTTGTCGAACACCGACGACCAGGGCGTCGAGGTCATTCGCGTCTCAGGTCTGGTGTACGCGCGCTCGACCTATGGGTCGGCCGGCGCCGCGAAATTTCGGCAGCGGCTGCGCGACCGCGGCATGGCCGAGCGACTGCGCGACGAAGCGTTTGGCGGCATGCGTGACTTCGACCAGCTCTTTCGCGGCCGGCTGAAACTCAAAGCCGAAGGCACCGCCACCGTCGAAGGCCGCACCGCCTGGCGCTACTCGGTCTCGCTCTCGCCGCCCGACCAGGGCGAAGAGTCGC
>JBGAIY010000584.1:0-1796 GCA_044225205.1 Myxococcaceae bacterium | reverse complement strand
AAGTCGTTGCAGGGCGAGGTCATGGTCGACGCCCAGACGTCGGTCGTCATCAAAGCTCGGCTCGACGGCCGCATCGGCGTCGCCGCCGACGCCGGAGACGCCGAACTTCGCCTGGTGCTCGAATCGGCCATGACCGAAATCGGGCGCCAGCCCGCCATCAACGCTCCCGCCGACGCCTTGCCCGACGAAGACAAGCCCCTCGGCATTGCCGCCGCGCTCGAACGCTTCGGGGTTGAACGCACCGACGCTGGCGTCACGCTCAGTGGCCCCATCTCCGCCCCCTCCGCGCCGGCCGAAGCGCCCTCGGCCGCGCCCGATTCGGCCGACGACAACACCGACGACGACGACGGCCCGCCCATCGAGCCCGACGCCCCGGCCAAGCCGACCACGACCCCGAAGCCGGCTCCCGCTGGCCCCAAAGTGCCGAAGCCCCCAAAGCCCAAGCCGCCGGCCAAGGGTCAAAAGCCGTAGCTCGCCGCACCACCCCGCACACCTGGCGCGAAGTCGAAGGTCACCAAGACCTCGAATTCAGCCAAAATTGGCAAGAAATTGCGGGTGGTTACAGGTGCGATAGACCTGACGGTGGGGCGCGCAAAAGTTCAGGCCAAAAATTTGCGGGGTCGGCGTCGATCGCTACACTGCCCATCGGTTGCGGGTTTGCCGCATCGTACATGGCCGGCTGTTCAGGTCTGACTGACGAGGAACGACAATGGAGCGCAAGGCGGGAAATACGGCGGTTGTCACGACGGAAGAAGTCGTCGCTGGTCTCAAACGAGCCAACACGACTGCGACCGAAGAGAAGGCGCTGCGCATGCGGTACGGCGCACCTTTCGACCACGACGCGCCGCTGCCGAAAGCAGCCGGCAACAACGAAGAGCTCGAAGACGAGCTGTTGCTCATCGAGATGCACTTGTTGCGTGCGCTGAAGCACCGAAAGGCCATGGCGGCCAAAGCGGCCGCTCCGGTGACGTCGACGGTGCGCAACCCGGCGAAAGACAAAATCGTCTCCAAGCTCAAGGCGAAGAAGAAGTAAGCCCCGTCGGGCGGCTTGAAACGGCCTCCGCTGACGTCTTCGGGCGTCACGTCGGGGGCCGTGTCATGTCGGGCGGTCTCGCTTCAACCAAGACCCGTGCCCAGCCGCTACGCCCCCATGACCGCAATGCGGCGGCGGGCCATGGCCTGGAGGTCGAGCGGCTTGGGGGGCGAAGCGGTACTCGCCAGCGACACCGGCGCGGCAGGCGTGCTCAGCGCCTCGGCGATGGCGCGCGCGTCGTCGCGTTGGCCTTTCGCGCTGAAGTCTGAAAGCCAGCGACCCGCCGCGGGGTTGCGCCAGAAGTCTTCGTTGTACCGGTGGGTGAGGGTGGTGTGCAGCGCCTGCTCGAGCGACCACGCGTCGAGTTCGAGCGCGTCACCCGCGAACGGGTCGACGTCGAAGAGGAACCGGGCCGCGGGCACCTCGACGTGGAGCGCCGCGCTCAGGCGCTGCGAGAATTCGTTCGCGAGCGGCTGCACCGGGCCCCGCTTGAGCAACTCCAACACCACGAGCGTGTGGGCCGCCGCGCGGCGCTGCTGGGCGAGCTGACGAAACGCGAAAACCCGAGCCGCTTCTCGGGCGGGCGCCGCGGCGAGGCGCAAGGCCCGCTTCAAGAAGGCCTCGTCACCGAAGAACGACTCGAAGAGCCGCCCGACCGCCCGAGGCACGGCCGGGTCTCCCAGCCGCCGCTCGGTAAAGTGGTTGCCGCGCGCGACGAGCGCCTGGTGCTGCGCCGTGCCCCACGCGCTGAAAGCGCCCGCGT
>JBGAIY010000583.1:0-4452 GCA_044225205.1 Myxococcaceae bacterium | reverse complement strand
GTCTCCCCCGGCACCTCTGCAGCAATTCGGCGCTGCCCCAAGCGAACTCCGTGGTGTTCAGCGCGCTGCTGCAGGTGCCGTGAGGGCGAATCAGAACAGGTAGGCGTAGCCGAGTGTACCGAACGGCAAGAAGCCCCCGCCGTTGCTGAGGCGAAGCAGCGGCACGCACGCCCACAACGACAGCTGGTGTTGGCCCCGGTCGCCCAACGTCACCAGCACCGGCGTGAGGCTCAGGCCCGCGTAGTAGCCGTCGCTGGTACCGAACATCAGCCCCTGGTCGATGCCGAAGCCCAGTGAGAAGCCCTCGGTGAGCGCGAAGCGCACTTGGGTGTCGAGGCCGACGTTGACGTAGCCGCCGAGCTCGGTGGCCAACACGCCCACCCGAGGAGCGATGTCGAGCGCGACCTTGCCGAAGCTCCAGTCGAGGTGGGTGACCGCCGAGCCGGCGATTTCGAACGGCAAGAACATGCCGCTCACCCCGAGCCCGAAGTGAAAACCTTGGCGGCGGGTCGCCCAGTCATCGGCCGACACCGCGGTCAGCTGCGGTGGCGCTTCGACGAGCGGAGCGGGAGGCGCAGGCGGCGGCATCGGCGCGACCACGACGGGCGCCGGCACCGAGGGAGGAGGTGGCGGCGGCGGCGCGTCGGCACTGACCGGCGGCGGGCCGACCGGAGCAATTTCGACCATGTCGGTGAAGTTCACGACCCGCGACCCCTTGGGCCCGGCAACGAGGTACCCAGTTGACGTTTCGGTCAGCACCCGGCCGACGTATTCACGGCCGTCTCGGGTGCGAATGACGACCTCGCCCTGCGGCTTTTCAGCCCAAGCGAGTGACGAGAGAACGACGGCGACCAGCGCGATGCACTTTGAAACCGACATGGCGAGCTCCAGGGGCGAGGGTTGACGACGCCCAGGCGCTCTGCAGTGCGAATGCCAGCACAACCAATTGAAATGATTCAGCGTTCTCGACCGGGCCCGTCTTGGCGGCGAGACGGTTTTCTAGACGGTGGTGTTGGCCTGAAAGCCTTCGCCGTCTTTGGCGAGAACGAGTTGGCCGCACGCCGCGGCGATGTCGCGACCGCGGGGCCAGCGAATGAGGCACAGCTGGCCCAGCTCGACGACGCGCGCGTGAAACGCCAGCATGCGCGCTTTGGGCGGCGTGGTGAGGCCGGTGCCGGGGTACGGGTTGTACGGTATCAAGTTCACCCGCGACGGCACGTCACGGAGCAGTTCGACGAGGCGAACGGCGTCGGCGTCGGTGTCGTTGACGCCGTCGAAGAGCACGTATTCGACGAACGTCTCGCGCTTGGGGTTCACCTTGGCCGCGTCGCGGAGCACCTTCATCAACGACTCGATGGGCCAGGTCTTGTTCTGCGGCATCAAGCGGGCGCGGGTTTCGTCGGTGGTCGCGTTGAGTGAGAGCGCGAGCGACCCTTTCGACTCGGCCAAGAAGCGCTGCATGCCGGGCACGACCCCCGACGTCGAGACGGTGACGGCTTCGGCGCGCAGCTGCGGCGCGGGGCTCTGGGTCAGCACTTCGACGGCGCGCAGCACTTCGTCGAGGTTGTCCATCGGCTCGCCCATGCCCATGAAGACGACGTTCTTGGCGGGCGCTTCGGGCGGGGCCTCGGCCCGTGCCAACATGAACTGGGCGACCATTTCTTCGGCCTTGAGTTGCCGAATGAACCCCAGTTCTTTGGTGGCGCAGAAGACGCACTTGCGGGTGCACCCTGCCTGGCTCGACACGCACACGGTGCTGCGGCCCTTGGCGGGTATGCACACCGTCTCGACCGACGTGCCCGAGAAGTCGAGCGCGTATTTGGTGGTGCCGTCTTCGGCCACCTGGCGCTCGGTGACCTTGGGTGCGACGAGCGGGGTGTTCAGCGCGAACGGCTTGAGCGCCTTGTGGCTGACGCCGGGTATGGCGGCTGGCCAGGTGTGGGGCACGTGGGGCTGGGCGTACAACCACTTGACGAGTTCGATCGCGCGGGTGCGGCTGTGGAGCCCCTGGGTCAATTCTTCGAGGGTGAGGCCGGTGACCGCGCGCATGCAGCCCTGCCCTACTCGGCTTCGGGGGCGAACGTAAAGAGGGTGATCAGCGCGTACCGCACTTCTGCACGGCGCGGTCGAAAGCGCCTTGGCTTTCGACCGGTTCGCCGGGCGAGCCTTGACTGCGTCGCACCCCGCCGTTCGGCCGCTCAGCATGTCGGCGGCCACGGCTCGCACCCGAACGTCTTTCGCGTTGGCCAAGGTGGCGTGGAGGGCGGCGTCGGCTGGCGGCGGGCATCACCGCCGACGGGGCTCGTACGGCGGCAAAGCGAACGGCGGCCACTTCGTCTTCGGCGTTCGCGACCTTTTGCACCAACGGCGCGGCCGCCGCCCACTGCATCGACGCCAGGCCGTCGATGGCACGGGCCCGGCGGGTCGGCAGCGCTTTCGAGGTGACCGTCGTTTGCAGAAATTCGGCGCCGCGCGGGCCCACGCTGCGCCACTGTTCGACGGTGATGGGCGTGTCGATGGTGCCCAAGTACGCGGTGATCTGAGCCTGGAGTTCGGCGTCTGACAGCGCCGACGGTTCGACTTCGAGCGGCGCGGTGGCGACCGTCTTTTTGGCCGTCATTCGCGACGAGGCCGAAGCGGCCGACTCGCAGCCGGCCGAGCCGAGCGCGACGACGAGCGAGAGTGTGGTGAGGGCGAAGCGAAACGTCATGGAGAACCGTTAACGGAACTTCGGGTTATTGAACCAACGGGTTGGAGCGCATCACCGCGCCCTGTTCTGAAGAAATGTTGCCGACGCTGTGGGAGTCGATGAGCCAGAACATCAAATGGTTGGCGCCTTGGCATTGGGGCTTGCTCGTGTCGCAGGTGGCTCCGCCGAGCACGGTGTAGCTCGAGGTGCATGGTGAGCCGTCGGGGTAGGTGAAGGTTTTGAAGTCGCAGCACTTGGCCGCGGCGGTGGCGCTGACGCAGGTCGAATTGCAGGTGCAGGTTGGGGAGTCGGTCAGGGGGTCCCACGAGAGGCCGTACGATTCGGTCGTGTGGTACAGCCCGAGCCAGTGGCCGCCTTCGTGCGCGGCGATGTAGGCCACCGAGTCGGCGCCGCAGCCTTGGTAGTCGGGGCTCGAGAGGCACAGGCCGGTGGGCAGGTCGGTGACGTTGACGAGGGCTCCGCTCTTGACGGTGCCGTTCACGCTCGAGGGCCCGGGTATGGCCCCGTCGATGCCGACGATGACGCCGCTGTTCGAACCGCCCTGTACGATGTCGTCGACGAAGAACAGGTTGAGTGTGTTTTCACCGGGTTTCGACAAGGTGAAGAGCTGGCCGAAGTTGTCGCACGCGCCCACCGCGTTCGCGTCGACGCCCGAGGCGTACTTGGTGCGGGCCCACTGCGGCACGTCGTAGAAGGTGACCGAGCCGAGGCAGATGCCCGCGCGCGCGTAGATCGTCGAAAAGGTGCTGAGCATGCGCGCGACGTTGGCGTCGGTCATCGCCTTCGAGGCCGTCATCGACGTGGTGATGAGGTAGATGGCGAGGTCGAGCGTACCCGTCGAAGGCACGGGGCCTCGCCGCAACAGCACCGACACGTCGTAGGTGCCCGTGGAGTCGGCGCCCGAGGTGCACAACCCCGGAGTCGTGGCGCATTCGTAGGCGTAGTCGTTGACGGTGAGCGACCAGGTGCCCGACGGCACGGTGCCGCCGTTCAGTTGACCGAACATCGCCGTGGTCGCGGGTATCGAAATGACGCCGGTGACTTCGTTCGGAGATTGAAACCACACGTAGGCCGACGTCGCGTCGTTCGGCGGAGTGCCGTTGTCGTCGTAGAGCGACAGGCCGGCCGGAGTCGTCAAGAGGTTCGGCACCGACGCGTTGGGCTGCGACTGACCACTGACACCGACCGACGTGCGAGCGCTCACGGCCTGTTGCACCACGGTCACGCCGCCGGTCGACGGGGGTACGGCGAAGGTGAGCTTCGTGCCGACCGGGTGGGTGCCGAGGGAGATTTTCTGCAGGCCCTGGAGCGACGAGGCCATGACCGGTTTTTGGCAACCGCTGGGGGCCGAAGCGGGGCCGACGGTGCCTCCGTTGATCAGCGCGGGGGTGCCAGGGGGCGAGCAGGTTCGAAACGCGGGGTAGCTGCCGGCGTCGACCGGGGAGCCGGCGTCGACCGGCGCCTGACCGGCGTCGACCGGGTTGCCGGCGTCGGGGGGCGTCGTGCCCGCATCGAAAGGAGAGCCTGAATCGACCGGGCCGCCCGCGTCGAGAGAACCGGCGTCGGTGGGGTCGGGCCCGGAGTCGGGTGGCTCGGTCGTGCCCGCGTCGAGCGGCAGACCGGCATCGCGTGGGGTGCCGGAGTCGTGCGCACCGCCGCTCCCTCCCCCGCCGCCCGTGCCACCGCCGGTGCCGGTGAAGCCGCCGCCGCCGGTGCCTCCGCCGTTCGAAAAGATCGAGCCG
>JBGAIY010000582.1:0-4234 GCA_044225205.1 Myxococcaceae bacterium | reverse complement strand
TACAGCGAACGCAAAATGCCCTCAATGGCGATCGACGCGCGCGTCATGATCGCGAATTCGCGCGGTATTCGAATGTGGTACTTCACCGCCAAGTTGAGCAGGTCGCGCAGCAAGTGCTTCGCGTTCACGTCTTTGAGCGACGACGGCAGGTAGGTCGTCAGAATCGCGTCGATGTCGGTCTTGAAGGCGATGAGGTTGGTTCGCGCGTCGGGCGTGCCCAGGCGGTACAGCGTGCGCGCGACCGACTCAGAGTCTTTGAGGGCAATGGCCAAGATCAGCTGAATGAGCGTCTCTTGCATTTGGCGCGTGACCCGCCCGACGACCCCGAAGTCGATCATCGCCAGCACGGGGCCGGGCGGCACGAGCAAGTTGCCCGGGTGCGGGTCTCCGTGAAACAGCCCGTCTTCGAACAGCTGCTTGAACGCTTCTTCGAGCAGAATTTCGGCGAGCCGACGCTTGCCCGCTTCGTCGAGGTTCGCCTTGCCCAACTTCGGAGCGTCGATGAACTCCATCGTCAGCACCGTGCGGGTCGTCAGCTCGTCGTAGACCTTCGGCACCTTGGTCGTCGGCCGGTGCTCGTGCGTTCGGTAAAACGCGCGAATGTTCGAAGCCTCGTTCAAGAAGTCGAGCTCTTCGACAATGGCCTTTTCAAACTCTTCGATGATGCCGGTCGGCGTGTAAACGCCCACTTCTTCGATGACCGCTTCGAGCAGGCGCGCCACGTAGTGCAGCACCGACAGGTCGGCCCGCAGCTGGTCGGTGATGCCGGGCCGCTGCACCTTCACCACCACGTCGTCGCCGTCGGCGGTCTTGGCGCGGTGCACTTGCGCCATTGACGCGGCCGCGAGCGGCACCGGCTCGAACTCCGAAAAGACCTCTTCGAGGTCGCGGTTGAAGGCGGTGCGAATTTGCAGCTGCACCAGGTCGAACGCGAAGGGCGGCACGTCGTCTTGGAGCGCCGCCAGCTCTTCGATGAAGTCGGCCGGCAACATGTCGCCGCGGGTCGACAGCACCTGCCCCAACTTGACGAACGTGGGCCCCAGGTCGGCCAGCATGAGCCGAAAACGCCGCGCCACCGAGTGCGACCGCGCCGCCGCGTCTTCTTCGACCTTCGCGTCGACCGACTTTTTCAGGCCCGAACGCTCGAGCAAATTGCTGAACCCGTAGCGACCAGCGATGACGGCGATCTGCCGTACCCGATTCAGGTCTTGAAAAGCTTCGCGGAGCACCCACCGACCGTGGCACGCCTTCGCCAGGTGGGCAAACAGCCGACATGCACAAACCGCCAGAATCTGCTGTCTTGCGGCGCCGTGACTTCGCTCGAGCAGCTCGCCCAGTGGGCTCCGTACGTGGTGTTGGCGTTCGGGGCGACCGTGTTTCCCGTGTTGTTTTTCATTTCGGCGCCGTACGGCCGCTACGTGCGCCAAGGGTTCGGGCCGACGCTCGACGCTCGGCTGTCGTGGGTGTTGATGGAGTCGCCCAGCGTCTTTCTCTTCGCGTACTGCTGGGTGCACAACCCCGAGCCCGCCACGCGGTATCTTGTACCCACTCTCGCCCGGCCCGCGCAGGCCCCGCAAAATCGCGTCACTTCGGGCAGCCGCTCGTGGTCGCTCTGGGAGCGCTGTGGCTGGTGCACTACGTGCAGCGCACGTTCATTTTCTCGCTGCTCATGCGCGGGCAGGGCAAGCGCCAGCCCTGGCTGACGGCGTCAATGGCCTTCGGCTTCAACCTGCTCAATGCGAGCGGCAATGGGTTGGGCTTGCGCGGCCGGCCGTTCGACGGGGCCTTCTTCGTCGGCGCGGCGCTGTTCGTCGCGGGCTTCGTCATCAACCTGCAGTCTGTTCTCGTGGGTGACCTCACCCAACTACTTCGGCGAAATGGTCGAATGGGTGGGCTTCGCGCTCGCGGCGCAAACGCTCGCGGGCTGGGCTTTCGCCGTGTTCACCTTCGCGAACCTGGCGCCGCGCGCGGTGGCGCACCACAAGTGGTACCGCGCGACGTTCGCCGACTACCCGACCAGCCGGCGGGCGCTCATACCCTTCGTGTGGTGAGTTACGGCTTGTCGCCGTCGGTCAACCCGGTCTCGACCGCGAAGCGAAGCAGCTCTTGTGAATTCGGGGGCGGGTTCGGGTCGGTGATGTAGACGCGGTCGGGGTGTTGCTCGGCGATGCGCCTGGCCAGGTCTCGCCCGGCCTGGTCACCTTTGACGGCCTCGTCATCGACCGCTTTGCGGGCCCGGTTGGCGAGCTGCGCGTCGCGCATCATCTGCGCCACGCTCTTCGTGCCGACTTCGGCTCCGGCTTCGGTGGTTTTTTCTGCCAGGTGCGCCCCAAACCGTGCGTCGCGCACGGCTTGCCGGGCTCCCTTTTGGCCCAAGTCGGCGCCCACCTCGGCCGCCCGCTGGCCCAGCTTCGCGCCGTTCTTGGCGTCGCGAATGGCTTGCGCCCCCCCTTTGCGACCAAGTTCAAGCCCGTTGCGCGCGTCGCGAACCGCTTGCCGCCCGGTTCGCTTGGCTCCGCGCAGCGCTTCTTTGTCGACCTTCTGGCGGAGGTGGTTGAGCTGCCCGACTTCGCGGTGCACTTCGTTGGCGCCTCGTTCGAACAGGTCGGTCACCGCGTGCCCTGCCTCGGAGCTGCCGGTGGCTGCCTTCGTCACGTTGCCCAGGTCTCGTGCGACTTGGTTGGTGATCTTGTGCGCGACCTTGGAGAGAAAGCTCATGTGGACTCCTTGAGAAGGGCTGAAAAACAAATGTACGCCAGTGAGACACACCGCCTCTAGTCATGTTGCAGACTTTTTCTAAGAACTTGATATTGCTGCGTTTTGGATGAATTAACCTGCTGTGTTTCTTGGGTTTTATGGCCGAAGCGCTCCCTTTTGAGACCCGTGCCGACCTTCGAAATTGGCTCGAGGGGGAGGGTCTTGGGCACCTCGGCCGTCTCAACCTCGAAGCGGCCGCACCCTATGTGCCCGAGGGGTGGTGGCCCCAACTCCGTCAGTACGGGGCTCGCCGCCGACTCATCGACCTGGCGAGCCGCGACTTTCTGAGTCGCTGGCACAAGGAGGTGCCCGCGTCGCCATTTCGCGACGCGTTGCCGCATGCGGTGGGGCGGTACATCGAAGCGCAGCGCGTCGAACTGCGCGCAGCGCGGGCCGACGAAGCGACCCGCACCACGCCGCCTTCGGCCGAACCGCTGCGCCCCGTGTTCGAACGCCTCATGGCCTTGCGACGGCTGTTCGCGCCGAACACCGCGCCTCGCTTGGTCTTGTCGCTCGACGACCTGAAGCCCGACCTCACGTTGCCGGGGTTTCGTTTCAAAGACACCTTGCCCAGTGAAATGGCCCTGCGGGGCGCCGGCACCTACGCCCGGGCCGAAGTGACCGTGGCGCTCGGGCGGTCGAACGCGCGGGTCGAATGCACCTGCGGCCTCTCGAACTGCGTGCACGGCTTCGCCGCGGTCGACACCGTCGGTCGGTGGTTGCAGCAACCCGTGACGGCGCCGGTGCTCGACGTGGTGCGCGCGCTCGATGAACCGCCGTGGGTCAGAACGCTCAAAGCGCTCGACGCGGCCCTCGCTCGGCCCTCGGCCCAGAGCCGGCCAGAACTGTGGTGGCACGTGCAGGTGCTCGACGAACGCCACGTCGAGGTACTCCCCCGGGTCTTCGGCGCGCGGCCTTCTGCCGCCAAGCGCCAGGCGCTGTCGGGCCCCCTGCTGCGGCAGCGTTTGCACCTCGAGCTCGGCCGGCACTTGACCGGCGCCGACGCCAAGCTGCTGGCGCTGTTGCCCGACCATGGGGTTGCCCCGAAGTCGTTGCTCGAGGGCTTGGTCGACCACCCGCGCGTCGTGCTCGCGAGCGACCCCGACAAGGCGGTACGCGTCGAACGGGCGGCGCTCGGCTTGGTCGCCGACGAGCGGCACGGCGCGGTTCAACTGAGCGTGGGCCTCGAGGGCACCTCGCTGCCCGCCGAGCTTGCCGAGCGGGTGCGGCGCGGCAAGCCCGACGAGCCCGTCTTCTTGTGGGACGAGGGGCCCCGTCGGCTCACCTTGCTCGACGCCCCCCACGAGCTGCGCGAAGTGCTCGACGTGCTCGACCGCGACGGCACCTTGTTCCCCCAAGAAAGCCACTCGGCTTTGCTCGAGTCGCTCTCGAAGTGGTCGCAGCGGGTGCCGGTCGCCATGCCGCGCTCGGTCTTGGGCGAAGCCGTGCCGCCGACCCTGACGCCGGTGGTGCGGCT
>JBGAIY010000022.1:1889-36156 GCA_044225205.1 Myxococcaceae bacterium | reverse complement strand
GTCACATGGATCTCGTCGTCGGCGAGCGCGCAGCAGACGAGGTGTGGTCGAAAGTGCTGCGCTGGTTCGACAGAAACAGATCCGAGAGAAACGAATGATCCCCAAAGAGCTCAAACCGATCGCCGACTCCGTCATCGAGGCGAAGCTGCCCAATGGCCTGAAGATCCGCCTGCTGCCGTCGAGCGCAGTGCCGACCATCAGCTACTACACGTTCTTCCACGTCGGCTCGCGCAACGAGCGGCCCGGCATCACCGGCATCAGCCACCTCTTCGAGCACATGATGTTCAACGGCGCGAAGAAGTACGGCCCGGGTGAGTTCGATCGCACGCTCGAGAGCAACGGCGGCTCGTCGAACGCGTACACGTCGAACGATTTGACCGTGTACTACGAAGACTTCATGTCAGAGGCGCTCGAGACCGTGATCGACCTCGAGTCAGACCGCATGCGCTCGTTGGAGATCACGCCCAAGATGCTCACGAGTGAGCGCCAAGTGGTGATGGAAGAGCGCCGCATGCGCGTCGACAACGAAGTCGACGGAGTGATGGACGAGGAGCTCGGGGCGTTGGTCTACAAAGCCCACCCATACCGTTGGCCCATCATCGGGTGGATGCGCGACATCGAGAGCATTTCTCGCGATGAATGCATGAACTACTTTCGCACCTACTACGCCCCCAACAACGCGACGATCTACGTCAGCGGCGACTTCGACCCGAAGAAGACCTTGGCGTTGATCACCAAACACTACGGCACCATCAAGCCCGGCCCGGCGGTGCCCCCGGTGCTCGACGCCGAGCCCGAACAGAAGGGCGAGCGCCGCGCCCTCGTGAAGTACCCCGCGCAGGCCCCGTCGCTCATGATCGCCTGGCGCGGCCCCGTCGCCACCCACGCCGACACCCTCACACTCGACGTGCTGCAGTACGCCCTCAGCGTCGGCCAGTCGAGCCGGCTCACCAGAGCGCTCGTGTACCAACAAGAAGTCGCCGTCTCGGTTTCGGTCGACTGGTCGTGGCGAATCGACCCCGGGTTGTTCGTCATTTCGGTCGAACTCAAGCCAGGCGCCGACCCCGCCAAAACCGAAGCCGCCGTCTACGAACAACTCGAACGCATTCTCAAAACGGGCCTCGAGGCGCACGAACTCGAGAAGGCCCAAAACAACCTCAACGCCATGATGTTTCGCGAACTGGCCACCAACAATTCGCGCGCGCATTCGCTCGGCAACTACGAAATGATGCTGGGGTCGTGGCGCGAAGGGCTCGCGTTGCCCAGCCGCTACGAAGCGGTGACGTCTGACCAGGTGAAGGCCGCCGTCGCCAAGTACCTCACCGAAGACCGCCGCAACGTCGTGACCGTGGTGCCCGTGCCCGACGCCTCGAGCACTCCCGAGGCCACCGCTTGAAGGCCAAAGTGAAAATGAAGAAACCCAAGGCCAAGCCCCGCCAGGTGAAGAAGGGCACGGCCACTTCACTCGCGCCCGCGGCGCTGCGCCCGTTTCGGCTCCCGCCCCAACAGCGCCACGTGCTGAGCAACGGGTTCACCGTACACGTCGTGCCTCGGGGGCCACTGCCCCTGGCCGGCGCCCGACTCGTCTTTCGCGACGGCGACGTCAACGACGTGCCTGGCAAGCTGGGCGTCGCCGACTTCGCCGCGCGCCTGATGCGCCGAGGCGCCGCCGGCAAGACGGCCGACGCACTGAGCGAAGAAATTGAGCGGTTGGGGTCGACGCTCAGCGCGTTTTCTGAAGAAGAACGCGTCATGACGTCGTTTTCGACCGCGACGAAGAACTTCGAAGCGACGTTCGGGCTCATGGCGCAGACCGTGCTGCAGCCTGACTTCGCCGAACACGAACTCGAACTGTCGCGGCGCCGGTCGCTCGCTCAATTGCTCAACGACTTCGACGACCCCGACGCCCTGGCCGACCGCGCGTTTTTGCGCGCGTTTTGGGGCGACCACCCCTACGGGCACGAAATGGTCGGCGGTCGGCGCGACCTCGAGGCCATTACCCGCGACGACTTGGTGCGGTTTCAACGCGAACGCATTGGGCCGAAAATCGCGCACCTGTTCGTGGTGGGCGACGTGGTGCCCGAAGCGGTCTTTTCACTCGCCGAGAAACACTTCGGGTCATGGCAAGGCGGGCCCGAAGCGCCGACCCCCGTGCCCGCTTGGCAGGGGCTCACCCGCGCGGGCGAAGTCATCATCGTCGACAAGCCAGAGCAGACACAGGTTCAGCTGCGCATTGGCGCCAAGGGCACCAAGCGCGGCCATGCCGACTTGTACCCGGTGACCGTGCTCAACAACGTCTTGGGCGGCGGGTTTACCTCGCGGTTGGTCAAAGAAATTCGCGTCAAGCGCGGCTTGTCGTACGGCGCGTCGAGCACGTTCGACAATTTGGGCGTGGCCGGTTCGTTCGAAATTGGCAGCTTCACGAAAACCGAAAGCGCCGCCGAGCTCATCACCGTGGCGCTCTCAGAAGTCGCCAAGCTGCGTGCGAAGGGGGCCACGGTCATCGAAGTCGAAACCGCCAAGCGGTACATCGCCGGCCTCTTTCCCTCGAAGCTCGAGACCAACGACTCGGTCGCCAGCATTTTGTCTGACTTGCAGACCTACGGCCTCGAAGACGAATGGGTCGACCGTTACCGCGAACGAATCGCCAGCGTGACGACCGAACAAGTCGCCCTCGCGGCCCAGAAGTACTTGTTTTCTGACGAGCGCCTCATTGTGCTGGTCGGCAACGCGAGCCAATTGGTGAAACAGGTCGAACCGTTTGGGCGCGTCTCGGTCGTCAAGCCGCAAGAACTCGAGTGAAACGCCCGATTCAGGTGCTCTCGCCGCTGGGCGAGGCGGGGTTGCTCGCCGTCAACAAGCCCGCCGGCATGTTGGTCATACCGGGCCGGGCGGTCGACCAAGAGCCTTCGCTGCGCGAGGCCCTGCGCGAGAAGCTCGGTCGCGACGTCTGGGTCGTTCACCGCCTCGACCGCGACACCTCGGGCGTCGTCGTGTTCGCGCTCGACGCGGCCAGCCACCGCACCGCCAGCATGGCCTTCGAGCACGGCCGGGTGAAGAAGCGCTACGTCGCGCTGGTCAACGGGCTCGTGAACGAGCCGCTCGACCTGCAGTTCGCCCTCGTCGAAGCGCGCAAGCGCCGCATGAAGGTCGCCCCGCCCGGAGCCGGCAAAGAGGCCCGCACACTCGTGCGACCGCGGCAGCTGTACCCCGTCATGGGCAAAAGTCTCGTCGAATGCGAGCCGCTCACGGGGCGGCAGCACCAAATTCGCGTGCACCTCGCCGCGGCGGGTCACCCGCTCGTCGTCGACCACCAATACGGCGAGGCGGGGCCCAAGGTGTTCGGCGCGGCCACGCTCAGCCGCACGCCGTTGCACGCAGAATCACTCGAAATTTCAGAACTCGGCTTTCGCGCCGAGGCCCCGCTCGCCGACGACTTGGCGGCGGTGCTGCGCGAGCTGTCGTGAAATTCAGCTCGACTTGGCTTCGGTGCTGGGCGCCGCGGCCGCGTTCGACGCGGCGGCACCGGCGGGGGCGGGCGCTCCGCCACGGCCGTGCACGAGCGTCTTGTCGAACGCTTTGAACGCCACCTCGACCTTGTCGACCCGCACTTCAGAAACGAGCCCCAGCCCGAAGGTCGGGTGGTCAATGACGTCGTCGACCACGTAGGTGTCTTTCACCGAGTACTTTTTCGCCCGGGCAATGTCTTTGCCCTGGAGCCGCTCCTCCCACGTGATGACCACTTTGCTGCGCGGCTCGCGGGCCGTGCCGGCGGTCTTCGGCTTGCCCTTGGGGGCCGCGAACGACTGCGCCTTCACCAATGGCTGGGTGCCCTTGTACTGGTGCAGCGAATGGCACGTGTTGCACTGAACCTTCACCACCTTGGGGCCGACCATCGCGATGATGGTGTGAGCAAGGTTGAGCTGGCACTTGTTGCAGAGCGCGTCGATTTCGCCGCCCGTTCGAATGCTCGTTGTCGGTGTGGTCATGGCAGGCAGGGTGGAACACTTCGTGAAAGAGGTACCCCTCACGCGTACCACGAAACACGATCACCGCAAGGAGCGTCGCTTGACTGCCGTAGCCGCCACCAGTACTTCCCCAGGGGCGCGGGCCCCGAACCACGGCCCGCGGGTTGAGCCCCGCATGCCCGACGAACAGTCATTCGCCATTCCCCGACGGCGTGCACTTGACCACCTCATTCGACCCACCCGCGCCGAAATTTCGGCCTCGGCCCTGCGCGCCAACTTGCGCACCGCCAAGCAGCTCGCCGGCCACTCGGGCGTCATGGCCGTCGTCAAAGCCAATGCTTACGGGCACGGCGCGGTGCAAGTCGCCCGCGTGCTCGAAGCCGAAGGGGTCGACCTGTTGGGCGTCGCGTTGGTCGAAGAGGGGCTCGAATTGCGCAACGCCGGCGTCACGTCTCCCATTTTGGTCATGGGCGGCTCGTATGACGGCGCCTGGCCACTGATGGTGGAGCACGACCTCACCCCCATGCTCTTTCGATTCGAGCACCTCGAGGGGCTGATTCGGGCCGCCACCCAGCTCGGGCGCAAGGCCAAGGCGCACTTGAAGCTCGATACCGGCATGTCGCGGCTCGGCGTGCAGCGCAGCGAACTGCCGAACTTTTTGGCCGCGCTCAAAGCCGCGCAGACCCACGTCGAACTCGAGGGGTACCTCTCGCACTTCGCCAGCGCCGACGTCGAAGGCGAAGGGCCCGCCACCACCGCTCGCCTGCGGGGCCGTTACCGCGAAGGGCTCGCCGCCGTGCGCGGGGCGGGGTTCGAGCCCAAATGGCGCCACATCGCCAATACGGCCGGCCTGCTCTCGGTGCCCGAAGCCCGCGACGGCAGCGACGTCAACTTGGTGCGGCCCGGCATTTTTTTGTACGGCGTCGCCCCCGACAGCTGGCTCAACGACCGCGCGGCCTTGCAGCCCGTTCTCACGTGGAAGACGGGGGTCATTCACGTGAAGGCCGTCGAGGCCGGCACGCCGGTGTCGTACGGCGGCACCTGGGTCGCCCCGCGGCGGTCGCTCATCGCCACGCTGCCCGTCGGGTACGCCGACGGGTTCGGCCGCATCTTTTCGAACCGCGCCCAGGTGCTGGTACGCGGCCACCGCATGCCCATTGTCGGCCGCGTGACGATGGACATGTCGCTCATCGACGTGACCGAAGTGCCCGACCTCAGAGTGGGCGAAGAAGTCGTGCTGCTCGGGGCCCAGGGCGATGCGCGCATCGACGCCGACGAGCTCGCCCGCTTGAGCGACACCATTCCCTACGAGGTGTTGTGCAGTGTCGGCGCTCGGGTGCCGCGGGTGCTGACCGCCTAACGCGCCCCCGGCGTCGTCGAGCGGTCCCACGCACGAATCAGGTGCCGAAAAGAAGGCGTGAGGTAGAGTGCGCCGCCAGATGTCTTCAGACAGTACCGCCAGTGGTCGCCCGCCGAACGTGCCTGGGCCTGTCGTCTTGGCCGTCGAGGCACTCGGCACCACTCGCGGTGCGGCCGCCGTTTCGCATCATCAACCTCTTTGCTCAGCTCGACTTCGTCGGTGTGGGGTCGGTCTTCATCGTCGCGCTCAATGGGGTGTTCTCGGGCATGGTGTTCGCCCACCAGAGCTCGCGCGCGTTCGAAATGTTCAACGCCGAGTCGCTCGTGGGGCCGACGGTGGCGCTCACCATTACCCGCGAACTGGCCCCGGTGTTTACCGCGCTCATGGTCACCATGCGCGCCGGCAGCGCCATGTGCACCGAGCTCGGCACCATGCGGGTCACCGAGCAAATTGACGCCCTCGAAACCATGGCCGTGAACCCCATTCAGTACCTGCTCGTGCCGCGGGTGCTGGCGGGGCTCATCATGGTGCCGTTGTTGACGCTCGTGTTCGACCTCACGGGCTTGTCGGGCGGCTACTTCGTGTCGGTCACCGTGAAAGGCCTGTCGGCGGGCTCGTTCATCGCCCGCACCCAGCAGTGGCTCGACCCCGAAGACATTGTCGAAGGGCTCATCAAAGGGGCCGTGTTCGGGCTCTTCGTGGCCCTCGTCGCTTGCTTCAAGGGCTACTACGCCCACGGCGGTGCCAAAGGCGTCGGCCAAGCCACCACCCAGGCCATGGTGCTTTCGGCCCTCGGTATTTTCATGCTCGACTACCTGGTCGGCGTGATTCTTCACTGACCTTCAAAGGCGCTCGACTTTGACTTTGAACGAACCCCGCACCGAGCGCCTCAACGCCGTGACCGACGCGGCGCCCATCATTCAAATCGTAGACCTCCACAAGTCGTTTGGCGCGGCGAAGGTGCTCACCGGCATCAACCTCGAGAAAGCCCGCCGGCAGCACGTTGGTCATTTTGGGGGGCTCGGGCAGCGGCAAGACCGTGCTCATGAAGCACATGATCGGCTTGCTCAAGCCCGACTCGGGCCAAGTCATCGTCGACGGAGAAGACATCGTGCCGCTCGGGGCCGACGGGCTCGAGCAGGTGCGCCGAAAGTTCGGCATGGTCTTTCAAGCCGCCGCCCTGTTCGATTCGATGACCGTGTACGAGAACGTCTCGTTTCCGTTGCGCGAGCACCGCAAACACGTCAGAGAAGACGAAGTGCGCGAAATCGTTCGACAAAAACTGTCGATTGTCGGGCTCAAGAACGTCGAAGAGAAGTACCCGGCCGACTTGTCGGGCGGCATGCGCAAGCGCGTCGGCTTGGCCCGCGCGATCGTGCTCGACCCGAAAATCGTGCTCTACGACGAGCCCACGACCGGCCTTGACCCCATCACCACCGACTACGTCGACGAAATGATTCTCGACGCGAAAAAGCAGCTCGGGGTGACGTCGGTCGTCATCAGCCACGACATCGCCAGCGCGTTCAAGGTCGCCGACAACATTGCGTTCTTGTATCAAGGTCTCATCGTCGACCAAGGTGGCCCAGAAAAGCTGCGCCACTCACAACACCCCGGTGTGAAACTGTTCCTCCAAACCTGGTTCGGGAAAAACTGAGCGTGACACCGTCGGTTTCAAAAGGGTTGGCCCCGTGAAGAAGGTTCTCACGCCGTTCCGCGTTGGGCTGCTCGTGTTGTTGGCCCTCGTCATTCTTTTTGGCTTTCTGACCTTCGTGAAGAAGGGGGGCATGAAAGAAGACGAGTCGATCGTCGTGTCGGCACTCTTTCGCGACGCTTCGGGCCTCGGCAAAAAGTCGCGCGTGCAGATCGCCGGCATACCCGTCGGAGAGGTCGGCGACATCACCCTCGTCGGCATGAAAGCCAAAGTCAGCCTGCGCATTCGCAAAGACATTGGCTTGCGTGAAAACGCCACGCTCAGCAAACGCAGTGAGTCGTTGCTCGGCGACTACATGCTCGACCTCACCCCTGGCACCGAAGACCAACCGCTCATTCAAAACGGCGGTGAAATCAAACGCGTCATCGACGCCCAGGGCATGGAACAGATCTTCAATTCGCTGTCGACCATCACCGCCGACATTCAGCAAGTCACCGGCGCGCTCAGGGCCGTGCTCGGAGGCGACAAGGGGCAGGGGTCGCTCGAGTCGATCGTCGACAACCTCGTGAAGCTGACCCAGGCCGTCGACGCCACCGTGCGCACCAGCGCCGAACGCCTCGACGCCATTTTGCGCAACGTCGAAGCCGTGTCGGGAGACGTTCGCAAGCTCACCTCGGGCCAACAACAGTCGATTCAAGACATCGTCACCAACATCGACACCATTTCGAAAGACGTGCGCGACGTCATCGCCACGGTGAAGAAGGTCGTCGGCGAAAATGAAAACGAAGTGGCCGGCGGCGTGTCGAGCGTGAAAGACACCCTCGCCAAGCTCGACCGGTCGCTCGCCAACGTCGAAGAAATCACCAAAGACGTGAAAGACGGCAAGGGCGCGTTGGGCACCCTCGTCGCCAACGACCGCCTCGGGCAAAAACTGTCGGAAACCGTCGACGACATTTCTGACTTCGCCAACAAGCTGACCGGCGTCGAGCTCGAAGTCGGCATTCGCAGCGACTATTTGGTGAACCAGAGTTCGGCCAAGAACACCTTGTCGTTGCGGCTGACCCCCAAGCCCGACAAGTACTACCTCATCGAAGCGGTCGACGACCCGCGCGGGTCGGTCGAAACGGTGTACGTGCAGAGAAACCCGCCCACCGGGGGGTATCGGGTCGTGCAGAAACAGCCCGTGACCAAGGAGGCGCTGATGTTCAGCGCCCAGTTCGCCAAGCGCTATTCGTTCGTGACCCTGCGCTTCGGCATCATCGAATCGACCGGTGGCCTCGGCGTCGACTTCAGCATGCCGATCAAGTTCTTCTACCTCTCGCGCTGGCTCGAAGACGCCCTCGTCTTGAAGGTCGACACTTTCAACTTCTCGATCGAGGCGCTCACCTGGCCTCGGTTGCGCGCCACGCTGCGCTTCACCCCGTTTCAGCACGTGTACGTGAACGTTGGCGGAGACGACTTGCTCAACGCGCCCAACCGCGACACCCTGACCAACCGACTCATCAGCGGCCGTGACTTCTTCTTCGGTGCCGGCATCTACTTCACCGACGGTGACTTGAAGTCGCTGCTGCCCGTCATACCCAAGCCCTAAGAACCAAAGATGGAATCGCTCGAATCGCTGATCGACCGCGTCGACCCGGCTTGGCCCTTGGTCGAACGCTGGCTGTCGACCGGCGTGTCTGACGTCGTGCTCGTCGAACGAGACCCGAAATCGGCCGACGAGGCGCTGCTGCACGTTCAGGCGTCGACCAAGACCATGCTCGGCGCCTTGGCTTACGAGTGTGGCGGCCTCGTCATTGACGCTCGGGTGCGAGTGCTCGGCGGAGGCACGCCCGAAGTGAAGTCGTCACTCAAGAGTTGGAACGGCCGACCCACCGACGTCATGCCCATTGACCGCGGCATGGTGCGCGTGGGCTTCGACGCGTTCGGCGGGGTCTTCGCGCTCGACGGCGGCGCGTTCGGCAAAGCCGACGGCAGCGTTCATTACTTCGCCCCCGATTCACTGACGTGGGAAGCGCTGGGCCTCGGGCACTCGGCGTGGCTCCACTGGCTCATCACCGAGCCCGCCGCCGTCAGCGCGTTCTACGACGTGTTCACCTGGCCCGACTGGCGCCTCGACTTGTCGCGCCTCACCTTCGACCAAGGTTTGATGCTCACTCCACCGCCGTGGAGCCCCGAGCACAAGAGCCTCGTGCCGGTGACCCGCCGGCCCGCGCCCGCCCACGAAGTCGCCAAGAGTCTGCTCGAGGCCGCGCGCTCGAGACAGTGAGCCTGGGCCATGGCCACCTACCAATTCGACTACGACCTGCGCACCGCGTTTCGGCTGCTCACCGAAGGCGGCCCCATGTGGTGGAAGTTCTCGCACTGGGCGCTGCCCTTCAAAGCGCCCGCCATTCGGTCGATGCTCGTCTCGCTCGACCAAGAACTCGCCAAGCGGCGCGCGTCTTCGGTCTTCGTCAACACCCAAAGCCATTTCGCACCCGCGGCCATCTTCATCAACGCCATGGTCGACGACTCCTCGGTGACCAGACTCGAGAAGAGCTGGCGCGCCGCCATGAAGGGCCTCGACGGGCTCAACGCCTACGAAGGCGCCGACAAGAAGAAAGTCGCGAAACTCAAAGCCATTGCCGGTGACCCGCGCGCGCTCGCGGCGTGGCAAGCCGCGGCCGTCGGCAGCCCGTGGGTCATGAAGAACCTGTTGTGGTTGCTCGTCATCGACGGCTCGCCGGAGTCGGTCGACGCGCTCTTGCCGCACTTCGAGCGGGCCCGGCGCGACCGCGGCCGGCTCCAGCAACTCGAAGCCGTGAAGCGAGACGCCCACCCAGCCACCGAGCCGTTGTTCTTGGCCGCTGGCGCCGCCCGCTCGCAGTTGCGCGAAGGTTCGACCGTCGCCGCCCTGGGGCGACGCTTCGGGTTCGACCAGGGCGGCCGGGCGCGCGCGTGGCTCCGCATACCGGCCGAAGGTGACCCCCGCGGCCAGGGCACTCGCCGCCGTCCGTTCGCCGAAATCGAGCTCGATTCTGACGCGCCTCGAGAAGCCGAGCTCGCCGTCTCGGTCGTCTCAGCAACCATGAGTCGAACGACGTTCAGCGAGTCGAGCGAGCCGCTGCGCTGTGCCGACGCAGGCCAGTTGCCCAAGGTGCTCGTGCGGGCCGCCAAGAAACACGGTGTGCGGTGGAACTTCGGGGCCACCACCACGCGGTTGGTGGCCAAGTCGAAGTGCGCCGCCTTCATCGGTTGGCTTCGTGACGGTGACCCCCGGCCATAGCCAGTGCGGCGGGTGGGGTTGGCCTACGCGCGCCCGGGCTTCTGCCGCCACGTGCGGCGTACGGCCTTGGGCACCCCGGCGCGGCCAAACCACCGCAGGTCATGCACCGCGGTGTTCGGCGCCCCGGCCTCGACTTGAATCGCCGGAGCATCGGGCAGGGGCACCACGTCGAGCGTCAGCTCCCAGTCTTCGCCCGTGGCCGACGGTTTCAACGTCATGACCGACGTCTCGGTGAAGTTCACCTCACACCACGGCGTCAACGGCCGGGGCAGCGGGGGAGGCTGGGGTTGCAACCGCAGCCGCCTCGGGGGCAGGCAAAAGTTCACGTGGTTCTTCGGGTCGACCCGCGGGGCCACCGGGGCCGCGTCTTCGCTGACGAAGAACATCAGCGACGCCACCAGCGTGATGCCACTCGAGGCCAGCATGAGAAAGACGTCTGGAGGCATTGGAGCCCTGCATGACAACCGATTTCGGCCTTCAGTTCCATTCAGGTGGTGCGGTGACGCGGCCAGCAGGCTCGGTCAAACGCATGTTTGAAATCGCCAGTGTTTCTCGGGCATTACATCGACTACACAGGGTGGGGAGATGGCGCGTTTCAAGCTGGTGCTCGAGTACGACGGTACAAACTACGTCGGGTGGCAGATTCAGCCCAACGGGCCCTCCATTCAGGGGCGGCTCCAACGCGCCCTCTTCGAGCTGACGGGAGAGCCCATCAACGTGGTCGCGGCGGGCCGCACCGACTCGGGGGTGCACGCGCGCGGGCAGGTGGTCGCTTTCGATTCGCCGGTGAACTTGCCGCTCAAGGCCTACCGAATGGGGCTCAACGGCTTGCTGCCCGACGACATTGCCGTGGTGAGCGCCGAAGAAGTCGACCCCGCGTTCGACCCGCGTCGTTGGTCGAAGGGCAAGCGGTACCGCTACCGCATCAGCAACCACCGCAACCGCTCGCCGTTGCTGCGCCTGACCCACTGGGAGATTTTCTTGCCGCTCCAGTTTCGCGCCATGGCCGAGGCCGCGACGTGCCTCCTGGGTACCCATGACTTTTCGGCGTTTCGCGCGGCCGACTGCCAGGCCGCGCACGCCCAGCGCGAAATTTGGCGCGCCGACTTGAGCGGCGCGGTGGGCGGCGAAATCGTCGTCACCCTCGAGGGCACCGCGTTTTTGAAACACATGGTGCGCAACATCGTCGGCAGCTTGGTCGACGTGGGCAAGAGCAAGCACCCCGCGTCGTGGCTCAAAGACGTGCTCGAAGGCAAAGACCGAACCCACGCCGGCCCGACCGCTCCCGCGCACGGGTTGTGCCTCGACGAGGTCTTTTACGGTGTCGGCCCGCGTGCCGGAGACGATGATGAGTGAGCGCCGGCCGACCGCCCTGGCCCGCGCCGAACACGCCACCCGACGCACCACGTTGGTCATCGGGGCCGGTTTCGTGGCATTCGTCGCCGGCACCCTGGCCACGGCGTGGTTGGCCGCGTGGGTGTCGGGCCCGCTGCGCGAAGTTACCTCCGACGCCGTCATTTTGCTCACGACGGTCAGCATTCAGTCGGTGTGGGTACTGGTGTTCTTGCCGTTGACCGGCTGGCTCACCGGCCGGTTTCTCGACGTCAGCCCGACCCGCTTCACGGTGGTGGCGGGTGGCACGGGCCTCGTCTTCGACGTGCTGTTGACGTTGGCCGCCTTTGGGGCCGAGTGGCTCGTCATCGACTTGGCCGAAGCCGTTGCCCGAGTGGCGTTCTTGCTGGCGGGTGGGGCGCTGTCGTTTTTCGCCGTGACCCGGGGAGCGGCCGCCTTCGCCAAGGCGCAGGCCGCGTCGAAGGCGCTCAGCGCCGGCCAGCGGGCCGAATACCAGGCGTTCGCCAACCAGACGCCATCACCGCCCGACGCGAGTGCCCCTCCGGGGGGGCCGCCCAAGGCCGAATGACCCGCTACGGCTTGGCGACCGAGTCTCGGTGAAAGGTCGAAACCGAATCGAAGCGCTTGTGAATGAAGGCGAAGCCCCCGTCGCCTTTGACCCGCAGCTTCGACAGCCCCCGGCCCGCGGTGGTGGGGTCGTCGAAGTCGGCTTCGAAGAACAGGTGGTCGACGAACATGGGCGTCTTCGAAGGCCGCAGCCACAGGTGCACGACTTCGCCCTTTTCGGCGTCGACCAACGCGTCGCCGATCATCACCTCGGGTGACTTGTCTCCCTTGGGAGAGAAACCGATTCGCACGAAGCCCGGCCGCCCTTCGGGTGGAGGCAACAGGGCGAAGGTGTATTGCCCTTTCGACTGCTTCGAGAAGGGCGACATTTCGGCCATGGTCTGGTGTTTCTCTTCTCGTTTCGGTTTCTTGTTCGCGGTGCCTTCGAGGTCACCCCGGTGGGCCTCGGTCACGTCGGCGCCGTCGTCGAGCATCTTCTTGAGCTCGGTCGACGAATGGCCGTCGCGCGTGCGCACGACCATTTCCATTTCCTTCGAATGGGTGACCTTGCCGTCGCTGTCGAGCTCGCTGGTCTTCACCGAAATGGAGAGGTCGCCGTCACGGTGTTCGAGCTCGCCGAGCCGCTCGGCGTGGGCCTCGAGGCGGGCCAGCAAGTCGGGGTCGGGGTCGGTCGCCAGCAGGGCGAGCAAGAGTGTCACGGGCATGGCCGTTTCAACGCACGAAGGCGCACCCGATTGCAAGGGTGCGCCTCGTGAAGAACGGTAAAGCCGTTCGCTTCAGGCCCGCGGAGCGACCGACAGCTTGAGCCCGTCTGCAGCGGCCTCGGCGGTCACCGCGTCACCCGGTACGAATTCACCGCCGAGAATTTTCATGGCCAGCGGGTCTTGCAGGTACTTCTGAATGGCGCGCTTGAGCGGCCGCGCCCCGTACACCGGGTCGTACCCTTCGCGAGCCAAGAAGGCTCGGCCCGACTCGGCCAGGTTCAGGGTGATGCGCTTTTCGGTCAGCAGCACCTTGAGCCGCGCGAGTTGCAAATCGACCACGTGCGCAATGTCTTCTTGCTTGAGCGACTCGAAGATCACCAGCTCGTCGACCCGGTTCAAGAACTCGGGGCGAAAGTGCGCTTTGACTTGGTCGAACACTTCGTTTCGGGCCGCCCGGTCGAGCGTGCCGCCGTTGGCCAGCTTTTCTTGAATGACGTGCGAGCCCAAGTTCGAGGTCATGATCAGCACCACGTTCTTGAAGTCGACGGTGCGGCCCTGGCCGTCGGTCAGTCGGCCCTCGTCGAGAATTTGCAGCAACACGTTGAAGACGTCGGTGTGGGCTTTTTCAATTTCGTCGAACAACACGACCGAATAGGGCCGCCGGCGAACGGCTTCGGTGAGCTGGCCGCCCTCGTCGTACCCCACGTAGCCCGGGGGCGCGCCGATCAGCCGAGAAACCGAGTGCTTCTCCATGTACTCGCTCATGTCGATGCGAACGATGGCCTGGTCGGAGTCGAACAAGAACTCGGCGAGCGCCTTGGCCGTTTCGGTTTTGCCGACGCCGGTCGGGCCCAAGAAAATGAACGAACCGATCGGCCGATTCGGGTCTTGCAAGCCCGAGCGTGCGCGGCGCACCGCGTTCGACACCGCGACAATGGCGTCTTTCTGGCCGATGACCCGAAGCGCCAGGCGTTCCTCCATTTTCACCAGCTTTTGCACTTCGCCTTCGAGCAGCCGAGCCACGGGTATGCCGGTCCACTTCCCCACGACCTCGGCGATGTCTTCACTGTCGACCTCTTCTTTGAGGAACTTTTGCTTCTTCTGCAGCTCCATCAAGCGGCCGTTGAGCTGGGTCAGCTCTTTCTCGAGCGACGGCAACACGCCGAACTTGATTTCGGCGGCTTTGTTGAGGTCGCTGCGGCGCTCGGCGGCGACCTGGTCGTTCTTCGCCAGTTCGATGCGCTCTTTGATCGACCGAATGAGCGCAATGGCCGACTTTTCGGCTTCCCAGTGGGCTTTGAGGCCGGTGAATTGCTCGTTCAGCTCGGCGATTTCTTTGTCGAGCTTCGTGAGCCGTTCGCGCGAATGCACGTCGGTTTCTTTGCGCAACCCCTCGCGTTCGATTTCGAGCTGCATCATGCGCCGCCGAACGTCGTCGACCTCGGTCGGCATGGAGTCGATTTCGATGCGCAGCCGCGACGCCGCTTCGTCGACCAGGTCAATGGCCTTGTCGGGCAAGAACCGGTCGGCGATGTAGCGGTGGCTGAGCGTCGCCGCGGCCACCAACGCCGAGTCTTGAATGCGCACGCCGTGGTGCACTTCGTAGCGTTCTTTGAGGCCCCGCAAAATCGAAATGGTGTCGTGCACCGACGGCTCGCCGACCATCACCGGCTGAAACCGTCGCTCGAGCGCGGCGTCTTTTTCAATGTGCTTGCGGTACTCGTCGAGCGTCGTCGCGCCGATGCAGTGCAGCTCGCCTCGGGCCAATGCGGGCTTGAGCATGTTGCCCGCGTCCATCGACCCTTCGCCTTTGCCGGCGCCGACCAGGGTGTGCATTTCGTCGATGAAGACGATGATTTCACCGTTCGACGCGACGATTTCTTTGAGCACCGCCTTGAGCCGTTCTTCGAATTCGCCCCGAAACTTGGCGCCCGCCACCATCGACGCCAGGTCGAGCGCGATCAGCCGCTTGCGCTTGAGGCTCTCGGGCACGTCTCCGTCGACGATTCGCCGCGCCAGCCCCTCGGCGATGGCCGTCTTGCCGACGCCCGGCTCGCCGATCAGCACCGGGTTGTTCTTGCTCCGCCGCGACAGCACCTGAATCGTGCGCCGAATTTCTTCGTCGCGGCCGATCACGGGGTCGAGCTTGCCGGTGCGGGCAATTTCGGTCAGGTCTCGGCCGTACTTTTCGAGCGCGCGGTACGTGCCTTCGGCGTCTTGGCTCGTCACTCGCCCCGAACCGCGCAGGTCGCGAATCGCCGACGCGACGCGTTCTTTGCTGACGCCCGACGACTTGAGCAGCTCACCCGCGGTGCCCTTGTCTGCGGCGAGGGCCAGCAAAATGTGTTCTGACGACGTGAACTCGTCTTTCGCGGCTTTGGCTTCGTCTTCGGCCTTGTCGAGCACCTGCATCAAGCGGTTCGACACCGAAGACGCACCGCCTTGAACGGTTGAAAAGCGGGCGAGTGCTTCGTCGACCCGCTGCGTGACGAGCCGAACGTCGGCGCCAATTTTCTGCAGCATCGGCACGACGACGCCGTCATTCTGGGCGAGCAGCGCCTTGAGCAAATGTTCGGGTTCGAAGTTCGGGTGATTCGCGCGTCGCGCGAGCGTTTGACCTTCTTGAATCGCCTCTTGCGCCTTCAGCGTGAATTTTTCGATTCGCATGCAGGCAAGCTAAGCGCCGATCGACGGGGCGCAAGGCGAGCGAAAGCATTTGCGAGGCCAGCCAAAACACCGGCAGTGAAATGCAACGCTTGCGCGACACCGCACTGTTGCGATGCGTCACAACGCAATGAAATGTCGACGGTTTTCACTTGGTGAAACGGGGTTGAACAAGGTACGTGCGGCCGCGCAAAGTCGGGCGACGCCGTCGGTGTCGAAAGCCCAGGCCTTGGGGGGTGTTTCGTGGAAGCGCATGGCGGGTACTTATGCCTGTACGAAGACGTCGACGTGGCCTGGCTGCATCAACTGGCCCGTGGGGCGCTCGAAGAAGACGGGCAATCGTGTGACGACGTCGGGCTGCAGGTGACCATGCTGGGTGGGCCCCGGCTGCTCCGCTTCGCCTGGGACGCCCCGTTCACCTACGGCCGGCCGGGGGCCCGCTGGTACATGAAGCACCACGCGCTCGCGCGACGGTTGTCTGAGCACCTCGGCGTCACCATGCACGCCTACGCGTTCGACCCCGACGAACTCGAACAGGTCACCAGCTATGGCAATGGCCATTGCGTCGGCGGCGAGTTGCTGCGCTACGTCGACGCCGAAATGCCCGACGACGAAGACGACGACTTCGCGTTCGAGCGGCTCAAAGCAAAGTGGCCCTTGGGTCACTTGGCGCGCGTGTTGGGAGTCGCGCGTGAAGAACTCATTCGCATACCGAGGCAGGCAACTGCGCTGATCGACTTGAAGGGCACCCACGCGCCAACACCGCTGTGGCAAGTGTTCCCCGAGTCGATCCGCCGGCTTCGGCGACACGAACTTTTCAACACCACGCCCAACACCAACCTTGAGAATCGTTGACGAACGGGCGCCCGCTCCGGCGCCGAAGCGCGTACCAGCGAAAAAACCTACTCGTCGTCAGGTTCGGGTTCGGGCCCGTCGAGTGCGATGAACGTGGTCTGTACCCGGTCGCTGCGAAAGTAGTGACCCAGCACCAGCAGCACGGTCACCATGAAACCGGTGAGCATGACGTTCATCGCCGTGGGTATGGCGGCGATCAAACCCGCGGGCAGCTGCGGGGTCGACGCCAGGGCCTCGATCGCCTTCGCCGCGGCTTCGGCCGAGCGCCGCGCGATCACGAGGCTCTGAGCGCCGTCGAGCGTGCGAAAGACCGCGGTGGCATAGGCGGCCGCGCCCATGCGGCGGGCACTCGCCGAGCGCGAAGCACCCACGGGCCAGCGCAGGCGCAATGAGCTGAAAAACACCATCGACGCACAGCCGGTCAGGGCGAGAAGAATGAACGACCGCGAGCCGCTCATGGTCTGCATCGTGCTCTTGGCGACGGTGAAGGCGGCGAGGTTGGCCGCGCGGGCGGCGGCGCGCTCGGCGTCTGACAGCATTTCGGGCACGGCGGCATCGGGCATTTCGAGCTCGTTGGCGCTCATCACCACCGCGAGCTCGTTGGCCGCCTGGCTCACTTCAATGACGCTCACGGTGATGGCGACCACCATCGCCACGCGCAACGCGCGCGGGAGCGTCGACTTCGCGGCGTTCACTTCTTGCTCTTCTCGACGAAGCGCAACCGCAAGTCGGTCAAAAGCGACGCGAAGAGCTGCTCTTCTTCGGCCGTGAGGTTGCCCTTCGTTTTCGCCCGCATCAGGTCGAGCAGGTCGAGCGTCTGGCGGGCGAGGTCGAGGTTGACGCCGCTCTTGTTCGTGTCGGGGTTCGGCGCCTCGCCCAGGTGAATGAGCGTGGTCGACGCGAGCCCCAAAATGAACGTACCGAATGAGATGCCACCGGTGGGCGACGCGTCGGCGGCGCCCATCACGAACGTGTCTCCGCGGTGTTCACCCACGGCGACTTACTCCTGGCCGACTTCGTCGACGTCGACCGGGTCATCGAAGTGGTCGGCAATGGTTTCGATGGCCATGCCTTTTTCTGACACGTCGGGCAGCGCTTTGATGTGCTTTTCGAGCGCCTTTTCGTCGAGCAAGCCCAGCTTCACGTAGCGCTCATGGGTGCGCTTATCGAGGTACTTCGGGTCGATGTCTGACATGGCCTTCTCCTAAGACTGACTGAATGGTGAAACGCGGTCTTCCGCGCTTCAAAGCAGCGTTCGCGCCGCTGTATAGCAACCTCCCCATGCCGAACAAGCTGCCAGGCGGTCTTTACGCTCTGATCGACGACCAGGTGCATTCGGCGCTCTCCCCACTCGACAAAGCCCGTTTGGCCCTCGAAGGGGGGGCCTTGGTGGTACAGCTGCGCCTCAAGCACCTGACCGATCGTCAGGCGCTCGAGACGATTGTCGCGGTGTTGGCCATGCGCCGGCAGGTCGCCCCCGAGGCGGTGGTGTTGGTGAACGACCGGGTCGACTGGGCCCTGGTGGCCGGGGCCGACGGCGTTCACGTCGGAGCAGACGACTTGCCGCCCGACGCCGCTCGCCGCCTCCTGGGGCCCGAGAAATATGTCGGCGTAACCACTCGAAATGTGAACGATATTTTGACGGCAGCGCGTCTCGGGGCCGATCATGTCGGCTTGGGCCCCATTTTCGAGACTCGCACCAAAACGGTCGACGCCCCCCCGCTGGGGTTGGAGGCGTTCGGCCGCATCGCCCACCAGAGCCCCCTGCCGGTGGTGGGCATTGCCGGCATCACCCTCGACACCATTGGCGCCGTGGCTCGGGCCGGTGCCCACGCGGCGGCGGTCGCGGGAGACCTGCTCTTGGCTGACGACATCGCCGCTCGCGCGAAGGCGCTTCAGCAGGCATTCTGGAGGGCGTCATGAAGTTTCACGGCCACGCCCGCCGCCCGAGCATTGGCATCACCCCCGACGTGACGGTGCCGACGGCCGACTCGCCGCTGCTCAAGTACGAAGTGAAAGTGGCCTACGCCGAAGCCGTCTTGCGGGCGGGTGGGCTGCCTTTCGTGTTGCCGTACTCCGAAGACAAGCAGGTCGTTGACGGCTACCTCGACCGCGTGTCGGGGGTGTTGCTGACCGGAGGCGCCTTCGACATTCCTCCCGAGGCGTACGGTGAAGCGGCGCGCGAAGGTTTGGGCGCGCTCAAGCCAGGTCGAACCCAGTTCGAGATGCTCGTGCTCAAGGGCGCGCTGTCGAGGCGCATGCCGGTGCTCGGCGTGTGCGGCGGCATGCAGCTGCTCAACGTCGCCTTCAAGGGCTCGCTGTACCAAGACATCGGCCGAGAGGTACCCAACTCGCGGCCCCACGAGCAGTCGCACGATCGCACCCACCCCCAGCACCCCGTCGACGTCAGAGACGGCACCGTGCTGGCCGACTGCGTTGGCAAAGGTCAGCTCATGGTGAATTCAACCCACCACCAAGCGGTGAACCAAGTCGGGCAGGGGCTCTTGGTCTCGGCCACGTCTCCCGACGGGGTCGTCGAAGGCATCGAAGCGCGAGAAGGCTTCGTCGTTGGCGTGCAGTGGCACCCTGAGCTGATGATCGACACCGTGCCGCCGCATTTCGGGCTCTACAAGACCTTCGTGAACCGAGCCCGCGACCGCAGACACTGAGGTCTGCCCAGTGTTCAGACGTCGGCCACCGGTTTGGCGTGGCGGGCGAGGGTGGCTCCCGCTGAAGCGGCGCTGACCATGGCCACCGCGCACCACTGCCCAAGCGACAGGTGTTCTCGCAGAAACAGCAACCCCGCGAGCGCGGCGACGGCCGGCTCGAGGCTCATCAAAATGCTGAAGGTGTGGCTGGGGAGCGCGCGCAGGGCGACCATTTCGAGCGTGTACGGCACCGCGCTCGAGAGCAATGCCACGCCCACCCCCGCCCCGAGCAGGCTGGGCGAGAGCCGACCGACGAGGCCTTGGGCCAGGCCGAAGGGCAGCACGGTCAACGCCGCGAAGAGCATGCCGGTGGCGACGCCGTGGCCGTCGCTGAAGTGTTTGCCCAGGCGACCGCCCAACACGATGTACGCGGCCCAACAGCCTCCGGCGAGAAGCGCGAGGCCGACCCCGACCGGGTCGAGCGCGCCGGAGGCCTGCGGCTGCCACGGGGCGAGCAGGGCGATGCCGACGCCCGCCAACGCCACCCACAGAAAGTCGACCAATCGACGCCCGCCGGCCACCGCCACCGCGAGCGGCCCCAGAAACTCGAGCGTCACCGCCAAGCCGAGGGGTATGCGCTCCAGCGACAAATAGAAGACGCCGTTCATGCTCCCCAGCACCACGCCGTACGGTGCAACGGCCCGCCACTGCGCGGGCGTGAAACGGTGAAGCGGCGGGCGAAAGAGCAACAGCAGCATCAGCGCCGACAGCGAAACGCGCACCGACGCGGTGCCGACCGCACCCAACGCGGGGAAGAGGTCTTTGGCGATCGCTGCTCCGACTTGCACGCTGACGACGCCGAGCAACACCGCAGGTACCGGGGGGAGTCGACTGACGGCGCGCATGACCCCACCCACCGTATCTCCGTCTGACTCC
Organism: Myxococcaceae bacterium; assembly: GCA_044225205.1. GTDB lineage: Bacteria > Myxococcota > Myxococcia > Myxococcales > Myxococcaceae > JAEUJT01. The sequence continues at coordinate 16,182 of JBGAIY010000022.1, read as the reverse complement.
GGCCAACATCAAAATGGCTTGCAAAATCAAAGTGATGAAGGCTTTGTGCGACTCGGCGCCCGAAGCGAAGGCCAAGCAAGTGACCGACACGGCTGACGCGGTCATTCACGCGGCCCAAGAGCAAGGGTTGGCTGCCGCCCAAGAGGGTGCGCCCCAAAAATGCGTCACCGTCATCGCTGACGCCGCGCAGCTCGACTCGTACCTCGAAGTGGCCCAGCGATTGCCGGCTCGCCTCGAACGGCTCGGCTTTGCCGGTACCCATGCGACCGGAAAGCCGGCGGCGGGTTATGGCACCTGCACCCACCCGAATGAGGTGTCTCGCATCGGGCCGTTTTCGTACTTTGTCGTGCTCGAACCGAAGGCCGAGCCGAAATCGGGCGACTGACGCTCACTGCATGGCCCCGCCGTGTAGAATTCGCGGGCGATGAATGTACCTCGACTGCTGGTCGGCTGGGTCATGGCGTGGGTTGCGCTCTCGGCCTGTGAGTGCGGGGTGCCACCCGTTTCGGCTTCGAAAGACGCCGCCGTCGCGTACGACGCAGGCCCTCCCGACGACCGGGTCTTCGACGGCAACTACTACGACTATGACGCCGGCCCGCCGGTCGACCCGAACGACCTCAACAACCCGTTCAAAGACACCGACTGCGACGGCCTGACCGATGCTGAAGAGTTCGGCAACGTCTACCCCGGCAGCAAGCGCACCGACCCCCTGAACCCCGACACCGACGGCGACGGGCTGGTCGACGGGCTCGAAGCGGGCAAGCTGTCTTCGGTCGACCCGAAGTGCTCCTTTGTCGCCGACGCCGACCCGCTTTCGCGCACCAACCCAACCCGGGTCGACAGCGACGGAGACGGCCTGCGCGACGGCAACGAAGACGTGAATCACAACGGGCGAGCCGACCCGACCGAAACCGACGCCACCGCGCCCGACTCCGACTTCGACGCCCTGACCGACGGGCAAGAAGACGCCAACCGCAACGGCGCCGTCGACCCCGGCGAAACGAACCCGCTGCGCAAAGACACCGACGGCGACTTCATCAACGACGCGGTCGAGCTGCGGGTGACGAAGACCGACCCCACCAAAGCCGACACCGACGGCGACTCGTGCCTCGACAGCGCCGAAGACCTCAACCAAAACGGCACGGTCGACCCCGGCGAAACCAGCCCGCTCACCGCAGGCGACTGTGGCCCCGCCAACAACCCCGATTCTGACGGTGACGGCCTGGTCAACCGTCTCGAAGACCAGAACCAGAATGGCAAGGTCGACCCCGGCGAGACCGACCCGCTCAAAGCCGACACCGATTCTGACGGCCTCACCGACGGCCAAGAAGACGCCAACAAGAACGGCCACTTCGAAGCGGGCGAGACGAACCCCCTGGCGGTCGACACCGACTGTGACGGCCTCAGCGACGGGCCGAGCGTCATGTCGTGGCTGGGTGAAGACCTCAACGCGAACGGCGTCATCGACTCGGGAGAGACCGACCCACGCCGCCGCGACACCGACGGCGACGGCATTTCTGACGGCGTCGAATTGGGCAACACCGTGGTGCCCGACCTGGCCCGCTGTGGCCCCATTCTCGTCGACGCCGACCCCGGCAAGAAGACCGACCCCACCAATCGCGACTCCGACGGTGACGGCATTGACGACGGGGCCGAAGACACGAACCAAAACGGCCGGGTCGACCCCGGAGAGCTCGACCCCAACAACCCGAGTGACGGCATGGGCCCCGCGGGCAAGGTGTGCACCGCCGCGAACTTGAAGCCCGTGTCTTTCACCGCCGAAGGCGCGCCCGACATTCAACTGGGCCTGCCCGCGAGCTTTACCGACGTGAAGCCCATGGTCGTCGGGGGGCAAACCCGCGGCCTCATCGGTTACGACGCGGTCAACGACGTCGCCTTCGTGGCTTGGCGCCAGGTCGCCCCCGGCGGAGCCACCACGCCCACGGCTGACGAAACGGCCCTGCGCGCGCAGCTCTCGAACATCGGCTCGCTCACGAACCCCACGACCCAACCCTTCACCTCGTGGGACACGGTCTCCGCGCTCCAGGCCTTTTACGACATGGCGGGCACGGTCGACGTGAAGACCCGAGCCAACGCGCTGGCGACGGCCATGGTCGGCAGCGGGGCCGGCGCGCTCGTGGGCAGCGGAGGTGCCAGCGGGCCGTTCAAACTGCAGGTCGAATACCTGCACCGCACCGATTCGGCGGTCGTCGTGATCGTCGCGTTGACTCCGTTGTCGCGCTTTTCTGGCACGCCCACCTTCGTCATGACCGACACCGCCGGCGGCTCGGCCGTGGCCCAATTCGGCGACGCCAAAGCGTACCAGTGCGAGACCTTCAAACCGGCGACCGGCAAGGTCGACTTCTTGTTCGTCGTCGACGACAGCTGCTCGATGGCGGGGTCACAGCAGGCGCTCGCCAACGCCGGCAACGCCATGGCCACTGCGCTGTCGAACAGCACCCTCGACGCGCGGTTGGGGTTGGTCACGACGTCGTACCTGTTTCCTGCGCTCACTCCGAACGCGGTGACGCTGCGTGGGTTCACCACGAACATCGCCACGTTTCAGTCGTGGCTCACGGTCGACCCCAACTGCAAATTGAACAACGTGCAGTGCGACCAGGGCAACCCGTGTCGCGGTGCGCCCGGCAAGTGGGTCGGCTTGTGCGGCGCGGGCGCCGAAGGCTCGCTCGGGTCGGCACGCCGCGCCGTCGACGACATCACTCCCGGCGTCACCCCCGTGGTGGCCAACAAAATACGCCCCGATGCCCAACTCGTGGTGGTGCTGTTGGGCGACGCCGACGACCAGACCATTCTCTACGACGAGACCGAGTCGCCTGACCTGCCCGACGGTGGCGTGTTTCAGCTCTACGAACCGGTCGACCATTTCGTCACGTTCTTTACCGCCAGCGGCAGCGGGCCCAAGAACAAGCTTGGCACGCTCGTGCCGGTGCACGGCATCGTTTGCCCGGTTGGCCAGAAGTGCAACAACGAGTACCAGGCGAACCCCCAACGCCATGCGCAGGTGATGACCGCGACGGGAGGCGTGCGCGGTGCAATCAACGACGGCGCGTCGATCGCCGCCGCGATCAACGCCATTGTCAATTCGACCATTTCTTCGGCGGGTTACCGCATGCAGAAGCCGCCCATTGGCGCGTCGGTGAAGGTCGCGCTCAGCGCCGTTCAAGACCCGACCCACTGCAACAAAGACGACCTGCCGCGCAGCACGGTGAACGGTTTCGACTTCAGCGGCGTGAACCGTACCATTTCGCTCTTCGGCGCCTGCCGCCCCGGCCTCGCCGTCGTGAACGCGGCGGTGTCTTACCGGTACTGGGCCGACACCACGCCCAACCCCGGGGGCAACCCACCCCCGTGTTCGGCCGATTCAGCGTACGACCCCACCGAGGCCGACTTCTGCAAGGGCCGCCTCGCCTGCAATTTGACGAACCAGCAGTGTGAGTGCCCCGCCGACTGTGGAGGGGCCGTGCCGGTCGGCAAGGTGTGCGACACGAACAAGTTGGTGTGCGAACCGGTCTGCACGCCCGACTGTGCGGGCACGTGCTCGCCGTACCAGGCCTGCAACACCACGTCGTGTACGTGTGAATGCCAGCAGAGCGCGTCGTGCCCCGTCGGCTACACCTTCTCGAACACCGGCGGGGTGTGCGGGTGCGTGTGTGACACCGCCGCGCTGAAGTGCGGGGCGACGTACAACGCCGACGCGAACGCCTGCGCGTGCGTGTGCAAACCCGATTGCGGCGGGTGCGCCAACGGGCAGACGTGCAACCCCTCGACGTGCTCGTGCGGCAGTGGCATCAACTGACCTTCGTTGACCCGCGGGTCACGGGTCGAGCAGGTCGTTCGCGGTGACCTGCATCGACTGCGGGTTGGGCCGGTACGAAGAGTCGTTGGCGCTGACCCTCTTCAAGTCGAAATAGGGGAGGTAGCCCAAGTCGCTTTGGCAGCGCCCGTCGAGCTCGGCGGCGTGGCTCGAAATGTAGAAGCTCTGCGCAATGTCGCTCGTGACGAGCACCGGCTTGTCGAGCGGCGCCCCGACGCGAGCCAGCAGCCGCGACGCGTTTCGCAAATTCGTCGTGGTGTGGCGTGCGTACGGGTCGACCAGAATGAACTGCTCGGCCACGCCTTGGCTCATCAAATACTTCTTCATTTCAATCGCTTCGGAGTAGCCCGTGCGGTCAGGGTGAACGTGCCCGCCCGACAGAATGAGCACCGGGGCGCGCTTGTCGTCGAAGCGTTTCTTGGCCAAGTCGCAGCGTTCTCTGCCGATGGGGTTGAGCGGCTCAGACCCGTTGGGCCCTTGCCCGGGCACGACGATCGCGCTCGAGGCGAAGTCGGCCCACGTCACCGTCGCCAGGTAGGCCACGGCGGCTGCGTTCTGACCCTGGTCGATGGGCTCGTACCGAACCGCTTCGTCGCGGCCCTGCTCGAGCGCGGCGGCCACCGCGACTTGAATGAGGGGCTCGTAAAACGCCATCGACCCCGAGTCGGGGTGGCGCGCGATGATCGCCGACACGACTTTGTTCAGCGTCGCGCCGTCGAGCGTTGCCGCGTACGAACCGAAAGCGCGGTTGGCGGCCGAGGCCGTCTCTTTCCACGCGTTGCCGACCAGGGCGCCGTCGAGTTCGGGGTCGTGCAGGCTGAAGTCTCCCGACGGCCGCAGGTGCCCGCGCGCCAGCTTGGCGGTCTCGCATGGGCCGAGGGCCGAAGGCAACGCGTTGGCGACTTGGGTGATTTCGTCGGCCGACCAGGTCACCGCCGCCGAGTAGCAGGCGACATCGCTCTGGCAGTGCTCCGGCGCGCCGCGCAAGGCGTTCTCATGGGCACGGGCGATGGGGCCGATCACCGGGTCGGCGCTCAAGCGCGCGCGCCACGTCGCTTCGCTGTCGAACACGGTCGCGAGAAAGAAGGCCCGGTCTTGGAGTGGCGAGGGGCCGTGCCGCCGCACGTAATGCCGCGAGAAGCCGGCGTCGGTTGACGGCGGTTCAACGCAGCGCTCAGCCCCCGCGTCGACCGCCGCGGCCCCCGCGTCGAAGGCGCCGGCGTCGTACCCGCCTGCGTCGCCAGCGCCCGCATCGGCGGTTTGGCCCGCCCCGGCGTCAGGCGGCTCGCCAGCGTCGTCGGCGGCACCGGGAGCGGGGGCGAGGTGTGGTTGGCCGCAACCGATGACCCACGGCCAGACCGCCAAGCCAACGAGCGCGAGGAGTGCATTGAAACGGCTGTTCATGATGCGACCCGTGGGTGAAGAGTGCGTGGGGTCTCAAAGCAGGTTTGCGCGCCGCTGGCTCGTCACTTCGGCGCGGTGGCGGGGTGCAGTATGTCTTCGGGCATGCACCCACCGAAACCGAGCCTCGCGCCGTACTTGTTTTACGAAGACGTGGCGAAGGCCGCCCAGTTTCTCGAAACCGCTTTCGGCTTTCGCCGCACGTTTGAAAGCGCCGACCCGCGCGGGGGCCTGGCGCACGCGCAACTCGCGCACGACGACGGGTTGGTGATGCTGGGCCACGCGGGGGAGGGCGGGCTCAACCTCGTGCGCCGCGCCGACCAGCTGCCCAAGTTGCATGCCGGCATCTACGTCTTCGTGAATGACGTCGACGCCCACTGCGCGCGCGCCAAGGCTTGCGGCGCGAAAGTGCTGCTGGAGCCCGGCGACCAACCCTGGGGAGACCGCATGTATTGCGCGGTCGACCCCGAAGGCCAGTTTTGGATGTTCGCCAAGCGGCTTCAGTGACCCTTGATGGCCGCGACGATGGTATCGCGGTTCAGCTCGGCAATGGTCTTGACCGAGATTTCTTTGGGGCACACCGCTTCGCACTGCGAGAGGTTCGAGCAGTTGCCGAAGCCCTCTTTTTCCATCTGGGCGACCATGTTGGTGACCCGCTCGTACCGCTCGGGCTGCCCTTGCGGCAGGTGCGCCAAGTGCGACACCTTGGCCGACACGAAAAGCATGGCCGACGCGTTCTTGCACGCCGCCACGCAGGCTCCGCAGCCAATGCAGGTCGCGGCATCGAACGCCGCGTCGGCGTCGCGCTTCGGTATGGGGGTGGCGTTGGCATCGGGCGTACCGCCAGTGCTGACGCCGACGAAGCCCCCCGAGGCGATGATGCGGTCGAACGCCGAACGGTCGACGACCAAGTCTTTCACCACGGGAAACGCCTTGGCGCGCCACGGTTCGATGTAGATCTCGTCGCCGTCGTTGAAGTGGCGCATGTGCAACTGGCAGGTGGTGACGCCCTTGTGCCCGCCGTGCGGCACTCCGTTGATCACCATCGAACACATGCCGCAAATGCCTTCGCGGCAGTCGTGGTCGAACGCGATGGGCTCTTCGCCTTTTTCGCTCAACTTGTCGTTCACCACGTCGAGCATTTCGAGAAACGACATGTGCGGGTTGACGTTCTCGGCGACGTATTCCTTCATCGAGCCGGGGGCGCTGGGGCCGGCTTGTCGCCACACGTGCAGCTTCAACTTCATCGGCTTGTCGTTGCTCATTTGTAGCTCCGCTTGGCAGGCTTCACGTATTCGAACGCGAGGGGCTCTTTGTTGAGAATCGGCGCCTTGCCTTCGGCGTATTCCCACACGCTGACGTGCATGTACTTGTCGTCGTCGCGCACGCATTCGCCTTCTTCGTCTTGGTGCTCTTCGCGAAAGTGCCCGCCGCACGACTCGTCGCGGTCGAGCGCGTCGGTCGCCATGAGTTCGGCAAATTCGAGAAAGTCGGCGACGCGGCCGGCCTTTTCGAGCGAGACGTTCAAGTTGTCGCCGCTGCCAGGCACCGACACGTTCTTCCAAAACTCTTCACGCAACGCGGGTATCTGCTTGAGCAGCTCTTTGAGGCCCTTCTCGTTGCGGGCCATGCCGCATTTTTCCCACATGAGGAGCCCGAGCTCGCGGTGAAACGAGTCGACGTTGCGCTTGCCTTTGATCGACAAGAGCTTGCTCTGTTTTGCGGCGACGTCGGCCAGCGCTTTTTTGAATTCGGGGTGGTCGGTGGTGATGCCGGCGTCTTTGAGCGGCTTCTGTTTCGCGAGGTAGTTGCCGATGGTGTACGGCAAAATGAAGTACCCGTCGGCGAGGCCCTGCATCAGCGCCGAAGCGCCCAGCCGGTTCGCGCCGTGTTCAGAGAAGTTCGCTTCGCCGATGACGTGCAACCCCGGCACGGTCGACATGAGGTTGTAGTCAACCCACAGGCCGCCCATCGTGTAGTGCACGGCGGGGTAAATGCGCATCGGCTTCTCGTACGGGTTGTCGCCGGTGATCGTCTGGTACATGTCAAAGAGGTTGCCGTACCGCTCTTTGATCTTGTCGGCGCCGAGCCGGTTGATCGCGTCGCCAAAGTCCAAATACACGCCGCGGCCACCGGGGCCGACGCCTTTGCCGGCGTCACATGCTTCTTTCGCGGCGCGGCTCGAGACGTCGCGGGGCGCCAAGTTGCCGTAGCTCGGGTACTTGCGCTCGAGAATGTAGTCGCGCTCGGCTTCGGGTATTTGCGAAATGGGGCGGGTGTCGCCGGCTTTCTTGGGCACCCACACCCGGCCGTCGTTGCGCAACGACTCGCTCATCAACGTCAATTTCGACTGGTAGTCGCCCGACACCGGTATGCACGTCGGGTGAATTTGGGTGAAGCACGGGTTCGCGAAGCCGGCGCCCTTTTTGTGCGCGCGGTACGTCGCGGTGACGTTGCAGCCCTTCGCGTTGGTCGACAAGAAGAAGACGTTGCCGTAGCCGCCCGAAGCCAGCACCACGGCGTCGGCCGCCCACGCTTCGATTTTGCCGCTCACCAAGTCGCGCGTGATGATGCCCTTGGCCTGCCCTTCGACCAGCACCAGGTCGAGCATCTCGTGGCGGGTGTGCATTTTCACCGCGCCGAGGCCGACTTGGCGCTCGAGCGCCTGGTACGCGCCGATGAGCAACTGCTGGCCGGTCTGCCCACGCGCGTAAAACGTGCGTGACACCTGCGAGCCGCCGAACGACCGGTTGTCGAGCAAGCCGCCGTATTCACGAGCGAACGGCACGCCTTGAGCGACACACTGGTCGATGATGTTCACGCTCACTTCGGCCAAGCGGTAAACGTTCGACTCGCGCGCTCGCCACTCGCCGCCCTTGACGGTGTCGTAGAAGAGCCGAAAGACGCTGTCGCCGTCGTTGCGGTAGTTCTTCGCCGCGTTGATGCCGCCTTGAGCGGCGATCGAATGCGCGCGGCGTGGCGAGTCTTGAAAACAAAACGCGTCGACTTGGTAACCCAGCTCGGCCAGCGTCGCCGCTGCAGAACCGCCGGCGAGGCCGGTGCCCACGACAATGACCTTGAACTTTCGCTTGTTGGCCGGGTTGACCAACTTCATTTCGAACTTGTGCTTGCTCCAGCGCTGCTCAATGGGGCCGGTCGGTGTCTTCGGGTCGAGGTTCATCATGGCTTGATCACCCCAAACATCACGGAGAGGGGAATGGAGAGAAACGCGAGGCACAGCCCGTACCCAATGACGAGCGCGGCGGTCTTGACGAACGGTGTCCACCGTTGGCCCCAGAAGCCGAGGTGCTGGTTCAGTGAATACAACCCGTGCGACAGGTGCATGGCGAGCAGCACCTGCGCGACGATGTAGAACAGGGCGATCACCGGCTGCGAAAAGCCCGTCACCAGCATCTGGTACGGGGTCTGCGACGCGAGCGCGCCGCCCGTCACGCGGTACGTGAAGTGCGCCAAGTGGTAACCCAAGAACGCCAGCACCACGAGACCCGACAACGTCATGGTCTTCGCCGCCAGCCGGGTGGGCGCCTTGTTGGCGTACGCGTACGCTTCGGGGCGCGCGGCTTTGTTCAACATGGTCGTGCGAATGGCCGTACCAATGTGCAGAGGAAAGCCGATGAGCAGCATCACCCGCACGAACCACAACAGCTGAGGGGTCGCGTGCAGCTTCGCCGCGTACTCGTTGAACAGGTCGGCCCCTCCGTACACCGTCAGGTTGCCCGCCAAGTGCGCGATGATGAACAGCCACAGGCCGAGGCCCGTCAGCGCCATCACGATTTTCGTGCCGATCATGCCAGTGGCGAGCCGTACCCAATTGCCAATGAGCGAGCCGGTTTCACCACGTCTGAGCCCCAGTGCGTCTGACATCGAATTCTCCAATGAGAGGAGGGAACCGTCTTCGGGCGAATACATACCGACCACCACCGCCCGTCACCAAGCTCGCGTTTCGCCACAGGGTGCTCAAATCACAAGGAAAATCGTGACTCCTGTGAGCCAGAGTGATGGGCGAACGACTTGAGGGGCGCGCCGGCCGACAATATGAAAGAAGGGTGTCGGTGACCGCGTCTCGCGCCGAGCTGAAGGGGGCCTGGGTACCGGCGCTGCTGGTGCTCGCCGCCATGGTGCCGGCCACCATTGTCATACCGGTGGTGCGCGGGTTCGTCGCGGCCAACTACCCGGGCCAAGAATGGCTCATTCACGCCTTCATGACCTTCAACTTGCTCGGCGCATGCCTCGTGGGGCCGAGCTTGGCGGTCAGGGCCGACCGACAAGCCCAACGCCGCTATTTCGCGGCCGGGCTGGCGCTGGTCGACGGGCTCACCTTGCTCGGCGTCGGCCTCGGGCCTCCCGCGTGGGTCATGCTCGCGCTCCGGTTCGTGCAAGGCGCGGCCAGCGTCGCCGCGGTGTCGATTCTCATGGGCGCCGCCCGCGGTCGGGCCAAGTCGAGCGGCGAAATGGGCCTCATCGGTGGTTCGGTTGTGCTCGCCATTGTCGTCGGCATTCCCCTCGGGGCGGTGCTCGCCAAGTCGTCACCCGAATGGCCCTTGTTCGTCGGCGCGGCCATTGGTGTCGTGGCCGGCCTTGTGACGTTGCTCTCACTGCCCGCGTCGACCGACGCCGAACGGTCTCCGATTTCGCTCCGCTCGCTGTTGATTCAGCACACGGGGTTGCGGTTGCCGACGGTGGTCGTCGGGCTCGAGCGCATGGCCGTCGGTGCCTTCGTGGTGACCATGCAGCTGCACGGGCACCACGTGCTCAAGGTGCCCGACGCGAAGGTCTCGGGGTGGTTTTCGGCTTTTCTGGTGACGTTCGCGCTGGCCAGTTGGCCCATGGCGCGGCTCGCCGAGCGGGTCGACCGGTCGAAGCTCATCGCCCTCGGGGCCGCGACCTACGGCGCCATGTTCATCGGGCTCGGGGTGCTGCCCGCGACGGAGATCACCCTCGTGCTCTTGGTCGGTGGCTTGGGCTCGGCGGCGATTTATGGGCCGGCGCTCACGCTGGCCAGCCGTTCGGTGCCAGAACAGGCACGCTCGTCGGCCATGGCCGTGCTGAACGCCGCCGGCACCCTGGGCATGTTCTTGGGCAACGTGGCGGCCTTCGCCCTGTCATCGGGCCTCGTCGAGGCGGGTTTCTCGCGAGAAGTGGCGTACCCGGTCGTTTTCATCGCCGCCGGCTTGACCCAATTGTTGAGCGTGGCGACCGCGCTGACGACCCAGGGGCGCGCGGCGGCCCCCGTCGCTCCCAGCACCCCGTAAGACCATTCACCGCCGTGCGCTGCGTGCAGGGGCCGTGAACGTCGACTCCGTCGGCACCCTGGCGCGGCCTTGGGCGCCTCGAGAATCTCCGTTGGGCAACAGCCCCGCTTCGACGAAGTCAGACATGAGCGCGTCGATGAAGGTCGCGAGTGATTCGGGCTGTTCCATCGGCTTTCGCGTTTTGAGAAACGTCGCCATCTCGGTCGCGAGGAGTCGGGCTTTTTTGTCGAGCCAGCCCTCGAGCTTCTTCTTCTGCGCCGCGCTCAGCGTGAGCCCGTGCCGTTGAGCCAGGCCCTCGGCGCTCATGCCGCTGCGAAAGACGTCGCGCAGAAAGACGGCCGGGGTCTGCCGGCTGGTCTGTTTCATGAACGCGATCGCCGTGTTCAACTGGCCAAAGAGCATCGGCGTGAGATCTTCGAACGCGTCGACGAAGCCGGTGATCTCCTGGCCAATCGCTTCGGTCGTGGCCCGGCTCTTGGGCAGGCGCACGTCGACCCCGAGTCGGCGCAGGCCTTCGAGCAGCGAGGCCGCCGCCAGAGCTGGCCGACGCGCCGAGGGCAGCGCCACCGCCGCCTTTCGCAAGAAGCCCTCGGGCCGCGCGGCGACCTGCATGAGCGTCGTCAGCCGTGCTCCCATTTCTTGGGGGGTGACCCCGGTGCGAGCCGTGGGGTCGCGGAGCCAACGCAACAGGTGGGTCGACCCGGCGGCGGGGTCTCGGCCCAACAAGGCCCGAAGATCGGCCGGCTCGGCGGGCCTCGAGGGCCCAACGCCCTCGGCCTGGCCAAGCACTTTTAACATTTGGCCCGACCAGGTGTCCGACGCGAACGTGAACGTGCGCTCGCCCACCGTCAGTCGCATGCTGATCGGGCTCGGTGAGTGCGCCGCGGCAACGCTCGGCATTTTCACCAATTTCATGAGGTTGACCATGGCCGGCGGCACCGTAGTGGCCGGGCCCCCGAAAGAGAAGCGGGCCCGGTGAGCTTCGGAGACCCGCTCAGCCTTCTTTTCGTTATTCTTCGCCCGGGGGCACCCAGTTCTGCGTGAAGCCGCACGAACTGCGCGAAATGACTATGGAAAAGCGGGTCAGTCGACGGCACTCACGGCGGTTGCGGGTTCGCTTTGGCGAAGCCGACTTCACCATGCAGGGGTTTACCGCCGACGTCTCGGCCACTGGCATGTTCGTGCAAACCAGCTCGATACCCAAGGTCGGTACGCGCTTGCACCTCGAGGTGACGTACGACGGCGAGCAGCGGGTGTTTTTCGAGGGCATCGTCGCGCGGCAGAAGATCGTCGCGGCCGAGCTTCGTCATGTCATGAAAGGCGGGTTTGGCGTGAAGTTCTTGGCCGCCGCCGACCTGCTGGCCGAGTTGGTGCCGCAGGCGCGCTCCGCCGGCCACGTTTACCTTCGCTACGAGACCCAAACCGCCTTCGCCGAAGCGTGGAAAGGCGAGTTGCAGCGAGGCGGCGCCTTCGTGTGGACGGAGCGCTCCCACCTGCCCAACTCCGTCGTGACGGTCGACGTCGATTTGACCTTTGCTGGCCGACACTTGGCGCTCGACGCTCGCGTCATGCACGTCGTGCCCGAGAAGAGCCGCTCGGGGTTGACGCTGATGTTCATCGACGTCGGGGCCGCCACCGCGGCACTCAAACAAGCCGCCGAGCTGGGAGCGTAGCGTTTTCAGCTCCCATTTCGCTCGATCGCCTTCATCGTCCACCGGTGCATCACGTCGACGAAGAAGAAGTCTTGCTCGAGCTGTTCGTATTCTTCAGAAGGCAAGCTCCTCGCTTCCTGAGCCAATCGCTCCGTCAGCTCCCGGCGTTCGCCAGAAGACGCTTGTTTGAGGGCAGACAGGGTCGCTCGGGCCGCGGCCAACTTTGCCTCGGGTGAGCGCAAGTTCGCGAATTCCTTCAAGGCGGTGGCACTTCTCGGGTCGAACCCGCTCAAAACGGACCTGATTTCGCTGTTGATGCGCTCATTTTCTTCAAAGAGGTCTGTTTCCGATCGCGGCGGGGTTTTCGCCTGGGGCGGCGGGGCTTTCACTGTGGGTTTTGGGTCCTCGGTCGCAACTCCTGCCAACGCCGAGCGAAGCGAGTTTGCGAAGCGGCTGAGGGTGCTGGTGTCGAAACCTTTAATGCCTCCCATGGAGGGCTCCTTGATGACGGGTTCAGCGCCAAGGAAACCCCCTCGCGGCGCAAGTCGCATGGCCCCTGTGAAAACGCCAAGCGCTTGAACTCACTGCGGTAAGAATGAGCCGACCAAGTCGTACCAGTCGGTCTTTTCGACCCAGCCGCCGTCGCTGGCGTCGAGGTAGAAAATGCCGTGCCCGTCGCCGTTGGTCGAGTTGACCCGGTAGGTCCACCACGCCCAGCCGACGTTGTTGGTGTTGAGCGCGTCGAGCACCATGCTGGCTCGAGCGCCGGCGTCGGGGTCTCCGCTCTGAATGCCGACTTGGTTGACCCACACGGGCACGTCGTGGGCATTCACGAAGTTCTGAATGTCGTCGATGCGCGCGAGTTCATGGCCGAAAATGAAGTAGTCGCCCGTGTAGACGACGTTCGGGTCGACGGTGGTGTACGCCGATTCGAGCTTGCGCAAGTCGTAGGCGTCTCCGGGCCCGACGATGACCGGGGTGACCTGGTCAATCGTTCGAATCGCCGCAATGACCTCGGCATAAAAGTCTCTGATTTGTTGGTCGGTGACGCCGTCGGCACGAGGCTCCGGCAAGATCTCGTAGGCGGCGATGTACGGCGTCTGCTGGTAGCGCTGCACCAAGAACCGCCACACTTCGATGAACTTCTGGCGCATCACCGTGTTCGACCAGAAGTGATCGGTCGTGTTGTTCGCGCCCTGGCCGTTGTTCGAGTCGACGAAGACCACGACCCACAATTTCTTGGCCACGGCCCACTGAATGCTTTGGTCGAGCAGGGCCAAGTGATCGGGGTCGATGTGGCCCGGAGCGCTGTCGCTGTAGCTGTCGACATTGTCTTTCCAGTCGCCCCACCAGCGCAGGGGCACGCGCACCGAATTGGCTCCTTGGGCGAGGTTGTCGGTCGCGTCTTGCGGCTGCGCCGTCGCCCACTGGCCCCAGTTGTACCCGCGCAAGACAATGGTCTTGCCCTTGGGGTCGAGCAAGTTGCGCCCCGACACCGACAGCCGCTTCGCCGAAGTCACCCCTCCGTCGGTGCCGCCGTCGACCCCGGCGTCAATACCGCCGTCGAACCCTGCATCGGCCACGCCGCTGTCTTCTGCGCCTGAGTCGGGCAGCCCCGCGTCGGTGACGCCTGAATCGCTCCCGGCGTCGAAGTCGGCCCCCGAGTCGGCCTCGCTCCCGCCGGCGTCGCTGGTGCCTGCGTCATGGTCGGCGCCCGCGTCGACCTCCGTCAGCCCGGCGTCGAAAACACCGCCGTCGTTCGGGCTGCCAGCATCGCGAACCTGACCCGCGTCGCCCCTCGTGCCGCTGTCCTCGTTCGAGACCGTCGCCTCACAGCCGACGACGAAAACGGTCGAAATGCCCAGAAGAAAGCTTCCTAAAGCCTTGAATTTATTCACCTGGCGGCTCCGCTGAAACGAGTTCAACGGTGAATGCCTTCAGCCACCCCGAGTGTGCATTTCGAGGTGCGGTTCGTGCCGAAGCTCGGTGGCGGTCACCAGCGGCCCGCGGTCGGACAGGGCGAGGCGCTTTTCGGCGCCGCGGTCGGTTCGGGCGGCCCAGCGCTGCGCAATGGTGGCTTCGAGGGCTTCGGCCGTAACGCCCCGGCGCAGGGGCGTTTTGAGGTCGACCCC
>JBGAIY010000022.1:0-1823 GCA_044225205.1 Myxococcaceae bacterium | reverse complement strand
GGCGGTGAGGCGCGCGCGATCGCACCGACCGCAAAAGGGCTGGGTGGTCGAGGCGATGATGCCGAACGTGCGGCCGTCGCTGAGACGAAACCGTTCAGCCGGGGCGCTCGAGTCGTCGACTGGCAGCGGGGCGATGCGGCCAAAGTTCGCGGTCAACCGGTCGAGCAGCTCCCGGCGTGAGACGACCGCGCCCGGAGACCACCGGGTGGCACCGCCGACGTCCATGTATTCGATGAAGCGCAGCTCGGCGTCGAAGCGCGCGGCGAAGTCGAGCAACGGCACGAGTTCTCCGTCGTTGACCCCTCTCATGACCACCGTGTCGATCTTGAGGCCGCGGGCGAACCCCACCCGGTGGGCCTCGGCCAGGCCGGTGAGCACGGCTCCGTGGCTGTTGCGACGGGTCAGTTGCGCGAATTTCGTGGGCGAGAGCGTGTCGAGGCTCACCGTGAGGCGGTGCAGGCCGGCCTCTTTGAGCGCCTGCGCGTGTTCTGCCAGGAGCACGCCGTTCGTGGTGAGCGCCACCTCGCGCAACGCTGGCTTCGCCGCCAATTGGCGCACCAGCTCGGGCAGCTCGCGGCGTACGAGTGGCTCGCCTCCGGTCAGACGCACGCGGTCGACGCCAACGGCCGCGAACCGGTCGACCAACACGCTCAGTTCTTCGAACGAGAGAATGTCGTGGCTCTTGAGCCAGACGTACTCTTCTTCGGGCATGCAGTACGCGCAGCGGAGGTTGCAGCGATCGGTGACCGACACCCGCAAGTTGCGAAGCGGCCGGCCGAACGTGTCGTGCACGGTCACGGCGCCGACGGCGGCGGAGGATGAATGGACAGCGGTTTGGGCAGTGCGACTTCGCGGGCCCGCCGTTTCGCGGCCATGTCTTCTTTGATGGTGATGAGCCCGGCTTCGCCGATCGACAAGAACGCCCGAACGACTTCGGGGTCGAATTGGCTGCCGGCACACCGCTCGATTTCGGCAATGGCGTTGGCGAAGGTCGTGCCTTTTCGGTACGGCCGGTCACTCGTCATGGCGTCGAGCGTGTCGGCGACGGCGAAAATGCGCGCGCCGATGTGAATTTCTTGGCCCTTGAGCCGCCGCGGGTAGCCCTGGCCGTCCCACCGTTCTTGGTGCGAAAGCACGATCGACGAAGGCACCGTCAAGAACGGTATGGGCGAAATCATGTTGAAGCCAATGTCGGGGTGCTTGCGCATTTCGACCCATTCGTCGGGCGTCAATTTGCCAGGCTTGAGCAGCACCGCGTCGGGTACGCCAATTTTGCCAATGTCGTGCAACAGCGCGCCGCGGCCAATTTCGTCGAGCTCGGGCCCTTTGATGCTGAGCCGGTTGGCGATGGCGGTCGTGTATTCGACCACCCGAATCGAATGGTCGCTGGTCTCGTGTTCACGCGCGTCGAGCGCGCTGACGAGGGCGAGCAGCGTGTTCTGGTAGGTCGTCGAAACGTCTTTGAGCGCCCCGCGCAATTCGGTGGTGCGGTCGCGCACTTTGCGCTCGAGCTTCTTTTGGTACTTCTTGCGCGCCAGCTCAATGCGCCGCTTGGCGAGCGCCCGTTCGATTGACCGAATGAGGTCGGTCAACTTGGGTGGCTTGAGCAGGTAGTCGACCGCGCCGCGCCGCAAACAGTCGACCGCGGCTTCGGTGTCGCCATAGCCGGTCAGCATGATCACCGCGGTGTCGGGGTAGCGGTCGTGAAAGGCCTCGAGCAACCACAGCCCGTCTTTGCCGGGCATTTTCATGTCAGAAATGACGAGCGGCGTTTCTTCTTGTTCGGCCAGCTCGAGGGCCATGTCGGCACTCGACGCCACGGC
>JBGAIY010000581.1:0-4243 GCA_044225205.1 Myxococcaceae bacterium | reverse complement strand
GATCAGGCACTCGCCACCCTCGGCCAAGCCGTTCGACTTCGGCACCCTCGCGCCCAGCGCCCCAGCCCCGGTGGCTCCGCCGCCACGCTCTTCGTCACCCGTGCCGCCGCTCCCGGTGGCGGCAAAACCAGCACAACCATTTGACTTTGCTGGGCTTTCGCCTCAGCCGTCACCCCCGTCGCCCAAGCACTCGCCGGGGCCCTCACCCTTCGACTTCTCGGCGCTGGGGCCTGGGCCCGCCTCGTCGGGGCCTCGGAGCGGCGCGACCGGTGCGCTGAGTTTCGAGCTGGGCTCCCTCGGGCCCAGCAACGTGCTGCCGCCGCCTCCGCCGTCGACCCCCGGGCCCAAGCCAGAACCCGCGTTCGACTTTTCGAACGTGCTGCCCGGGGCCGCCACCCAGCGCGCCACGCCGGCCTTCGACTTTTCGAACGTGTTGCCGGGGGCAGGAGCGGCGTCACCGACGGCCGCCACCACCAAGGCCGCCGCGTTCGAGCCGCCACCGACCCCGGCCCAGACGGCGGCGAGCCGCACCACCCCCGCGTTCGATTTTTCGTCGAACATGAGCGCCGCGCCCACCAGTGCGGTCGAGGCGTTCGCTCCACCCAACACGCCGGCCGCCGTCGCCGCCCAGCGGCAGCCGCTGGGGTTCGACTTTTCGGCGCTGGGCCCGCCGCCGAGCTCGACCGCCGCAACGACGAAGGCCGCGGCTTTTGAGCCCGGCACCGGCCAGGCGCCCGCGTTCGACTTCGCGGCGATGGCACCTTCGGCGCCGACGGCGAACCGGGCGGGGGTCGAACCGGGAGCCGGGCCTCTGTTCGCCGACGTGCCCGACTTGAACGAGCCGAGCGCCGCTCCCGGCACGACGACGGTGCCGCCGAACGTGCCCGACGACTTTTTCGGTACCCCGTTGTCACCGCCCCCGTCGTCTCCAGGCGCGTACAAGGTGGGAGCGTCGAAAGAAGAGCTGTTCGACATGCCGGTCGCGCCTCCGGTGCCCGACCCGAGCGCGCCACCCGCCCCGACCATGGCGGTGGCGCCGGTCGCCATGTCGGCTCCGCGGCCGGCGAACGCCGAGGCGTCGCCCGAGCAGCTGAAGCGGCGGTCGGCCCTGGGCGTGGTCGTGAACCTGGCCATCGCCGTGGTGTTGGTGGCGGCGCTGGTGGTGGTCGGGTCGGCCTTGCTCAACGACGGCAAACTCGACGCGTCGGTCGTGAGCCCCGCGCGGCTCAAGGCGTTGATCAGCCACCACGAAGACTTCGAAGCGAGCGACATTTCGAACGGGCTCTACGAGACCCGGCGGGGCAAGCCGGTGTTCTTCGTGCGCGGTGAAGTGACCAACCGCGCGTCGGCCCCAGCCCGAGTTCGCGTACGAGCCGAAATTCTCGACGGAGAGACCATTGTGCGCACGGCCGAAGTCGTCGCCGGTACTCCGCCCACGCCGGAGCAGCTCAATGGGCTCACCGGCGCCGAAGAAGTCGAGCGGCTCTTGGTCGCTGCCTCGAAGACCGCGCCGCCGTTGGCCCCGGGAGAAAGCGGTGCGTTCGTCGTGACGTTCTTCGAATACCCACCTGACCTCAAAGCGTTTCGCGTGCGGGTGTCGGCTCGGGCCGACCCGGGTGAAACCGCCGCGCGGTAGGCGGGTGTGGGTCGGGTGATGCGCTCGCCAAAGCCAAGGCCAGTTGGAGCGAAACGCAGCGCGGCTCCCGGCCGGTGCCCAAGCCCTGACGGAAGGGGCTGC
The DNA here is from genome assembly GCA_044225205.1 of Myxococcaceae bacterium. Classification (GTDB taxonomy): domain Bacteria; phylum Myxococcota; class Myxococcia; order Myxococcales; family Myxococcaceae; genus JAEUJT01. The sequence continues at coordinate 2,505 of JBGAIY010000581.1, read as the reverse complement.
CCGTGACAGACGGCCCCGCCCACAGTGAAGACCACGCGAAGGTGGTGATTCGCCGGCTCGCCGCGCTCGACGGAGACGACGTTCGGCGCAAGGCCGCGGCGCGGGCGCTCAGTGCGTTGGCGCCCACCGAAGCCGTCGACCTGCTGCACGAGGTGCAGCGCTTGGCCAGCGAAGGGTGGTCGTCGGCCGGTGAAGTGTTGGGGGCGTTCACCCGCGCGCTCGAGCTCGAAGGCGAGCACATCGCCCACCTCGAGCAGTTGCGGCGGGTGGCGACGCTCAACGCCCAAGACGACGTCGAACTGCTCTTCGTCGAAGGCCAGGCCGAGCGCGAATACCACCCCGACGCGGCCGCCCGCGCCGACGCGAAGTTGTTCAACATGCCGCTCGGGTACTTGAAGCAGCAAGCGCGGCTGACCAAGAACCCCGACGAGCTGGCCCGGCTGGCGGTGGCGTCGAACCCGACGGTCGTTCGCGAGGTGCTCAAGAACCTAAGGCTCACCGAGGCCCTGGTCGTGCGCATCGCCGCGCGACGGCCCGCGCGCCCCGAGCCGTTGACCGAAATTTGGCTCTCGCCTCGCTGGAGTCTGCGGCCGGCCGTTCGCCGCGCGCTCGTGCTCAACCCGTACCTGCCCCCCGACGTGGCCGCGAAGATCGTACCCTTGCTCTCACGCCATGAATGGGCCGAAGTGGCCAACGACTCGGGCCTGCATCAGGCCATTCGGCAGCAGGCCCGGCTGTTGTTGGCGCTCGACGGCGACGACCCGACGAGTTCGTGAGGGCCGAACTGGCTTGAACCCCCTCGAATCATTGAACTTTGACATGGCGCCTGTCGCAGGCTGACTCATCGGCCGTCGTGCTCGGGCTGCCGGCGTGGGTGAGAACTGGAGTAGACAGACCGCACGCATGGCGATTCGCAATGACGGGCGGGGCAGAAACATCAGCACGCTGGTGGGCGGTGGTGGCGTCTCGAAAGAGGTGGCGCAGAAGGTCGCCGAGCAAGCTGACCAAGCGGGCACGCCCGACGGGGTGCTCGAGCCCAAAGAGCTCGACAACTACATCGACCAATTGCCGGGCGCGTCGTCGGCGCGGGCCGAAGCGGTTGCGGTGCGCAGCGCTCTGTTTGCCTCACCGTCGGCCGCATGGAGTGACCCGCCGGCCCGCCCCGACTTGCTCGCGGCCATGGCGCTGCGCGACCGCCTCGAAGACTACGCTCGAAAGAACAGCTCGGTGACGACCCCGGGCGCGCCCACGGGCGGTACGACGGTCAACCTCGTCGGCGTGCTCAACAAGGTCAACGGGCTGTTGGCCGCTCAGCCGCCCGTCTCGCCGTCAATGGGTACGGCCCTCAATTCGTTTCTGTCGAACCTGGCCAGCTCGCTCGACCAGAGTCCGTTGAAAGGCGACGAGCTGGGCCGGGCCATCGAAAGCGCGGCCGCGAACCTTCGCGCGCTCGGTACCACGGTGCCCGCGCCAACGGTCCCGACCAGCAAAATCGCCCCGCGCGGAGCCACCACGCCCACCGTGCAGCTGGCCGATTTTCTGCTCGGCAATTCTGGCGGTGTGAGCGACCTCAAAGACCTGGGCAAGCCGCTCGACGCGGCGAACCGGGCGCTCCTCTCGTCGGTGACGACCCTGTTCAAGACGCTCCCGCCCGTGGTGCCGATGCAGGTCACCTTGCCGGTGGCGATGACGTTCAGCGACCCACAGAGCGGCCTCAAAATCGACATTTCGAAAGGCGCGACGCTCGCCGTCGACGCGAAAGGCGTTTACACGCTCACGCCACCCGACGTGCGGGTCGGCATGAACGGCGGCTTGTTCGAGAGCCAAAACGCGAAACTCGTGCTCGGCACCGAAAAAGACTTCGTCGAGTTGGGCAAGGGCTTCGTGACGCTGCCCGACGGCCAAGGGCAGGGCGAGTTGTCGAACGCGCGCTTGAGCGCCGCGGCGTCGGGTGAAACCGCGCTCACCGCCGACTCGCTCGTGCTCGACCTCACGTCGCGCAAACTGACCGGCACCGGGCTCAACCTCACCCGAACCGCGTCGACCGACACCACGTCGGCGTCGCTCACGGCGCTGCATTCGCAGAGCGGCGGTCGCACCCTCGACACCCAAACGGCGAACGTCACCGTCGCGGGAGGGTCGCTTTCGGGCAGCGGCGGCGCCACCTCGGTCACGTCGACCGACGGGTTGGCCCTTCGCGCGGGCTCGTTTCAATTCACCCTCGCTCCCGGCCCGACCGGCCGAGGCAAGGTGCAAGCCACCGACCTCAGTCTGGTCGACCCGGTCTCGGGGCTGTCGGTCAAGGCACCGACCGCGTCGTTCACCATGGCCCGCGCGGCCAACGGCTCGGCCACGGTCGACGTGGTGCTCGACGGGCCGACCGCCGCCGCCGGCGTTCGCGTGGGCAGCGGCACGTTGCAAGGCACGGGGCCCTAGGCGCTCAACCTGGGCACCAACGCCCAAGGCGTCGTCACCTCCTTCACCGCGACCGGCAGCCAGCTCCAT
>JBGAIY010000580.1:0-4255 GCA_044225205.1 Myxococcaceae bacterium | reverse complement strand
CAGTACAACCAGGTGCCGTCACCCAAGAGGTTCGCGTGGCAATCGGCTCCGGCGTTGTCACAGTTGGCGATGAACTTGGCCATGGTCGCTGCGTCCCACCCGTACAGATAGTCGGCGTGCGCGGAGTACCCGGCCGGCACGCTCGGGTCGTAGTGGTCAGACGAGAGGCGCCATTTCTTCATGCGCGAGAGGTCGACGGTCGCCAGGTCGTAGTAAATTTCGTAAGTGATTTCGGGCAACGCCACGGGGTGGGTCGGTGGGCAGCCCGAGCCGGTGGCGTCGGCCATGTGCCTCTTGTGGTCGATGCTGTCGAGGTTCACGCCGTCCCAGCATTGGGGGAAAGCGACTTCGAAAATCATTTGGTTGTTCTGGTAGCAATTCGTCGGCAGGGCCTTTTGCCACCCCACGCCCAAGTCGCCCCCGACGCACGAGAAACGGCCCGCGGTGTCGCCTTCTTCGGTGGTGTTCGTAAGGTCACCGGCCACCATGTGCAACCCGGCCGGCACGGCTTTCACGTCGGCGGGTCGCACGCCGCCGTAGCCGGTCTTGTAATAGACGAGCATGCCCGACGGAGCGATGGGGGTACCGTCGGTCGTGTCGATCATCGCCGGCAGCCAGTAGCCGGTGCGGTTCAATGTGCCGCCGGCGCACGTCGAGTTGCCCGACTTTTGAACGGAGTGGTCGGTCGACCAGGCGTTGACGCCGACGTTGCCGAAGTACGTGTTCAACACCGCGGCGCCGGGCTGTTTGGCGAACAGCAGCGGGTCGTCGAAGTTCATGTGTGAAAACGTGCACCCCAGTCGAAAGGCGCCGACCCCTCCGCCGTCGGGGTCGATGGGCATGGCGGTCGGCTCGACCCGGGCGGTGCTGAAGCCTGTCTGAGCCGCGGGTATTTTGCGCGCGTCGATGTACGGAGAATCGGCTGCTTCGACGCGAATGGTCACCGTCGCGGTCGAGGTGCCCGCGGCGTTGGTGGCGGTGAGTTGGTACGTCGTGCTCGGTGCGGTGGGTGACACGTGGTGCGAATTTCCCGCGTTGTTGAGCACATTGGTGGCGTTGACCGTGAGGCTGGTCGGAGCGTCGCCGCCAAGTACCCACTGCAAGGTCGCGGGCGAGCCGGCCTTGACGTTGTCGGGGGCGGCGGTGAAGGAGTCAATGTGCGGCGCGGTGCCCGCGTCAGGTGGGGGCCCGCCAGCATCGCGCGACGGAGTGCCCGCGTCGGCTGGGGTCTGGCCGGCATCGGGTGGCGGCGTGCCGGCATCTCTGGGTGGAACACCCGAGTCAACGCCAGTGCCGCCCGCGTCGGTGGCCGAGCCGCCGCCAGCGTCTGCGGCTTCATTCGCACCAGCATCGAAAGCCGTGCTCCCGGCGTCGCCCCCGGGCGCCCCGGCATCGTGCGGCGGAGGGGCGGCGCCACCGTCGAGTCGACCGGCATCAACCAACTCACCCGCCATGCCGCCGCACCCGACCAACCCCACGGCTACAAGCCCCAGACCAAACCGAGTGATGCCGACGAGTCGCATGACGTCTCCTGAATGAACCGCGTCAGCACGGTAGAGGTCATTCGAGCGCCACGAAGCTCACGGGCCCCAAACAACCGCCACACCCGACCAACCCGACTGCACCGAAAGAACACTCGGAGACAGCGTTCGAACGCCACCAAACGCACGGGCTCAAAGACAATGACCTGACGTTTTTTTGAATGAACGGCAGCACGGGAGAGTTCGTTCGAGTGCCACGAAGCTCCTGGCCTCCAAACAACCCCACACCCGACCAACCGACTAAGCCGAAAGAACAAGACGGCAAAGGTCATGCGGTGCGGACCGCGAAGCTCACGACGGCCGGGTCTTGCCAGGAGCACCAGGGCCCGCCTGGTGCGACCGCACGGCTTGAAAGCGACGAGCCCCGCGTGAACGTCTTGCGCGAGCCGCAAAACCCCTTCGCGCCTGACCGCACAGAACGCAGTCGTCGAGATGACCGGCGCCGTCGCTGGGGGTCGCACGTTGGCGCACACCGGCAAAAAGCGGCGCGGGTACGCCTTCGGGTGGTAGCGTCGCGCACACCGATGGGGGCGTTCGAATTCGTCGTCAGTGACGGTGCGCAGGCGGGGCAAGCCTTTGCGTTTCCGTCAGACCGCTTCGTGGTGGGCTCGTCGGCCGACTGCGAGTTGCGTTTCGACCCGTCGCTCGTTCAACCGCGCCACGCCGAAGTGACCGTCACCACTGACGGGGTCTTCGTAAAAGACCTCACCGCCCACCAGCTGGTCTGGCTCAACGGCGTGCCGTCGTCGGGGGGCACGCTGTCGTCGGGAGGTTTTCTTCGTCTGGGGCGGCTCGAGTTGGTGCTCCGTCAGCGCGGCCAGTCGAGCCCGAGCGGTACCCTCGCCACGCCGACCCCCTGGCGTTCGGAGCGACCGGCCGACCCGACCCTAGGCCTCGACGTCACAGCGAAGCGCCCGACCCCCTTTGCGTCGGCGCCAGTGAGCGTCAGCCCTCAGCCCAAGCGGGCGACACCACAACGCATTTCTTCCGGAGGGCCGGCTCCGGCGCCGGCGAGCGGCGTCATTTCACTGGGAGCCCCCCTGGCCTCGGGCGACGCGCCCTTGTCGGAGCTGGCGCCTGGGTACGTCATCGACAACCGCTACCGCATCGTCAGCAAGATCGCCTCGGGCGGCATGGGCGAAGTCTACAAAGCCGAGCACGTCGAACTCGGCAAGCCGTTCGCCATCAAGGTGATGCTGCCCGAGCTGTCGCGCGACGCTGAATTCGTGGCTCGTTTCAAGCGCGAAGCCATTTCGGCCAGTCGCATCGGCCAGCAGAACATCGTCGACATTTCTGACTTCGGCCAAACCGGCCACGGGCGCTTCTACTTCGTCATGGAGTACCTCGACGGCCTCACGCTCGCGAGCGTCACCCACCGAGAAGGGGCGTTGCGGGTCGAACGGGTGCTCAACATCGCGCTCCAAATTGCTCGCGCGTTGGCGGCGGCCCACGCGCAGAACATCGTTCACCGTGACTTGAAGCCCGAAAACATCATGCTCTTGCAGCGGCCGGGGCAGCCCGACTTCGCCAAAGTGCTCGACTTCGGCGTCGCCAAGGTGCCACCGGGCCAAGGCCAAGCCGGGCACACCGCCATCGGCATGGTGGTGGGTACACCGCAGTACATGTCGCCCGAACAGGCCAAGGCCGTCGCGGTCGACGCCCGCAGCGACATTTACTCGCTGGGCCTCATTTTCTACGAGCTGATTACCGGCCGCCCGACGTTCAGCGCCGAGACCCCGTCGATGTTGATGGTGAAGCACGTCACCGAGGCGCCGCCGCCCTTCGAGCCCGGGCCGCTCGGTGACGTGCCGGTCGAACTGAAAAACCTCGTCTTTGCGATGCTCGAAAAAGAGCCTGCCGCGCGCCCGCAGACCATGACGAGCGTGGTCGCGACCCTCGACGACGTGTGGAGGCGCACGAAGGCGAACGACCCCACGTTGCGCCGAATTTCAGGCGAGTTTCCACTTGCTGGGGGCAAAGCCCCTCCGCGGCGAGGGCCCGACGGAGCGCCGCCGGCTTCGCGCGTGTCAGGCAAACGGCCGGCCGCCAAAGAGCAGCCCGAGGTCGCGCCCGAGCCGGTGGCCGAAGTGGCAGACCCCCAAAGCGCCCCCGAGGCCACGGGTGTTGACCCGACGGCGGTCGACGGGTCGGGCGAATTTCGCGTGGTCAAGAAGTCGCCGTTGCCTTTCGTGGTGATCGGCTTGGTGCTGGTCGGCCTCGGCGTCGGGGGGTTCATGCTTTGGCGCGGCGACGCTCCTCCCCCGCCCGCCGACGCGCCGGTGGTGGCCCAAGCCGACGTCGGGCAGAAGCCGTCGGCGCCGGTGCCCGAGGCTCCCCCCGCGCCGCCCGCCTCGACCACGCCCATCGAGGCGCCGCCGCCACCGAACGACCCGCCGCCCGCCCCCACGCCGGGCCCCGCGAATGTGCCCGACGTGGTCGAACTGCGCTTCGAGTCGAAGAGCGGCGAGCTCGAAGTGGTCGACGCCGACAGCCGCGTGGTGGGGCACACGCCCTTCGCCCTGAGCCGGCCACTCAATTCGACGGCGACGCTGACGTTTCGGCGGGCGGGTTACCAGCCCTTGACCCGCACCTTTGCCTTCGTCACCTCACAAACCCGGCCCATCGAGCTGCTAAAAGGCAAGGTGACGTCGCCCAAGAAGAAGACTTCGCCCAAGCCTGACGACGACCTCAAGGAGTTTCAATGATTGGCCTCA
>JBGAIY010000579.1:0-4255 GCA_044225205.1 Myxococcaceae bacterium | reverse complement strand
CCTCGCGTTCGAACTGCCCACCTCGCTCATGGAGCTGGGGCCCGACCGAATCTCTGGGTGGAACATGACGTTCGACCAGCTCTACGAGGTCGCCCGGCGCAACCTGCTCGCACGGTCTCAGTTGCCCTTCGAGAACCCCGAACCGGGCGTGTTCGTCTCGCCGTACAAAGACTCGTACGACGCAACCCGCTTGGTGCTGCCCGAGCTGTTCGAGGGCCTCCAGGTCAAAGGCAAACCCGTCGTCATTGCACCCACCCACGACATCGTCGTCGTGACCGGAGACGAAGACGCGGCCGGGCTCGAAAAGCTGGGTACCTGGGCCGAGCAAGCGCTCCTCGAACCCCGCGCCAATTCGGCCATGACGTTTCGGCTCGAGAACAGGCGCTGGCGCCCGTGGCTGCCCGCGCGGTCGCACCCGGCTTACGCCAAGCTGAAGCTGTTGCAGTTGCAGACGCTCGCTTCGGCCTACGCCCGCCAAAAAGAAGTGCTCGAGGCGCTGCTCGAGGCCAACGGCCACGACATTTTCGTGGCGAACATGCGCGCGTTTCGCTCGCCCACCGGCGACATTTTCACCAGCTGCAGTTGGACCGAGGGGGTCGAGGCCTTGCTGCCCGAGACCGACCGGCTCGACTTCGTGCGTCTGCCGCCCGACGGTGACTCGGCCAACGGCACCATGTGGTCGACCAGCTGGGAAGTGGCCGTTCGCACCATGGGCACCCAAATGCAGCCGACCGGTGACGTGCCCGAGCGCTGGCGGGTACGCGGTTTTCCGTCTGATGCGCAGCTCGAGAGCATGGCCGCCGAAGGCAAGCTTTCGGCGTGAGCAGGCCGTTCAGCGAGCGCTGAGCCCGTGGGCAGCGGGCGGGGTGGTTTCGGTCTGCCCTCGCACCAACACCATTTCGGTCGACTCGTTGGGCCTGGGTGGCAACGCCGAACGCGGTACGAAGCCCAACCGCGCGTAGAGCGACTGGGCGTCTTTCGTCGCGAGCAACACCCGCTGACACGACCGCACCGCGGGGTGGTCGAGCAACAGCCGCACCAACGCCTGGCCAATGCCGCGCCGCCGCCAGTCGGCGTGCACGCACACGTCGTAGACCCACGCGTATTTGCCTCGGTCGGCCATGGCGCGCGCCGAACCTCGCAACACCCCGTTGGCGTCACGGGCTCCGACCCACGCCGCCGACCCCACGTGCGCGCGCGCCAACGCGTCACGGGTGAACTGGTCGTTCCAATATTCGGGGTGGGCCAGGTCGACCGCCGCGCCGACCGTGGGGGCGTCGTCGGGGTCGAGCCACGGGTGCAGGGTCACCTCGCCGTGGCGCAGAAAGTCGGGCACCGGCACGCCGGGGTTGGCGGCTCGAATCAGCTCAATGGCGCGCCCGTCGCCGCCCTCGCCCCGGCGCCACAGCTGGGTGATCAGGCGCGTGCGTTCGGCGACCGAGCGGTTCTGGGCCAGCTTCGCCTTGCCGTCGACCCGCTCGAGCGGCACCCCCGCGACGAGCAGCCCCCGCACCGCCGCCCGGTACAACGGGTGCTCGGCTTCGATGGGCACGTAGCCTCCGCTCGGCTGGAGCTTCTGCATCAGCGCCTCGAGCACCCGCGCTTTGCGCGGCGGGTCGGTGATTTCGGTCAGCACCCCGTGCACCTGCACCGAGCGAAACAGGGTCGTGGCGGGGCACGCGCGTTCGGGGTCGAGAAACGTGCTGGGCACCCGGGCGACCACGTCTTCGGTCGCCGCCACGACCGGGCGGTCGAGCAACGACGTCTTTTCACCTTTCGGCGAGGCGTGAAAGCACAGCCACCCGTCGTCGACCACGCCGTGCAAGGTCTTCAGCACCGGGGCTCCGCCCGGGTCGACCCCGGCCAAGTGAAACTGGGGGGCGCGGGTCACGAACGCCGTCGCCTCGCCTCGCGTCATCGCAAATTCGGGTCGTCTCATGCCGTCATGGTCTCGGCAGGCTGGTCTGTTGAAAAGAACCAGTTTGTGAATTATCGGTAGACCAGTGTCGAACGACGACTTGCCCCTGTTCGTGCGTCTGGCCCGCGAGCTCGTCGACGACATTCGGCGCGGTCGTTTCTCGCCGGGCACGCGGTTGCCCAGCAGCCGGCAGCTCGCCGCCCAGCTGGGCGTGCACCGCAACACGGTGCTCGCCGCCATTGAAGAACTGAAGAGCCAGGGCTGGGTCACGTCGCGGCGGGGCGCGGGGTGTTTCGTTTCACGCGAGCTGCCCGAGCGGCCTTCGCTGGCGGGCACCTCGGTCGGGCCGGTTCGGCCCTTCGGCGCGCCGTTGGCTCGGCTGCCGTGGCTCGGGTCGCTCCAGCGCTCCTTCGACGCTCCGCAAGCCAAGGTGCTGTTCCTCTCGGCGGGTACGCCCGACCCCCGGTTGGTGCCGGTCGAGGCGCTCAGCCGCGCTTGGCGCCGGGTCGTCAAGCGCGGAGGCCGCCGGCTGCTCGAATACGGCCACCCGGCGGGGCACGAGGGCTTGCGCGCGGCGTTGGCGCATTGGGTCGCGTCGCTCCGCGGAGTGGCCGCCCGCGCCGAGAACGTGCTGGTGACCCGGGGCAGCCAAATGGCGCTCGACGTGTGCGCCCGCGCGCTGGTTCGACCCGGTGACGTGGTGGCGGTCGAAGCGCTCGGCTACCGCCCCGCGTGGGACGCCCTCCGGCTCGCGGGGGCCACCCTGGTGCCCGTGCCGGTCGACCGTGAAGGGCTGCGCGTCGACGTGCTGGCCGGCCTCGGCGCGCTGCGGGCCGTGTACACCACGCCCCACCACCAGTACCCCACCACGGTCACCATGTCGGCCGCCCGCCGCCTCGAGCTGCTCGCGTTGGCCAAGCGGCGCCGCTTCGTCATTCTCGAAGACGACTACGACCACGAGTTTCACTACGAGGGTCGCCCGGTGCTGCCCCTCGCGGCCGCCGACCAAGCGGGCCTGGTCGTCTATTTGGGCACGCTGTCGAAAGTGCTCGCCCCGGGGCTGCGGCTCGGGTTCGTGGTCGCTCCGGCCGACTTCGTCGCCCGCCTGGTCGCACTGCGCTCGGTGATGGACCGCCAGGGCGACCACCCCATGGAGGCCGCCGTGGCCGAGCTCATCGAAGACGGGGAGTTGCAGCGGCACATTCGCAAAATGCGAGTCGCCTACGCCGCCCGCCGCGGGGCTCTGGTGACCGGGTTGAGCACCCACCTCGGCGACGCCCTCGAGTTCGACGTGCCCAAGGGCGGCATTTCGGTGTGGGCCCGCTGGCGCGGCGCGCGGGCGGCGTTCGACGCGTGGGTCCGCGCGAGCCTCGCCTCGGGAGTCGCCGTCACCACCGGGGCGCACTACGCGTTCGCCGGAGCGGCACCGTGCGCGGTGCGGCTCGTGTTCTCTCGCCATTCGCCCGCCGAATTGACCCGAGCGGCGCAGGTTCTGGGCGCTTCGCTCGGCTCAACGTGAGAGCGAGCTTCGGGTCGCGTGAAAATGGGCGTGCGGCCGCAACCTGCCCAGCTCACTTGAGCGTTCAAGCACGGCGCAGCTCAATGCGAGCGATGCGGGCAGTACAACTTCGGGTTGAGAAGAAACGAGGGGTATGCTGCCGCTCATGACCCTCGACGAGTCGTTTGCCGATGCCCAGGTTCGCGTCAAGTCGCTTTCGAGTGCGCCCGACAACGACACGTTGCTCGAGCTCTACGCGCTGTTCAAGCAGGCCTCGACCGGAGACGTGTCGGGCAGCCGCCCCGGCATGATGGACTTCAAAGGTCGGGCGAAGTTCGACGCCTGGGCCAAGAAGAAGGGCACCGCCGCCGACGCCGCCAAGACCGCGTACGTGGCCCTGGTCGACCGGCTGACCAAGCGCTGAACGTCGGGGTCAGGCGTGGTCGTCGGGTTCGACGAAACACCACCGAATGACCGGCATCACGGTTCTGAGGTCGCGCTCATAGGTGTTGATGACGTCGACGACCTGCTTGGTGTCGAGCCCGTCGGCCAGCTTGAGCTTCATCGCCACCAAGACTTCTCCGGGGCCTTGCTGCACGGTGAGCACCGTCAACACGCCCTCGACCTTCGGGTGGCGAGCGGCGACTTCGCGAATGGCTTTTTCGACGTTGGGGTCGGCCCGTTCACCCAACAGCAGCGACTTGATTTCGCTGCCCAAGAACACCGCGACGACGATCAACACCACGCCGATGCCGAGGCTGCCGACGGCGTCGAAGCGGGCGTCGCCCGTTTCCCACGCGAGAAACAGAAACACGATGGCGAGCGACAGCCCCGTGACC
>JBGAIY010000021.1:0-37042 GCA_044225205.1 Myxococcaceae bacterium | reverse complement strand
TGAGGTGTGGGTGGGCGCGGGGCCCGACCTCGCCGAGAGTGCGCGCCTGGAGCTGCTCGACAACGCCGCCTTTTGGCTCCACGTCGCGGCGCGGGGCCCCATGGTCTTCGACGAATTTCACCAGCGAGCCGCCGCGACGACACCGTTGACCGTCAACGTGGTGGCGACGACGCTCCAGTTCTTGGCGTGCGCCGCGCTCTTCGTGTGGTCGCGGGCGGTGCGCCTCGGGCCCGCTCGGCCGACCACTCGGCCGCCCCACCGGTCGAGCCTCGAATACGTACGGGCCATGCGCGACTTGATGGCGGGGGCGAGGGTCGACACCGAAATCGTCGCTCAGCTGCGGCGCGACGTGCGGGCCAGCACCCATGAACGGCTGGGCATTTCACTGGGGCTCGGCAACGACGAATGGGTGCGCGACGTGGCGACCGCGACCGAACTCCCCGCGGCCGAAGTCGGCGTCATTTTTCAGAGCGAGCAGTTGCTTGCCGTGGCGCAGGCCGTTGCGAGGGTCGAGCTGCAGGTGCTCGGAGCCGGCGAGAAGCCTCGCCCCCGTTGACCCGAGGTCACCCCTTTGAACCGACCGCGGCGTTTGTGGCCGCCAAGCTCCGTTGTTGGTGCCAGGGTGCGCCCGTCTTCGAACGGCAAGGTCGGCGTTTGGCGACCTGGCAACAGCGCGTTGGCGACGGGGCACGGTCGTGGTCACTGCACGGGTATCGGCTGAGGCGTGGGCGCGGCGTTCACCGGCACCATGCTGCGGGCCGACGCGACCGCGTCGAGGTAGGTGCGGCTGCGCTTGCGCGAGGCGGCCTGTTCGTAGGCGCTGAGGGCCTGGCCCCAGTCACCCTGGGCCTCCCACGCAACGCCGAGATCGTACCAGGCCCCGTCGAGGTCGGGCTGGTCTCGGGTCAGCTGCGCAAAATACGAAATCGCCCCTGTCCAGTTGCTGGCGAGCAGCATGTTGACGCCCATGCTCAGCGGGCCACCGTCTTCGAGGGGCAAGGTCGACGTTTGGCGGCCGGGCAACAGCGTGTTGGCGAACCGGTTGGCGATCGACTCGGCGCAGCCTTGCACCAACATCGGAGCCTCTTCGACGCGGCCCGAGCGACGGTCCCAGAAGCTGAAGTCGTAGGGTTCGGTACCGTCGAGCTGTTTGACTTTGACGCGCGCGGTGATGCGGCTGTGGGCGCGCAGGCCGCTGCTCGTGAACTCGGTGCCGACGGTCGACTCGGTCAACACGACGGTCATGGCGCCTTCGCCGCAGGGGGCCGCGGGGCACACCGTGTAGCCGAGCGACTGGAGCCGCGCTTCGAGCCGTTCTTTGACCGTGCCTTCGACCGGCACCGGCACCGGCAATTCGCCGAAGGCGAGGCCTTTCACGACCGCGTTCTCGACGCTCTTGCCGACGTCGGTCGAAACCGTGACCGACAGGGTGTGAATGTTGCCCAAGTTGGCTTCGGGCGGCGTCGGGCGGGTGAGCCGCAACGAAGGGGCACAGCCGACGGCGACGGTGGCTGCGCACAGGCAAAAGAGCAATCGTTTCATGGGCGAAGAGCATACCTCGTCTCCCGCCACCAACTTGCTCAAACCCCGCGAGGTCGATACGAGCGCGCGGGCGCGTTCGGCAGTCAGCTCATTCCCGTGCGAAGCGTGAAGCACGGCGCAGGTCAGTGGTTCTCGAGGCGGGCGACATGATTGAAGTGCAAGGCCTCACCAAGGTGTACGGCGAATTCACGGCGGTCAAAGACCTGTCGTTTTCGGTCGCGCCGGGCGAAGTGTGGGGCCTCGTCGGGCCGAACGGGGCGGGCAAGACGACGACGCTCCGCTGCGTGACCGGCATCATCCCTCCGACCGGGGGCACCGTGCGGCTCGACGGGCACGACCTGCTCAAAGAGCCCCTCGCCGCCAAGCGCACGCTCGCCTACTTCCCCGACGAGCCGAGGCTTTTTGACCACCTGACCGTGTGGCAACACTTGGTCTTCATCGGCCGGCTGTACGACGTGACGGCCGCCGACTTCGCCGCGCGGGCCGAGCCGTTGCTGACCGAGCTCGCGTTGACCGACAAACGCCACGAATTGCCCTCGCAGCTCTCGCGCGGCATGAAACAGAAAGTCGCGTTGGCCTGTGGGCTGTTGCACCAACCGAAGTGCGTGGTGTTCGACGAGCCGCTCACGGGGCTCGACCCGGTCGGCATTCGCTCAATGAAAGCGACCATTCGACGCATGGCGCACGAAGGCGCCGCCATCATCTTGAGTTCGCACTTGCTCAGCTTGCTCGAAGAAGTGTGCAGCCACGTGCTCATCGTCAAAGCCGGTTCGGTGGTGACCGAGGGTTCGCTGGCCGACATTCGCCAAAAGTTCGCCAACGGCGCCGCCGACGTGAGCCTCGAAGACGTGTTCTTCAAAGCGACGGCCGACGCGCAGCCGGCGCCTCCGTCACCCGCGGAGGGCCCGTAGACCATGGCCGGGGCGCTGTTCTACTTGCTGCGCACGTCGCTCGAAAACGTCGTTCGGGTGCGCGTCGCTCGACTCCGCCAGCCGCGGTACCTGGCGGGGTTGGTGTTGGTCATTCTGTACGTGTGGTCGAACTTTGGGCGCCTGGCCAACCGCGCGGCGGCGGCCGGGCCGGCGACCGGGCTCGACGGCATTTCAGAGGCGCTGCTCGCCCTGCCGTTGCTGGCGACGTTGGTGTTGTTGGGGTGGGTGCTGCGCGACGACCCGCCGTCGATGCGCTTCACCGAAGCCGAAATGGCCATGCTCTTTCCCGCTCCGGTGGGGCGCCGCACGTTGCTCCACTTTCGCCTGGTGAAGAGCGAGTTCGCGATCTTGATTTCGTCGGTGGTGTTCACGTTGATTTCAGGGCGCTTTTTCGCCGCCCCCGTGGTCACCGCCTGCCGCGTGTTCGGCACCTGGCTCGTGTTGTCGACGGTGTCGCTCCATTTCTTGGCGGCGTCGTTCACCCGTGAACGGTTGCGCCTGGGCGGCGTGCCGCGCTGGTTGCAGAACGCCGTCGTGCTGGTGGGGTGTGGGGTGGTCGGCGCGGTGACCTGGCAGCGCTGGCCCGGTGCGCGAGGGGTGGCTTTCGACGTCGAACATGCCGACCTCTTGGTTGCTCGCGTCAATTCACTCTTGATGACCCAGCCGCTGAGCTCGGTGCTGCTGCCGCTGCGTTGGCTCGTGCGACTCAAGTCGAGCGACGTCAACGTCTTCGTTCATGCGCTGCCCGGCGCCTTGCTCGTGCTCGCGCTGCACTACGTCTGGGTCTTGCGCTCGGTCACGGCGTTCGAAGAGGGCTCGCTGGCGCGGGCGCAGAAAGTGGCGGCCCGAAAAGAAGCGCAGCGCGCGCCGAGCGTGCAGCAGCCCGAACCCTTCACCCTGACCGCGGCCACGCCGTGGTGGCTCGCCTTCGTGTGGAAAGGGCTCATCGAAGCGGGGGCCATGGGCCGTTGGCGCGTGCTGGCCGGCATTTCGGCGGCCGTCGCGGTCGCGTCGGTGGGGGTCGCGGCGTGGTCGGCCGACCTGCTCGAGGCCGTGGCGACGTTCGGCCTCACCGCGGCGGGGCTCGTCGCCTTCAGCGGGCCCTTCTTCTCTCGCCGAGGCGTCGCGCGGCTGTTCGAACGGCTCGACGTGGTGCGCGCGCTGCCCCTCACCGGGTCGCAAGCCGTTTTCGGTGAAGTGCTGGCGCAAGCCTTCGCCACCAATTGGCTCGTCGCGACGTTGGCGATACCGAGCCTCCTGGTCGGCACCGAGCACTTGCGGGCGGTGGCGGTCGTGTTCGTGGTGCTGGGCCCGCCGGTGACCATGTTGTTGACGCTCGTGCACTTCGCCATTGCGCTGCTGCTGCCGGCGTGGTCGAGCGCGGTCGCCGGGGCCCAACGCGGCGTCGAAGCGGCGGGCCAACGCATGCTCTTCTTGCTGCTGTTCGTCGCCATTTTGGCTCGGGCGGTGGTGCCCTGTGCGCCGCTGGTCGCGCTGCTGTATCTCGCGGGCGAGGCGCTGGGGGCACCAGCCGACGCGACCATCGTCGTGACGGGAGCGGCGTGTGCCCTGGTGCTGTCGGGTGAATTGTGGGTGCTGATTCGTGCGCTGGGGGCGCGTTACGAGCGCTTCGATTTGTCGGTCGAATGGCCGCAGGTCGGTTGACGAAACGCCGCCGTGTGACGTCGCCTCGTCGCGCCGAGTTCCCTCCGGCGAGCCGGCGAGTTCAAAGGAGCCTCTCGAGCTCGACGAGACGCGCCTTCAAACAGGCATGACGCCGCGAGCGCGTCAGAGCCCGCAGGGTCTCGACGAAACCGAGCTCAAGCTGGCGGCCCAGCGGCCCGCGGCGGGGAGCCGAGCGCCGCGCGGAACACCCGCGAGACGACGCGCGGTCAGAAGTACTTCGCGACACCGACCGAGAGCGCGGCCGACACATCGGCCCCGCCCATCATGGTGCTGCTCCGAGAAATGATGCCGTCGAGTTCAGCGAACGGCGCCCAGCCATTCGAGAAGGTGTAGGTGACGCCCACGCCGGGCTCGGCGGCGAACGAGAACGACGGGTGCACGATGGTGATGAGACGGCCACACAGGTACACATAGGGGTTCACGGTGAACACGAGGCCCGGCACGAGCGCGAACCCCGTATACCCGGAGCCACGAACCCACGTCAGCCCCAGGTCAACTTCGACCGACCACGCGGCGTTGACGACGTAGCCGAACCCGACCATGGGGTGAGGTCTTGGCTCGGGCCGGCCACCGACCCGTTCGAAGCGCGGGTGACGACCGTGGTACCGGCGAAGGCCGAGGCGTAGACGTTCGAAGAACTGCTCGAGCCAGTCGCCGGGAGCACCGTGCTGGGAACCTCAGCCGAAGCGAGGGTGGGAGTTACAGCCAGGGCGGCAACGACGGCGAGGGAGAACTGTTTCACGAGACGTTCCTGTGCGGGCGAGGTGCGACCCTTGCGAATTGCAACGAGGAGGCCGCGCGAATCGTGTCTGATTTTCGAGGCTTGCTTGGCGGGGGCCCGGGTCACCCGCGCAGGGCGTGCGCCGGCGACCTCCCCGCCTCAGGCCGCGCAAATGATGCTGGGCACGTCATCGAGGCCGACGACGCGCTCCGCGGCGCCCAGGGCGATGGCCTCTTTGGGCATGCCGAAGACCACGCACGACGCTTCGTCTTGGGCGAACGTGTGTGCCCCGCCGGGCCGCATTTCGAGCAGGCCCCGCGCACCGTCGTCGCCCATGCCGGTCATCAAAATGCCGACGGCGTTGCGGCCGGCGCTCTTGGCGACCGAGCGAAAGAGCACGTCGACGCTGGGGCAGTGCCGGTTGACGGGGGGCGCGTCGAGCACGTTGGCGAAATAGAACGCCCCCTCTCGCTGCACGACGAGGTGACGGCCTCCCGGTGCGAGCAACACCCGCCCCGGCAAGACGCGCTCACGCCCCGTCACTTCAATCACCTCGACGTCGCAGAGCTTGTCGAGCCGGGCGGCGAACGCCGTCGTGAACTTGGGTGGCATGTGCTGAACGACCACGACGCCCGGGCACGCCTTGGGCAGCTGCGGCAGCACCCGTTCGAGCGCTTGGGTACCGCCCGTCGAAGTGCCAATGGCGACGAGCCGCTCGGTGGTGACTTTGAGCGAAGCGGGAGCGACGGGCACCGACGGCGCGCGGTGCTCTTTGAGCCGGGCTTGCGCCGCGCTTCGCACCGCCTGCACGAGCGTCGTGCAGTCGATTTTGCCGAGCGTGCCAATGCCGAGTTCTTGTTTGCTCAACACCGCGACGGCTCCCGAAGCCAGCGCTTGAAGCGCGGTCTCGGTGCCCCGCTCGGTGAGCGACGAACAAATGATGACGGGGGTGGGCCGCAGTTCCATCAACTTGCGTACGAAGGCCAGGCCGTCGAGCCGCGGCATTTCAATGTCGACGATGATCACGTCGGGCCAACGCCGGTTCATTTTCTGAATCGCGAACAAGGGGTCGATGGCCGTATCGATGACCTCGATGCCCGGCGCCGCGTTGAGACACTCGCGCAAGACTTGGCGAACCACCGCACTGTCGTCGACCACCAACACGCCAATCGGCTTCATGGCTTCTCCACCCGGTAAATGCTCGGCCTGACCGCCTTCAGCGAGGGCAGCAGGCCCGTCACCGATTCGCTGTGACCCACCAACAACCACCCACCCGGCTTGATGCGCTCGACGACGTTGCGAACAATGAGTTCGCGTTCGCGCGGGCCGAAATAAATGAGAACGTTTCGAAGCATGACCAGGTCGAACGGCCCGCGGGTCGGTTGCGGCTGGCAGAGGTTGGCGACGTCGAAGTCGACGTGTTGCCGCAGGCTTCGTTCGATGAGAAACGACCCTTCCCACTGGCCTTTGCCGCGGCGGCACCAGCGCTTGAGCATCGCCTCGGGTATGTGCTGGGCGCGGGTCATGGGGTACAGCCCCCTGGCCCCCTGGTCGACCATGGCCGACGAAACGTCGGTCGCCTCGATTGAAAACGACCCGAGCGGCAGCCGGGCCGCGAGCTGCATGGCCAAGCTGTACGCTTCTTCTCCTGAAGACGACGCCGCGCTCCAACAGTGAAAAGCGGCGGGCCGCACGGTCTGGGTGGCGAAGAGCTGGTCGATGAACTGGTAGTGGGCGGGTTCGCGAAAGAAGAACGTCTCGTGCGTGGTGAGCGCGTCGACGAACAGCATGGTCTCGTCTTCTTCGTTTTCGTCGTCGAGCAGCTGCAAGTACTGCGCGACGCTCACCCCGCGAGTACGAAGGCGGCTCGCGAGCCGGGTGGTCACCAAGAACCGCTTCTCGGCCGTGTACCGCAGGCCGGTGTGTCGCTCGAGCACCGCGCAGAGCATCGAAAACGACAGCTCGTCGATGACCGGCTCTTCAAGCACGGGCGGGCCCAATGCCGGTGAGCGCCGAGAGTTCGGCCACACTGAACACGTGGGCGACGTCGAGCACGACGACGAAGCGCCCGCCCAGGTTCGCCACGCCCCTGACGAAGTCGGCGCGAATCGACGACCCGAACGTCGGGGCCTTCTCAATGGTGGTCTGGTCGATGCCCACGACTTCATTGACCTGGTCGACCAGCACCCCCACGACGACCATTTCATTTTCGTGGGGCACTTCGATGATCACCACGCAGGTGCGACGCCCCGCTTCGATGGCCGAACGCTCGAAACGAACCGACAGGTCGATGACCGGCACGACCGAGCCGCGCAGGTTGAGCACCCCGCGCACGAACGTCGGGGTCATGGGTACCGTGGTGACCTGCTCGAACTGCAGCACCTCGCGAATCTGCGAAATGGGCATCGCGAAGGTCTCGGTGCCCACGCGAAACGTGAGGTACTTCACCGACGAAACGCGGGTGGGCACCGGGGCGGCTTTGACAATGGGTTGGGTGGCGCTCATGGCGGGCCTCTAGTCGAACTTGACGAAAGCGGCTTCGTCGAGCGGTTCGAACCCGCCCTTCGACTTGCCCTTGCCTTTGCGGCCGGCCAACGGCGCCTCAGCCACGACGGGGCCCGCGGGCGGCTTCGGAGGCAACGACGCTCGAGCATGGGTGTTGGCCGACGACGCGGTGTCGGCGCCCTTGAAATACCCCACCGCGTCTTGCAGCTGCTTCGCTCGGTCGCTCACGCTCCGCGACGTGGCGGCCAATTCTTCGGCGGCGGCGGCGTTCTGTTGCACGCCCTTCGCCACCTGACCGAGCGCGGTGTTGGTCTGAGAGACGCCGGTGCTCTGTTCGACGGTCGCGGCGGTGATTTCTTGAACCAGCGACGCCGTCTTCTTGATCGACGGCACGATGGTGTCGAGCAGCCCACCCGCGCGTTCGGCCAACCCGACGCTGTTTCGCGCGAGCTGGCTGATTTCTTCAGCGGCGACCTGGCTGCGTTCGGCGAGTTTGCGAACTTCGGCGGCGACGACCGCGAAGCCATTGCCGTGCTCTCCGGCCCGGCCCGCTTCGATGGCCGCGTTCAGGGCCAAGAGGTTCGTCTGGTAGGCAATGTCGTCGATGACGGCGATCTTGTGGGCGATTTGCTTCATGGCGTCGACCGTCTCGCGCACGGCCTGCCCGCCTTCGACGGCTTCAGACGCCGACTTCGAGGCGATGTCGCCGGTCAGCCGGGCGTTCTCATTGTTCTTGGCGATCGACGCGTTCATCTGTTCCATCGAGGCGCTGGTTTCTTCAGCGCTGGCCGACTGCTCGGTCGACGCTTGGCTGACCGAGTCGGCGGTCGAGTTGAGCTGAGACGCGGCGGCGGCGAGCGCGTCGGCCGAGCCACGCACTTCACCAATGACCGTGCGCAGCTTGACGACCATGGCGCTGACCGACGCGAGCACGCTGGTCGTGTCTTGGTCTTTCACCTTCAACGCGACGCCGAGGTCACCAGCGGCGATGCGGCCGGCGACGTCGGCCAATTCGCGCGGTTCGGCGCCGAGTTGTTTGAGAAGCGCGCGCGGCACGAGCCAGCACATCACCCCGACGACGAGCACCATGAGCAGCGAGACCGACGTGGAGACCACGACCGATTCTGACTGGAGGCTCGAAATCGTCGACGACGAGTTGCGGCCGAGTTCTGCGTTGTATTCCATCTCCTTCGAAATGGCGCCTTCGAGCTTCAACGCCGCCGGCATGACGGCGACAATGGCTTGGCGTTCAGCGTCTCGCGCTCGGCCCTGCCGAGACATGTCGAGCATGACCGCGCGAACCTCGTCGTAGTCGGCGACGCGCGCTTTGACGTCGTCGAACATCTTTCGTTCATTGTCGTCGGCGATGCATGAAACGCCCAGACAGCCGTTGGTCGTGTACGCCGAGAGGTCACCCTCGAGCTTGCTGCGAACGTCGACGAGGCGAGCGTCGAGCTCTTTCTTTTTCGCGGCGTCGCTGGCGATGACGTGCAAGAGCGACACGGCCCGCAGCGCGCCGACCTCTTGAACCAGTTCGCCGAGCAGTCGATAGCTGGGCAACAAGTTGGTCGCGGCGAAGTTGCCCGCGGCGCCGATGCGGTGCAGCTCGACGTAGTTGACGGTGCCCGCGGTGCCGAACCCCAGCATCACGACGGCGGCGAGAAGGGCGAGTCTTTGAACGACGGTCATGGCTTTCTCCAAGAAGATCAGGCTACGGCGCGAAGTGGTGGCGGGGCGGGGGGCGACCCAGACTTCTGGTCGCGGGTGGTGGCGAAACGAATGAGCTGGGCCACGTCGAGAATGAGCCCGACTTCGCCCGAACCGAGAATGGTGCTCCCGCCGATGACCGAGAGCTGGCTCAGCAACGGGCCCAGTGACTTGATGACGGTCTGCGACACGCCGAGCAAGCGGTCGACCACGAGGCCGAGGCGCCGTTCACCATATTCGATGATGACGACGCTCTCGCGCGCCGGGGCTTGCCCGGGCACGTTGAAGAACTCGCGCAAGCGCACGTACGGCACGGGCTCATCGCGCAACTTAAGGCGGTGGTTCGCTTCAGACTCGAGCAGTGAGCGAAAATCGAGGCATTCGCGAATGAGCTTCGCCGGCACGACGAACGACGTGTCGCCCACGCCCAACAAGAACCCGTCGATGATCGCCAGCGTCAACGGCAGCCGCAAGCGAATGGTCGTGCCTTCGCCTTGGCTCGAAATCACCTCGACGGTACCGCGCAGCTGGTCGATGGTGCGACGAACCACGTCCATGCCGACGCCGCGGCCCGAGACGTCGGTGACGGCGTCTGCCGAAGAAAAGCCGGGCAGAAAAATGAGCTCGTCGACCTGCGCGTCGGTCAGCGAAGCGCCCGGAGCGACCAGGCCCCGTTCCATCGCCTTGCGGCGAATTTTGGCGCGGTTGAGGCCAGCGCCGTCGTCGCGCACGTCGATGACGATTTGCCCTGACTGGTGCTGGGCCTCGAGCGTCAACTTGCCCGACCGAGCCTTGCCGGCGGCGAGGCGCACGTCGGGCGTCTCCAGCCCGTGGTCGAGCGAGTTGCGAATGATGTGCAGCAGGGGGTCGGCGAGCCGTTCGACCATCGCCTTGTCGAGCTCGGTCTCGCTCCCGCGCAGCTCGACTTCGACTTCTTTGCCCAACTGCGACGACAGCTCGCGAATGACCCGGCGAAACCGCGAGAACGTTTCGCCAATTTCGACCATGCGCAAGTTGAGCGCGGCGTCGCGAATGCCCGAGACGAGTTTGCGCACCGCGGCGAAGGCCTCGAGCGTGGCCCGGTCAGCGTTGTGTTCGGCGCGCGTCTCGGCCCCCGCGCTGGCGATCACCAGTTCGCTGACCATGTCGACCAGCGCGTCGAGCCTCGCCGCCGGTATTTTGATGAGCCGGGCCACGGCGGCGCCGTGCGCGGCGGGTGACGGCGGGGCAACCGGAGCGTCGGCCGGTGCCGACGTGGCGAGGGTCGGCTCCGGGTGCTCGTCGGTGACGGGGGTGGGTGGCGCGTCGGCCGGCGTCAGCGAAACCCGGCTCGTGTCTTTGACGAAGTCGAACGTCGAGAGCAACTGCTCGGGTGCCTGGTCAGAAACCACCGTCGCCTGAAACGCGAGCGAACAGCATTCGGGGTCGAAGCCTTGGGCGGGCACACCGGCGGCGTCGACGCGAACGTCGCTGACCGTGCCCAGCCGCTCGAAGTGGCGAATGAACGACAAGGGGTCGAACCCGTCTCGAAACGTGTCGGGGCCAAAGGCCACCGACAGCCGCCAGGTGCGAGGGGCCCCAACGGCGACCACCGACGAAGTCGCTTCGACCGGTCGCGCCGGAGCGGCCGGGCCCAACGCCTCGAGCTTCGCCTGGAGCGCCGGTGACGCTTCGAGCACGACGCCCTCGCCCGCGGCCTCGACCATTCGGTCGAGCTCGTCGTGGGCCTCGGTGAGCACCGTGACCATGGCGGGCGTGGCGAGCTCGGGTGAGGCGCGCAGCCCGTCGAGCACGGTTTCGACCACGTGCGCGAACCGCTCGAGGTGCGCCAAACCAAACAAACCGGCCGACCCTTTGAGCGTGTGGGCGGCCCGAAACACCGCGTTGATCGCCTCGGTTCGGCCGCTCGGTGAATCGAAGTCGTCGAGAGCCGCGGCCATGGCGGCGAGCAGTTCGCGCGCTTCTTCGAAGAAGGTGCCGCGCAGCGAGTCGACCGGGAGGTTCATGCGGCCCTCCAGTTGAAGAACGAGAACGTCTCGTGCACCGCTCCGCCCGCGCCTTCGACCGCCAAGGGCTGGCCTCGGCGCTTCGCGTCGCCGACGAGCCACATGAGCAACTGGAGCCCCGCGCCGTCGACCGCGGTCACCCCCTGGAGGTCGATTCGGCGAACGACGCCCGACTCCAGAGCGCCGCGAACTTCGTCGTAGAGCGACTTGACGGCATAAATGTCGAGCTCACCGACCAGTGACAGCGTCTGCCCGGCGATGGTGCGCGCGAGCATTTACGCACCCACCAGCTTTTGAACCGTTTGCACCAATTGCTCGGCTTGAAAGGGCTTCACCATCCACGCTTTGGCGCCGGCGGCTTTGCCTTGGGCAATGAGCTCTGGCTTGCCTTCGGTGGTGAGCATGACGACCGGCAAGAACCGGTGCTCGGGCAGCCCCTTGACCGTCTTCACGAAGGTCAGGCCGTCCATTCGGGGCATGTTGACGTCGCAAATGACGAGCCGCACCCGCTCAATCGACTTGAGCTTTTCGAGTGCGTCGACCCCGTCGACCGCCTCGACGACGTCGTACTTCGCGGCCGTCAACGCCAATTTCACCACGGCGCGAAGACTGGTGCTGTCGTCGACAACAAGAATGGTTGGAGGCATGCGTTGCAACGCGCAGCAAGCTGCGTACCGGCACTGGCCGCCCACCAACCCTCGAATTCTCCAGCGGTGCGAGAAACGGTTCGACACTCATGAGTCACGCCTGACCGAGCGCGAGCGCCAGCGGCTTGGCGCAGCGAATGCGCGGGCTCAGCCCAGGTCTTCGGTCTCGGCCAAAATCGTCTTCACGATGTCGGTGGCAGACCCACGGCGGGAGGCCTGTTGGGCGAAGGTGCGAGCTTCTCGTCGCTGCTTCAGGTTCCAATGCGCTTCGGCGATGTTCGACAAAATCGCATGGGTCATGGCCGCATCACCCTGCAGTTCACCGGTCTCGTGGTCGAGCTGGCCCGAGTCGTTGACTTTGAGCGCCTGGTGAAACCACTTCAGCGCCTCGTCGTATTCGCGCAAGGCGTCGTGCACCGCGCCGCGGAGGTTGAGCAGCCGGGCGCGCCCGACGACGTCGTCGGCCTGGGTGAGCGCGTGTTCAATGCGGGGCACCGCGCGGCGCGGGTCGTCGTGTTCGAGCCAGGTGAGGCGCGCTTCAAAGAAGAGCACTTGGCCGTCGTGGGGCGCTTCGGCGACCGCGGCGTCGGCGACGCGCCGAGCCTCGGCGTATTTCTTCGCCTTCACCAGCGACCACCCATATTGCACGCGAGACAACTTCGCCAGCCGCAGCACGTCGGCGCGGGCCCGCTCTTGGTACGGTACGGCCTTCAACGCTTCGGCATAGGCGGTGGCCCGCGGCTCACCCCGCAGCAAGTTTTGGAGCAACAGCTGCAAGGCAAACCGCGCGTCGGCGCCGTCTTTGCCGTCTGACGAGGGGTTCGAAGCCTGGGCTTTGCGCGGCATGATGTCGTGCAAGCGGTCGAGAACGCCCAGCTTTTGCCACTCGGGCCAGGCCACGGCGAAGAAGCGCTGCCAGCCGACTTTCGCCTTTTCGAGCGCCAGTTCGGCGGGCCACAGCGGCCCCTCTTCGCCGAGCCTTGAGGCGATTCGGCGGCCAAGCCACAGGCGGGTCGCGGTGGCGGCTTCGTCGACGTGATCATCGTCGCCGAACAGGTTTGACATGAAGTCGTCTTCTTGGGCGCGGCTCTGTTCGCCGGCCTTGAGCGTCTCCGCGTCGGGCTGCCACCCGGCCCGCACGAGCGGCACCAAGAGCGCTTCGCCGCGCACCAGCTTCGCCTTGGTGGCGAGCATCACGTCTTTGAGCCGAACGAGCCGCTCGTCACTCAAGCCGGCCAACGTTCTGACCGGCACTTGTTCGTCGTTGTATTCGTCGTCGATGCCTTCGAGCCGCTTCTTCACGAGGTCGACCGTGGCGTCTTCGTCGATTCGGCCGAGCACGCGGCGGGCGGGCAATGCGAGGTCGGGGTTGTCGGTCTCGGCCATGGCGGTGAGTTTTTGTTTGGCCACGGGGTGACCACGCTCGGCCAAAACCGCCAAGCCCGAAAAGGCAAACTCCGAGTTGCGCTCGCCGGCAGCCAGAAACGCCGCGGTGAAAGCCTCGGGGTCGACGTCGACCAGTTTTTCGGCGACGCGCACGGCCGCGAGCACGTCGTGCTTGGAGACCAGTTCGAACACCTCGGCGCGAAAGGCCGCGTCGCGGCGCGCGCGCAGCACCCACGCGTCGACCGACATGTACCACCGGGGCGAGTTGAATTGCTCATACAGCGTCTGTTCGGCCCGGGCGACCGACGTGGCCCGCTGGGGCTTCACGTCGCCCCCCCCGGGCACCACGTCGACGATTTCGAACTCGCGCCCCAACAAGCCCGCCACCACGAACTGCGCGCGGGTCTGTGGGGCGACCGAGGTCACGACTTCTCGGAGCACTTGGCTCAACGCCCGATCACGCGCCGCGTTCGCCACGTCGAGCCGGGCGCTCAACAGCGACTGTTCGAACCGCAGCTTCGCTTCAGACTTGGGCTTGGCCTCGTCGTGCGCTGGTGGTTCTTCGAGTTCAGAACTCGGCAATTCGAGGGCGGTCGCGAACCCGTGGTTGAGCCCCACCACCGATTTGGCGACTTGGGGCATGAGCCGCAGCACGCCTCCGCGCCACATCGCGGTCAGGCCCGCGAACGGCTGCGGCGGGCCTCCCGTCGCGTCGCCGTCGTCGTCGTGCTTGGCACCGACGCTGACGCCGTCTTTGACCCAAGCCGCCACTTTGGCTTTCACCCCGTCACGCACCGTGGGCAACGACTGCTCGACGAACTGTTCGATTTCGGGCCGAGCGAGCGGCGTGGGGGTCAATTCGACGAGCCCGTGCTTCACCAACGCCACCACGCGCGACTCGGAGACCTGGGCGAACTCGGGTTCGAAGGGGTACCCGTCGGGCCCACAGAACAACCGCCGCTCGACGCGGAGCGGCCCCGGTTGAACGAGCAGCACCTCGCCCCGACCGACGAGTGCGATTCGGCCGTCGTCGGAGAAGCCCAGCGTGACCGAATGAGGCGCCTTCAACGACCACTGGCTCGACAAGCCCAGGTCGCTCACCCGCAGCTGGTGCACCTGACCGTCGCGGTTCACCAGGGCCGAACCGTCGGCGCAGCTCAGCACCTCGAAGCCTTCGTCGAACCGCGCCAAGAACCGCGGCGCGGCCGGCTGCGACACGTCGATGAGCACCGTTTGTTCGCCGCCCGTCGAGCTGGCCAACAAACGCCCCGGGCCGAAGTAGCCGAGCCCACCGACGTACGCTTCTTGCGGCATGCACCACGCGCCCGTCGCCACCAGCCGCCCGCCGTCGAGCCGGCCAAGCGTCACGTGTTCGCGGTGCGACACGGCGAAGTCGTTGCCTCGCACCGCCAGGTGCTCCACGCTGCCGGGGCCCACCGTGAGCTGCGCGCGACTCACCGCGTTCTCGTCGAACCACTCGACCACCGAGTCGTGCGCCACCAAATGGCCGTCGTTCACCGGCACCACCGCTTTGACTTGGTCGCAGCCCAGCGTCGCCACCGCCTTCGCGGCTTGGCCGGCCCGCAGTTCGACGAGTTGGTGCGCCGTCGAGTCGAACGCGAACAGCGAGCCGCGGTGCGCCCAGGGAGCCGTGAAGGCCTGCGCCTTGGCCGGCTTCGTGTCGCTCAACGGCGCGGCGAGCAGCGCCGACGGCCCACCCGCGTCGAGCGTCACGCTGGTCGCCCGGTCGATGACCGACGCGGCGACCGCTTCGGCGGCGAGGCGGGTCGTGTCGTAGCCCACTTTGACGCGCGCGGCCTCGTCGAGCACGGCCTTCAACTGAGGTTCGAGCGCCAAGTGAACGAGTATGTGGTCACGCACACCACCCGCGAGCGCCCGCCGCACCAGGTCGGTCGCCGACACCCCGGGCAGCGGGTGCTTCGCCGCGAGCAACGCCTTGACCGCCATTTCGTCGTCGTCGGTCGCGTTGGCCAAGGCTTCGGTGGCTTTCGCGACTTCGCCGGTGCCCAGCCACGCAAGGGCTTTTTCGGCCACGTCGTCGTCTTTCGCGAGCGCGAGCACGTCGGCCCAGTGCCCCAAGGCGGCGTGGGCGCGCATGGCTTGCCAGCCGCCCTGGTTCTTCTTCGCACCGCGCGCTTGGTGTTCGAGCGTTGCCTGCCAGGCGCCTGAATCGAGCGCTTCGCTCGCCATCACCGCGTGCAACGGTTCGAGCTGCTTCGCCGGCAAGGAGAGCGCGTTGACCCGCTCGCTCACCGGCGCAAAGCCGTGGGCCTTGACGAGTCGGCTGAGCCACTTGCCCGGGCCGTCGACCTGAGCCTGCAACGCGGCGGCGAAGTCTTGCGCGGCCGGCAACGACGGGGGCAACCCCATGCGCCCACCCGCGCTCGCGAACTCGGTGAGCGCTTCGGTGACAGCGTGGCGATCGGGGCCGCCGTGTTCTTCTCGGGTGTGGCCTCCCGAGAATTCGATGGTGGCCAGCTCGCCCTTGAAGTGAATGTGCACTTCGCGGTCGCCGCGTTCTCCCGGCGACGCGGCTTCGACGTCACCGGGCAACCAGCGCCGAATCGACGGCGCGCCCTGACCGTCGGAGCCGCCCTCGCCTTCGGGGTAAAAAATCGTGAACTGCTCTTTGGTAATGGCGGCCTGGGGGTACGAGCTGCTGTACCCGTGTTCGCGGCGGTGCTCCCGCATGGGGTACAGGGGCGCTCCGTGCCGGTCGCAGAACGCGACCAACGGGCATTCAGACCCGCTGAGCGACGCGAACACGCCCACCGGCTGCTTGAAGCGCGTCGCCAACGTGGTCGTGGCAACGGTGATGCCCGTGGCGACGAGCGCGCGGTGCAGCTCGAGCCACACCGCGCTGAAGCTCGCGTCGCGTTCGGCCCGCTGAAACCGGAGCGGGCGACGAGGGGCCCAGCCGGTGGGCGCTGGCAAGCTCAGCGCTCCGCTCGCCACCGCGTCGACCCGGTCGAGCCAGGCCGAGAGCGAAACGAACCCGGCGGCGTCTTCGGGGCTCTCGGCGTATGGGTAGTTTTCCCATTCGACGCGGAGCCACACCCCCAGCCGCAAGAAGTCGCGGGTCGGCGCCAGCACAATCGCCCGCAGATCGGCCGCGGCGGTGTCGCGACTCAGGGCTTCGTCGACCACGCGCGTGACCTCGTCGGGCCACGCCCGAGCAAGTCGGGCAACAGGGAGCAGTGCAATTCAAAACGCGCGAGCAGTCATGGTCGCCTCGGCAGCACGTCGCATGCCAGTGGAGTCACGTGGGCCTCGATCAAAAGAAGGTCACCGAGGTGGGCCGAGGGTGGCCAGGCCGGCAACATGTTGCCGGCCACCCGTCGACCGACCAGCCTCACCTCAAGGTCGAGACGTGACTCAAGGCATTGATTCTCTTGCACAAACAACCCAACACCTTCGGCGTGCAGGAACCTGGTAATCGATTTGGGTCTCTGGCGTACGGTTGGGCACCCCGTGCGCTCCGAACTGTCTGCCGACGGCAACGTCATTGTCTCAACGCTCGCGGAGCCCGCGGCGGGCTTCGCCCGAGCGGTGGCGCGGCGGCGGGCGCTCACGGTGGTGGTGATCTCGACCGCCATCTCCCTCGCAGCGGCCGCGTTGATTTTGCCTCGCATCAACGCCGAGGCGATTGCCGGAGACGCGTTGCGGCCCGACATGACGCCCCATGAGCGCCTCCAAGCCATGGAAACGGCGACCAAGCTCTACGAAGTCAAGACGTGGGCCGAAGCCGCGCTGGGCCCGGTCAGCTCGGCGCTCGCGTTGGCGTGCGTGTTGTGGGTCGCGTTTCGGGTGGCCGGGGCCCGCCCGGGCTTCAAAGCGACCTTCACCGTCACCGCGCATGCGCTGGTTCCGTCGGCCCTCAGGGCGCTGCTCACGGTGCCGGCGGTCATGGCCCATGCGCCCGTCAACCCGAACGAATTGTCACAGCTGTTGCCTTCGAGCGTCACCGCCTGGCTGCCCGGTTCGGTGCATTGGCCGGGGCCGGCCCTGGCGGCCGCGGGCGCGCTCGATTTGTTCACACTGTGGTCGGTCGTGCTCCTGGGCTCGGGCATGAAGACGGCCGCGGGCGCGTCACGGCTGCGCACCTGGCTCGTCATGGCCGTCTTGTTCGCCTCGTACGTGGCGGTCTTCAAAGTCGTCGCCGCCCACTTTTCACCCGGAGGCGCACCGTGAACCACGCCCCGTTCTCGCTGGAGTCGGAGTCACCCATGGCCCTGCAAAGCCAAGCGCCGCTCGCCCCGCCGCCCCCCGAGGCCGTCGAAGCCCCCGTGCCCGACGCCGCGCCCCTGCCCGCCCCGCAACGCATGGGGTGGAAAGGGCGCGTCTTCGCGGTGCTCTTCGTCTTGGCCATTGCCGGCGTCACGGTGAGCTCGGTGATGCCCAAACCCACGCCGCCGCTCAACGTGCAGGCCATCAGCAGCCGCAAGGGCAGCATCACCCGCATCGTCACCGCCGGCGGCAAGTTGCAGGCCGCGACCCAGGTGAAGTTGTCGTCGAACATCACCGGCGACTTGCTCTCGCTGTCGGTCAAAGAGGGCGACGTGGTGAAGCAGGGGCAAGCGCTCGGCAGCATTGACGCCAGGCGGTACGCGGCGCAGCTTTCACAGAGTGAAGCCCAGCGCGCGTCGGCCGCGGCCGACCTGCAACAGCAAAAAGCCCTGGTCGCGCAGCTCGAACAAGAATTGGCGCGGGTTCAACGGTTGGCCGCGTCGAACGTCGCGAGCGCGGCCGAGGTGGCCAAGGCGAGCAGCGAAGTCACCGTCGGCCAAGCCCGCATCGAAGCGGCGGCCGCGAAGTTGGCCCAGGCCGACGCCGGCCTGCGCGAAGCCAAACACGCCTTTTCGATGACCACGCTGGTCGCCCCCATCGACGGGGTCGTCACCAAGCGCGAAAAGCAAGTCGGCGAACGCGTGCGCGGCTCAGACTTTTCTGAAGACGTCATCTTGGTCATCTCGACCTTGTCTCGAATGGAAATGAAGATGGAGGTCGGCGAACAAGAAGTCGTCTACCTCAAAGAGGGCGACAGCGCCGAAGTCGAAGTCGACGCGTTGCCCGACCAGAAGCTCGCCGCGAAGGTCGTCGAAGTGGCGCGCAACGCGAACGTCAAGAACGCCGGCACCGAAGGCGAAGTCACGACCTTCTTCGTGCGCTTGGCGTTGACCGACGCCAGCCCGAGCGCGTTGCCCGGCATGAGCGCCCAAGCGTCGGTCTTCACCGACACCCGTGCCGACGCGGTCGTGGTGCCCATTCAAGCCGTGACCGTGCGGGCGAACACCGACGCGAAGCCGGCGGGGCCTTCTGAGGGGGGCCACAAGCTCGGCGGCAAGGCCAAGCGCGAGCCCATGCAAAAGGTCGTCTTCGTCGTCGAAAACGGAGTTGCGAAAATGCGCAAGGTCGAAACCGGGCTCGCGAGCGACACCGAAATTGAAATCGTCTCGGGGCTCAACGCCAATGAGCGGGTCATCGAAGGGCCGTATCGGGTGTTGTCGCGAGACTTGGCCGATGGCCGCGCCGTCACCGAAGGCGACGAACACGAAAGCGGCGGCCAGCCCGCCGATTCGAAGAGGTAACCGACCATGGGCCAGCCGCTCATCGTGGTCGACCAGCTCCACCGCCACTACACCGTGGGCGGCGAAGTCGTGCGCGCGCTCAACGGCGTCAGCTTCGGCATTTCGGCCGGAGAATGGGTCGGCATCATCGGCCAGTCGGGCTCGGGCAAGTCGACGCTGATGAACGTGCTCGGCTGCCTCGACACGCCCACCGCCGGCACGTACCGGCTCAACGGGTCTGACGTGCGTGGCCTGAGCGACGACCAACTCGCCGACCTGCGCAACCGCGAAATCGGCTTCGTGTTTCAGACCTTTCAACTGTTGCCGCGAGCCACCGCGCTGGCGAACGTCATGTTGCCGTTGGTGTACCGCGGCGTGCCCAAGCGCGCGCGGCGGGCACAGGCCGAGGCGGCGCTCGCGTCGGTCGGCCTGACGAACCGCATGCACAACCGCCCCAACGAATTGTCGGGCGGGCAGCGGCAGCGCGTGGCCATTGCGCGCGCGCTGGTCGGCCAACCGTCGCTGCTGCTCGCCGACGAACCGACCGGCAACCTCGACTCGGCGACCGGCGAAGAAATCATTCGGCTGTTTCAAGAGTTGCACCACAAGGGCCACACCATTGTGCTGGTGACGCACGAGCCCAAGTTGGCGGCGAGGTGCCCCCGCGCCATTCGCCTGATGGACGGCCGCGTCGTCTCCGACGGCCCGGGGCTGCAGCTCGTGGCACCGACGCCACACGCGGTGACGGCGTGAAGCGCGTCGCCGCCGTGCGTCGGTCGTTCGCCGAAGGCGCCGAGGGCGTGCAAATCGCCGTCGAGAACCTGGTCGGCGCTCGGCTGCGCAGCTTCTTGACGACGCTCGGCATTGTCATCGGAGTGATGACGGTCATCACCATTGTCGCCATCATTCAAGGGCTCGACACCGCGTTCGAAGCGCAAATCGGCAACCTGGGCGCGCACACCCTGTACGTGTCGAAGTGGGCCTGGTTCGCCAACGGCCGCGACGCCTGGTGGGAACTGCGCAACCGCAAAGACATGGGCAAACGCGAGCTCGAGGCCATTGAGCACCAAGCGACGCTCGCGACCGCCGTCGCCCCCATGGGCATGATTCAGAGCGACCTGACCCGTGACAACCTCGAGGCGCCCAACGTTCAAATCATCGGCACGAACGCGCAATACCTCGCGACCGGGGCGGGGTCGGTGTCGGCGGGGCGGTTTCTGGTCGAAACCGACGTCGACCTCACCCGAAACACCGTCGTGCTCGGCGCCGACGTCGCCGACCGCCTCTTCCCCGGCTTTGCGTTGGAACAGGTGCTCGACCGCAAGGTGCGCATCAACGGCAAGGTCTTTCAAGTCGCCGGAGTGATGGAACGGCGAGGCCAAATGCTCGGCATGAACATGGACTCGAACGCCATCGTGCCCTACACGGCGTTCTTGCGAGACTTCGGCGGCAAGCGGTCGCTCAACATCGCCGTGTCGACCACCCCCGAAAACCTCAGCTTGCTCGAAGACCAGCTCGTCGAAATTCTGCGCCGCGTGCGCCGAGTGCCCGCCGAGAAGCCCGACGACTTTTCGCTCAACCGCCAAGAGCAGTTCTTGCGCACGTACAACCAGCTCACGGGTTCGCTCTACGCGGTGGCCGTGGGCGTGGGGCTCATCACGCTCATCGTGGGCGGCATCGGCATCATGAACATCATGTTGGTGTCGGTGACCGAACGAACCCGCGAAATCGGCGTTCGCCGCGCGTTGGGGGCCCGCCGCTCGACCATTTTGCTGCAGTTCTTGGTCGAGTCGTCGATCGTCGCCGCCGTCGGCGGGGCGGTGGGCACGGGCGTGGGGCTGGGGCTCGCCCAGCTCATCGCCCTGCTGAGCCCCCTGGCCGCGGCGGTCAACGGCTCGGCGGTCGCGCTCGGCATTGGTTTTTCGGCCATCGTCGGGTTGGTGTTCGGCATTTGGCCCGCGTGGCGCGCCGCTCGCCTCGACCCCGTTGAAGCCCTGAGGCACGAATGAGATCGCTCCTCGACACGATCGAAATGGCGTTGGGCACGCTGCGCGGCAACGTGCTGAGGTCGATTCTCACGCTGCTCGGCCTGGTCATCGGCGCGGCCACCGTCGTCGCCATGATGTCGTTCACCGAGGGGCTGCGCATCAAGCTGTCGACCGACTTCGCCCAGCTGGGCGCGGGCGCCTTTCAAGTACAGAAGTGGCCCGCCATGAGCTTCGGCCCTCGAGACTGGCGCAAAGTCGAGAAGCGCGCCGACTTGACGCGCGAACAGGGCGAAGCGCTGCGCGAATTGCCGCACATCAAATTCGTGTCGATCGAAGAGTACCCGCACCAGCCCGAAAAGATCAGCACCCGCGAGCGAGCCACCAAGCAGAACGTCGACGTGGGCGGCGCCATGCCCGACTACGAAGCCGCCAACGGCGTGACCGTGGCCGAGGGCCGCTTCTTGGTCGACACCGACATTCAGCTCGGCCGCCGGGTGGTGTTCGTGGGCGCCGACATCGCCGACCGGCTGTTCCCCGACGGTGATGCGCTCGGCCAAGAAGTGCGCATGCGGGGCGTGCCTTTCGAAATCATCGGCATCGCGCAACGCAAAGGCTCGGTCATGGGGCAGTCGAAAGACGGGTTCGCCGTGGTGCCGTGGCCCGCGTACGAGCGCGTGTTCGGCAAGTCGCGCAACACGAACATCGCGCTGGTCGCCACCACGCCCGAAGACGTGCCCCAGGCCATCGACGAAGTGGTGGCCAAGCTCCGCAAGCTGCGCGGGGTCGGCCCTCAAGAAGAAAACGACTTCGACTACTATTCGAATGAGACGTCGGCCGAAATGTTCAACAACCTCGCGGCCATGGTCGCGGCGGCCACCGCCGGCATTTGCTTGTTGGCCTTGTTGGTGGGCGGCATCGGCATCATGAACATCATGCTGGTGTCGGTGACTGAACGAACCCGTGAAATCGGCGTGCGCATGGCGCTGGGCGCGCGCCGGGTGCGCATTCTCTCGCAGTTCTTGGTCGAGTCGGTGACCTTGTCGGCGGCGGGCGGGCTCATCGGCGTGCTGCTCGGCGCGGGCATCGCGATCGCGGCGCGAACCCTGTTCGAAGTGCCCGCGAGCATACCCGCGTGGGCGGTCATGCTCTCGGTCGGGCTGACGTGTGGCGCGGGGCTGCTCTTCGGCATCTACCCGGCCGCCCGCGCTTCGAAACTCGACCCCGTCGAGGCGATGAGAACCGAATGAGCGCACGGCGCCGCGACGGCGCCGCGCTCGTGAAAAGCTCGCTCGTCGGCGGTGTTCATGCTGACTTCTCGAGCCGTATTGGAAACGTGCCCTTCAGAAGACGTGCTGATCGACTTCGCCGCCGCCCGTTCAGCGACCGACGAACGGGCGGCCGTCGAGGCGCACCTGGCCGGGTGCGAGCGCTGCCGGGTCGCGGTGTCGGCGCTGTTGGGCGAAGGCGACCGGGCCGGCCCAGGCGAGACGCTCGCCCAGCTCTCGTTGGGGTCGAACCCGACGCCACCCGCCTCGCCCAAAACCGAGGGTGACTGCGTCGGTCGAACGTTCGGCGACTTCACCCTCAAGGCGCGGCTCGGCGGCGGCGGCGGCGGTGAAGTGTACCTCGCCGAGCAGTTGACGTTGGGGCGCGAAGCCGTCGTCAAAGTGTTGGCCAAGCAGAACGAGCTGTCGGCGGCGGCCGCCGAACGCTTCTTGCGCGAGGCCCAGCTCGCGAGCCGCATCGACCACCCGTTCGCGGCGCACGTGTACGCCTTCGGCGTCGAACCCGACGCCACTTTGTGGATCGCGATGGAACTGATTCGCGGCACGTCGCTGCAGCAGTTGCTCGAGGCCCGCGGGGCGCTGCCGCTCGCGCGCTTCGTGCCGCTGCTCGACCGGCTGAGCGAGGTGCTCAACGCCGCCCACGAACAGGGCATCGTTCACCGAGACATCAAGCCCGCCAACATCATGGTGCTGCAGCGCGCGGGGCGCCTGTTGCCCAAGCTGCTCGACCTGGGCATCGCCCGGGTGGTCGACGCGGGCCACGGCATCGCCCCCGAACCCCTGGGCGGCGGCGACCTGGGCTCGCGTTCGCCCGAGTCGCTGCAGTTGACCCAGCTGGGGGCCCTCGTCGGCACGCCACACTTCATGGCCCCCGAACAATGGGTCGACGCGTCGAGCGCCGACGCCCGGTCTGACGTCTACAGCTTGGCGATTCTCACCTACCAGTGCCTGACCGGTCGGTTGCCCTTCGTGGCCACCACGGTGCGTGACATGGCCGTCGCGCACGCGACCCAAGCGCTGCCTCCGCTCGAGGCGCCGCTGCCTCCCGCCCTGTTCGCCGTGCTGCAAAAAGGCGCGGCCAAGAACCCGAATGACCGGTACGCGACCGCCTTGGGCTTCGCCGCGGCGGTGCGCGACGCCTCGGGCCTTTCGGTCGAACCACCACCGTTGCCGCAATTGGCCGAAGGGCTGCGCGAAAACGTGCAGAGCGAAGCGCCCCAGCCCATTGCCGAAGCCGCGGCCATGCTCGAGCGGGCGAGCGGCGCCAAGCAGGCGCTCGAAGCGGCCGCCACCCTGGCGACCGTGCTGTGCCGGTACCTGGGCCTCTTGGCCCTCGCCGCGCGAACGAAGGTCGGCCCGGGCGCCCCGAGCGACTCGCCCGCGGTGACCGCCGCGCTCGAACGGCTTCACCGAGACGGCTTGAGCGACGAAGCGTGGTTGTCGCTCGCCTCGGCCCTGGTGCGGCCCTTCGCGGCCCGGCCCGACGCCCACCCGCTGCCCGAACTGGTTCGGTTTTTCGCTCCCGACGCCCGGTCGGGCTCGACCGTGTTGGGCGAAGCCGTGGCGCTCGCGTCGAACCCGCGCGACGTCGCCGACCGCGACACGGTGGGCCGGCTCGAGCGCGTCGTACCCGCGCTGGGCAGCGCGCTCGAGCGCGCTTCGTTTGTCTTCGACCATTCGCTCGTCGTGCAGCGGCGCGAGCCCGAACGGTGGGTCGGTACCCGCCACCCCACCCGGCTGCGCCACCCGACGGTGGGCCGGTTGCCACCCGGCGCCGTGGTCTTGGTCGACGCCGTGGGCACGGTCGTGTTGACGCTCTCCCCGCTCATGCAATGCAGCGCTCCGAGCGGAGGCGCGCCCGACGAGCTGTTCATGCTCGAAGGCCCGGGGAGACATGGCGCCCGGCTGGTCGCGCTGCCCGCGCCGTTCGAACGGCAAGACGAGACCCTGTGGCGCACGCTGGTCGATCAAGGCGTACTGCCCGCGGCCGCGCATGAACGGGTGACCCACGAAGCCGCCCCCTAC
The DNA here is from genome assembly GCA_044225205.1 of Myxococcaceae bacterium. Classification (GTDB taxonomy): domain Bacteria; phylum Myxococcota; class Myxococcia; order Myxococcales; family Myxococcaceae; genus JAEUJT01. The sequence goes on along the minus strand of JBGAIY010000021.1, from coordinate 13,023 downwards.
AAGGGCCTCGCGCCCTTCTCGACCGACGACGCCGACCACTACTTCGGGCGCGAAAAAGAGGCCGAAGCGTTCGCGAACCGGCTCCGCGCCGAAGCGTTTCTCGCGGTCGTGGGGCCGTCGGGCACGGGCAAGTCGTCTTTCGTGCTGGCCGGGGTGCTGCCCTTGCTGCCGCCCACCTGGCGCGCGGTCGTGTTTCGGCCCGGCCCCGGCCCGCTTTCGGCGCTCAAGCAAGCGCTCGCGCGCGTGGGGCTACCGAGCCCCGAAGCCGACCTGCCCGGGCTCGTGCGCGCCATGGGCCCCGACGAGACGCTCGTGCTCGTCGTCGACCAATTCGAAGAACTGGTGACGCTCTGTCAAGACGTCGCCGCTCGCCACGCGTTTGCGACCGTGCTGCTCGGGGCCGCCCACGAGCCCCAGGGCCGAGTCAAGGTGGTCGCGACGCTCCGCGACGACTTTCTCATTGCGGTGCAACAGCTGCCTGCATTTCGAGACACGCTCTCGCACACCCTGCAGCTGTTGGGCACGCCCGCGCTCGAAGAACTCGAGCGGGTGGTCGCCGAGCCGGCCAAGCGGGTCGGGTACACCTTCGACGACCCCACGCTGCCGGCGCGCATGGTCGCCGCCGTGGCCCAATCACCCGGGGCGCTGGCGATGCTCTCGTTCACCGCCTCCCAGCTGTGGGAACTGCGCGACCGCCACTTGCGGCTCATGCGGCTGAAAACCTACGACGCGCTCGGCGGCGTGGGCGGCGCGTTGGCGAACCACGCCGAAGCGACCCTCGCCGCGCTGTCGAACGACGAGCAGAAGCTCGTGCGCGAAATTTTTCGCCACCTGGTCACCGCGCAGGGTACCCGCGCCGTGCTCTCGAAAAAAGAAGCGCTCGAGTTGCTGGGCGGCGGGCCCGCGGCCCAACGCGTGCTCGAGCAGCTCGTCGGAGCGCGCCTCGTCGTCTCGTCAGAAGCGGTGGCCGGCGACGACACCGTCGAAATGATTCACGAAGCGCTCATCACCGCCTGGCCGCGCTTGGTCGAATGGCAGCGGGCCGACGCCGAAGCGGCGCGCCTCAAAGACGCGCTGCGGGCTTCGGCCCGGCAGTGGCAAGAGCGGGGGCGCCCCAAGGGCCTGTTGTGGCGCCAAGAAGCCCTCGCCGAGTACCGGCTCTGGCGGGCGCGCTACACCGGCCGGTTGACCCAACTCGAAGACGCCTTCGCCCACGCGTCGCTGCAAGACGAAGCGCGCGCGGTGCGGCTGCGGCGCGGGCTGACCGCCGCCGCCTTCGCGGTACTGACGGTGGGGCTGCTGGTGCTGTACCAAAGCCGCGAACAAGCCGTGCAGAGCGGCGCGCAAGCCCTGCGCAGCGCCCAAGAAGCGCACCAACGCCTGACCGACATGCGGGTCGAGCAGGCCCGGCTCGCTTCGCTCGAAGGCAAGCCGTTTCAGGCCGCCGCGTACCTCGCCGCCGCCCGCGGGCTCGGGGCGCAGGGCCCCTTGGTCGAACACCTCGAGCGCGCCGTCTCGGCCAAGCTGTCGGGCGAGCTTGGCCACGCAACGCTCGAAGGCCCGCGCACGCTCGTGGCGTCACCCAGTGGCACCCGCCTCGTGGCGCTCAACCCGAGGGGCGGCGCCACGGTGCTCTCGCTGCCCGACCTGGCGAGCCGCGAACAGTGGGCCGACCAGGGGCCGTTCTCGAGCGCCTTCGTCTTCGCGGGTGACGACCGCCACGGGTTTGTCTGCAACCGAGACGGCGCCGTCATGGCGTGGGCCGAAGGGCAGCCGCTGCGCCAGGTCGGCTCGGCGAGCGGCCGGCTGTTGGGCTGCGCCTACTCACCGAAGCACCACCTGTTGCTGGGCCTCGTTCGCGGGGCCTCGCTCGTGCGGTGGCGGGTCACCGACGCGCAAGCGCTGGGCGAAGCGACGACCGCGGCGCTCGACGCGCCGTCGGTGCAGGTGCGGCTGTCGGAGTCTCAAGACCTGGCGGTCACCTTCGGGTCGACGGCGCTGGGCGTTCAAGCCGCGCGGGTCGCGGTCGTTTCGGTGCCCTCGCTCCAACGGGTCGCGCTGGTCGAGACCGGCCACGAAAACGACACGAGCGTCGACCTGCTCGAGGCGCAGGGTCTGCTCGCCGCGGCGAGCGTCGACGGGCGGGTTCGGCTCATTGACGTGAAGACGTCGAAGGTGCGCACCACCTTGCGCGGCCACTCGGGCGCCATCAACGCGGTGGCGTTCTCGCCTGACGGCCAAGCGCTCGCCACCAGCAGCGACGACGGTTCGGCCCGCGTGTGGAACCTGAATGGTGAAATCGACGAGACGTTCGTTCACCCGAGCGCGGTCAAGAGCGGCCAGTTCGTCGACGGCGACCACCTGGTGACGACCACCCAAGACGGGGTGGTCTCGGTGTGGCGACGGGGCGTCGCCGAGCCCGTGCGACGTTTCTTCAGCCACCTCACGCCGTTGTCGACGGCCACCCTGCCCGACGGCCAGCTCCTGTCGACCGGTGACGACGGCGTGATTCGACGGTGGAACGTGAAGGCCGGCGCCACCCGCGTCGAGCCGTTGTCGCACGACCTGTCGTTCGTGGTGGTGTCGCCTGACCGCCGGCAGGCCTTCGTCGGGCCCGACGGGGGCCGGGTCACCTGGCTCTCGCTGCCGGGCTTCGAGCGGCTCGGTGAAGCCGTCATCGCCGACTGTGACGCGGCGGGTACCCTGTCGGCGTCATTTGGGCCCACGCCGCGGGTCGCGACGGCCGCCGGCAACACCTGGTGCGTGCTCGACTGGCAAACCCACGCCGTGCGACGCGGCGACGCCCAAGCGCCCATCAAAGACGTGAGGCTCAGCCCCGACGGCGAGTGGCTCGCGGTCGCGCTGCCAAAAGAAGTCGTGCTGTCGAACGCGCGCACCGGCGCCGAAGTGCACCGCTGGCCCGCCGATCACATTTTTTCGTCGTTGGCCTTCGCCGAGATGGGGGTGTTGGCGGGCACGAACGAGGGCACCATCGAACGGTATGAGCTGGCGCAGCCCGAAGCGCCACCCCGCTCGTTTCGCGCGCACCAGGGCGCGGTGCTGAGCATTCGAGTCGCGCCGTCGGGCCTCATCGTGTCGACGTCTGACGACTTCACCGTGGCCGTTTCCGACCCGGGCGGCCGCGTGCTCAAGCGGCTTCTTGGGCACCGCCATGTGGTCGCCGCAGCCGAACTCTCGCCCGACGAGCGGCTCGTGGCGAGCGTCGACACCAACGGTGCGATTCTGGTGTGGGACTTTGGCCGGGCCCAGCCCATCGCTGCGGCGGCGGCTGGCGGGCCCGCGAACGACGTCGCATGGCTCTCACCGACGCAGCTGATCACCGAACTGGGCACGTCGCGACAAGTGGAGGCCGTTGAAATACTTTCAGACGCCGCGCTGAGCTCGGGGCCGTTGAGGCTGAGCGACGACGGGCTGCTCGTTCGGTCAACAACCAACAATTAGATGACGGTATCGGCCACCGCGCAGGCTTTCGAGCCCACCTGGGCAACGGTGCCTTTGACCGTCGTCGTTCCCGCGTAACCGCCACCCGCGGCGCGACGAGCGTCGGCGGCATTCAACGACTTCAAAACTTCGAGCTTCAGGTTCAACGGCGTTTTCATGCAGTGCACCCCGTGGAAGTACGCCAGTGTGGCACATGTTCACGGGTCGAGATCAACCACCAGTCGAAACAACGGTTTGGCCGCGAGGCACACAAACCTGCGTCATTTCATGGGCTTTGAGTTAGACACTCGCGCCTGTGGCACCGCAAGTGGCTGCGGCCATTGAATTGGTCGACGTGAGCAAGCGCTTTGGCGCACGCTGGGCCGTGGCCCGGTTGACGTATTCGCTGGCCCAAGGGCAGTCGCTCCTTCTCACCGGCCACAATGGTTCTGGCAAGACGACCCTCTTGCGCATGTTGTCGACCGCCACGTTTCCCACCTTGGGGCAGGTGCGGCTGTTCGGCCGAGAAACGCGAGAGGCCCGCGAGTCGCTCCGCAGCGAAGTGGCGCTCCTCTCGCACGCGAGTTTTCTGTACGAAGACCTCACCGCCGAGCAAAACCTCGTGGTGCTCGCGCGGCTCATCGGCGTGGTCGACGTCAAAACCACCGTGGCGGCCCTGCTCGACAAGGTCGGGTTGACCGCGCGCACCGACAGCCCGGCTCGGCAATTTTCGGCCGGCATGCGCAAGCGGCTCGCCATTGCCCGCCTGCTCATGAAAGCGCCCAGACTCGCGCTGCTCGACGAGCCATTCGGCGAGCTCGACCCCGCCGGCATCGCCCAAATGGAGAGCCTCATTCGCGAGCTGCAGAGCCAAGGCGCCACCATCGTCTTGGCGACGCACTTGGTCGAACAAGGCGAGTCGCTCACCCAGCAGCGCTTGCACCTTGAAAACGGCCGGGTGGTGAAAGCATGAGTTCGCCTCCTCGGCGGCCGCCCGGGTTGTTCGGCGTGGTGTGGGCCGTGCTGCGCAAAGACGTGCTCATCGAATGGCGCACGCGCGCCCGGGTCAACGCGCTCTTTTTCTTCGCTTTCGCCACCTTGCTGATTTTTTCGTTCGCCCTGGGCCCCGACACCGCGCTGCTGCGCAAGAACGCGGGCGGCTACCTGTGGCTCGGCATTCTGTTCGCGTCGATGATCTCGCTCAACGAGAGCATGCGCATCGAAACCGAGAACCTCGCGCTCGACGGGTTGCGGCTGGCGCCCGCGAACGCCCGCGGCATTTTCTTGGGCAAGGCCATTGGCAACACCCTCATGCTGTGGCTCTTGGCGGCCGCCATTACCCCCTTGGCGCTCATTTTGTTTTCGATGACGCCCCACGAAGGCATCGGCCGGCTGGCGATGATGCTGCTGCTCGGCTCAGCGGCGATTTCGGCGCCCGGCACGCTCTACGCCACCATTGCCGCGAACACCCGCGCCCGAGACGTGCTGTTGCCGCTGTTGCTCTTTCCCGTGTTGATACCGGGGCTGCTCGCGTCGACCAAAGGCACCGGCCTCGTGCTCGAAGGAGACCCCATGGGCCAGCTCGGTTCATGGGTGGGCATGCTGCTCGCCTTCAACGGGTTGTATTGGTCGCTCGGGTTGGCGCTGTACCCCAGGGTCATTGAAGACGACTGAAGGCGACGGCCGAGCCATGGGTTGCCTGCTGACCGGGCCACGGCGACACCTTCACCCGCGCGCCCGACGCCGACCGGGTAATTCACTTGACCATTGTTCTTGCTGGGTTTTTACCACCGGAGCCGCCATGCAGCTGACCCTTGCCGTGACCCCATGCATCAGCGCGGCTGCTGGCCCCGCGGGCGGTGCTCGCGCAATGTGCTGTACTGCTCGTCGGTTTTCACGCTGTAACGCGAGCCGGTTTTGACTGTCGAGGGCAACGCATGCGTCACTGGCTACTCTCATTCGATGGCACCACGCGCTTTCTGTTGTGGTCTCCGTTGCTGGTGTTGGCGCTCGTCGTGGCGCTCATTGGTTTGCACCTGTTCGACGCCGCCGCCCGCAAATGGGTGTGGAAAGCGCTGGCCGTCATCGGCGGGTTGATGCTGGTCGCGCACGCCCCGCTCGCCCTGCAGTGGGTGCCGCCCGAGCAGTACATGGGCGACGTGTACCGAATTCTGTACATGCACGTGCCCCAGGTGTGGATGGCGCTCATCGGCATGACGCTCAACTTCGGGTGCAGCATCGGCTACCTGTTCAAGAAGTCGTGGGTGACCGATTCGTTGGCCGAAGCGAGCGCGGGCGTCGGCGTCTACTTCGGCGCCGTCGGCATCACCCTGGGGGCGATTTGGGCCAAGCCCACCTGGGGCACCTTTTGGACGTGGGACCCCCGCCTCACCACCGCGGCCATCATGCTCGTCATTTATTCGGGCTATTTGGCGCTGCGCCGCTTCGTCGAAGACCCCGACAAGCGCGCTACCTGGAGCGCGGTCATGGGCATCATTGCCTACGTCGACATACCGGTGCTGTGGTTCTCGGTGAAGTGGTGGCGGTCGATTCACCAGGTGCAGTCGAACCCCAAGACCGTCGACGCGATGATGACCATGGTGCTGCGCTGGTCGGCCACCACGTTTCTGTGTCTGTTCGTCGTCTTCGTCTACCGGCGCTTCTTGCAAGCCCAGGCCGCGCGAGAAAACGAAGTCGCCATGCCCGACGCGCTGCCCCCGGCCACCAACAATTCAACCGCTCCGGTGACCCCATGATCGGCCACGTTCAAGGCGGGTGGGAATACATCTGGGCGGCCTACTTCATCAGCTGGCTGGGGCTCGCGCTCTTCGCGGGGTCGCTGTTCGGCGCCGAACCGGCCCAGCGCGCCTGGCGTTTTGCGCTCTGGGGGGCCATGCTCGCCTTCGCCGGAGTCGCCGTGGCCCTCTTCGCAACACCCGAGCGGGCCCCGTTCATCGACGGTACGGTGTTGACGGTCACTCCCATTGGGGGAGGCCTCGTGATGTTGGGTTACGCCGCGTTCGCCTTGATGCAGAATGCGAAAGCCGCGAAAGGGTCGTGAGTATGGCCGAAGAACCGAAGAAGAGGTCGATGCAGGGGCCGTTGCTCGCGGTCGGCGCGCTGCTCGTCGCCGGCGCCGCCCTCGCGTTCATTGCCTTTGGCAACTTGGGCGACAACCTCGTCTACTACTGGAGCCCGAGCGACATGAAAGCCCAGGGCCCCAAAGCGTACGGGCCCACCATTCGCTTGGGCGGCGTCGTCATGCCCGGCTCAATCGAGTGGAACCCCACCCACACCGCGCTGCACTTCAAAGTCGCCGATTCCATGAAACCCGAAGCCACCTCGGTGCAGGTCGCCTGCGACGAAGTGCCTCCCCAAATGTTTCGCGAAGGCATCGGCGTCGTCGTCGAGGGCACGTACGACTCGTCGGCCGTGTTCAAGTCGAGCCGGCTCATGGTCAACCACTCGAACGAGTACCGCCCGCCCAAAGAAGGCGAAGACCCCAAACAGTGGATGAAGTCGCTCGCCGAAGAATCGAACTCGCAAGCCAAGCGCTGATCACCGCTCGGGCTTGCCCGAACCGGCCGGGCTGCTGAATTGCTGCGCCAACGCGTCAATGGCGACCCGCACGTTCGCGTTGGTCTTTTTCGCCGCCGTGCACACCGCGTACATGTTCGGCCCCGCCGCCGCACGGCTCGGCAACACTTCGACCAGGCGCCCCGACGCAAAGAGCGGCTGCACCATGAAGTCGAACGCTTGGCAAATGCCGAGCCCGCTCAACGCCACGTCGACCAACGTGGGGCCGTGGTCGACCAAGAGCGTGGCCGGCACCGCGCGCGGCCCGTCGCTGAACAGCCAGGGCCGCGGCTTGCCGTTGGGCGCGACCAACACCGCGCAGTCGTGCTCGTCGAGGTCACCGGGCTGGTCGGGCGTGCCCCGGCGCGCCAAGTACTCGGGGCTCGCCGCGCTCACGATGCGCGTCGCGCACAGCTTGCGAGCGACCAGTGTCGAGTCGGCCAGCACGCCCACCCGCAACGCCAGGTCGACTTCGTCGTCGGCCAGGCGGGCCAGGGCGTCTGACACCCGCAGAGTGAACGTCACCTCGGGGTAGCGCGCGCGCAGGAGCGGCAACATGGGCACGACCAACGGCGCCACCACGAACGGGGCCGAGAGCACCAAGGGGCCTTTCGGCGCCCGGCGCGTGCCGTCGACCGCGTCGCGCGCCCCCTGCACCGCGGCGACCGCCACCCGAGACCGCTCGAAGAACAGCTCACCGGGCCGGGTCAACTTCACCGCGCGGGTCGTGCGGGCCAGCAAACGAAAGCCGAGCTCGTCTTCGAGCGCCTGCACCGCCTTGCTCACCGCCGCCACGCTCACCCCCAACCGCGCCGCCGCCCCGCGAAAGCTCTGTTCTTCGGCCACCGCGACGAAGGGCACCACTCCGCGAAACAGGTCGAGACGCATGGCCCCGGAGCGTACCAAAAGTTAACAACGCATTAACAAGATGCCGCATTGTCAACCGAGTGGCGCCGACCGAAGGTGGCGGCATGAAAAACACCGCATTGATTACCGGAGCGACGTCAGGTCTCGGGAGCGCCGCCGCGATCGCGTTGGGCAAGCAGGGCTGGCGGGTGTTGGTCGTCGGTCGCGACCCGAGCCGAGGCGAGGCCGTCGTGAACGCCGTGAAAGAGGCCGGCGGCGAGAGCGAATTTCTGCAAGCCGACCTGTTTTCACTGACCGACGTGAAGCGGCTCGGGGGCGAGGTGGCGCGGCGCGTGCCCGTGCTGCAGTTGCTCGTCAACAACGCGGGCGGCACGTTCGGCACCCGAGAACTGACCGTCGACGGGCTCGAGAAGACCTTCGCGCTCAACGTGGTGACGCCCTTCGTCTTGACCGAGGCGTTGCTCGAACCACTCGCCGCGGCGAAAGGCCGCGTCGTCAACGTGGCCACCGGCGTGCCCCGCGCGGCGAAGGCCTCGGTCGACGAGTTGCCGACCGGCGGCGCGGGCCTGGGCGCGTACACCCGCGCGAAGCTCGCGGTGATCGCGCTCACCAAAGAGCAGCAGGCGCGTCTCGGCCCCAAGGGCATCACCGTCGTCAGCATTCACCCGGGCATCATTCCCAATACGAGGTTTGGTGAAGGGGTCATGCCCGCGCCCGTGCGCGCTTTCGCCGGCGGCATCGCCAAGTTGTTTCGCTTCGCCTCCACGCTCGACCAAGCGGCCGAACGCTACGTCGCGGCCGGCACGGGCTCGGTCGAACCGGGCGCCCACTACGCGCAGGGCAAGCTCGCGACCGGCCCCGCCTTGGCCAACGAGCCCCACTTTCGCACCGCGCTCTGGGCGAAGCTGACCGCGCTCGGCCACGCCTGAACGCCCGAGGCGACTCACAAACCGTTGATTTCAATCACACAATGGCGCGGCGTGCCTTGTGGGGCCGGGCCGCGGCCACGAAGGGGCGCGGGCCCGCGGCAGACCACCGTCGAATCGCCACCGAACACGAAGCAACCCTTTGGCCCCAGGGCATTGTTTCGTTACAAGAGCCTTTGTGAATTCAACGCTTGGGTACAGCCTCATTTTGCTCGGCTTGGCCTGCGCGGTGTTCGCGGCGGTCGTCGGGTTGGTGACGGGTTTTCTCCGCCGCGAAACTGCGCTGCCGTGGGTGCAGCGCGCCATGTACGGCTTCTGCGGGTCGATGTGGCTCGCCAACCTGGTCATGGTGAAGTCGTTGCTCGAGCACGACTTTTCGGTGAAGTACGTCGCCCAGGTCGGCAGCCGCGCCACGCCCACCATTTTCACCATTGTCTCGCTCTGGAGCGCCCTCGAGGGGTCGATTCTGTTCTGGGGCGCCATCATGGGCTCGTACCTCTTCGCGTTCACCTTCATTTACCGAAAGACGCATGGCCGCTACATGCAGCTCTCGCTCGGAGTGATGGCGACGGTCGCCGCCTTCTTCGCGTTTCTCATCGCCGCTCCGGCGCAGCCCTGGTTCTTCGCCGGGCACTATTTCTCGCTGCCCCCGAACATCGCCACCGACGGCCCGGGCCCCAACCCGCTGTTGCAGAATCACCCGTTGATGATCATTCACCCGCCCATGCTCTACCTCGGGTACGTGGGCATGACGGTGCCCTTCGGCATCGCCGCCGGAGCGCTGTTGCGCGGCGAGCTGGGCGACGCCTGGCTCATCCCCCTCCGCAAGTGGACACTCGTGCCCTGGTTGTTTCTCACCATTGGCATCATCTTGGGGTCGTGGTGGGCGTACGCGGTGCTGGGCTGGGGCGGCTACTGGGCGTGGGACCCCGTCGAAAACGCGTCGTTCATGCCGTGGCTCACGGCCACCGCGTTCATGCATTCGACCATGGTGCTCGAAAAGAAACGGTCATTGAAACTGTGGACCGTGGCGCTCGCCTTGGGGTCGTTCGTGCTCACCATTTTGGGCACCTTCATGACCCGCTCGGGCGTCTTCAACTCGGTGCACTCGTTCACCCAGTCTGACATTGGCCCCACGTTCTTGAAGTTCATCGCCCTGCTGTTGGTGTTTTGCGTGGTGGCGCTGGCGATGCGCGGGCACTTGTTGGTGGCCGAGACGCCGCTCGACACGGTCGTTTCGCGCGAGGGCGCCATTTTGGTGAACAACTTGGTGTTCGTCGCCCTCACCTTCACGGTGTTGCTGGGTACCCTGTTCCCCCTGGTGACCGAGGCGCTGCAGAACAAGAAAATCAGCGTCGGCGAGCCCTACTTCAACACCATGGCGCTGCCGCTCGGTCTGCTCATGTTGTTCTTGATGGGCGTGGGCCCCATGTTGCCGTGGGGGCGCGCGAGCCCGAAGGTGCTGCAGCAGCAGTTCGTCTTGCCGGCCGCGGTGGGCGCGGTCATCGCCTTGGTCTGCTTCGCCTTGGGGTACCGTGGGTTTCTGCCGCTCATGACGTTCGGCGTGGCCGGCTTCGTGACGGTCGTCACGCTGCGTGAGCTGCTGTTGCCCGCCCGGCAGCGCATGAACGAAGCGAAAGAAAGCTTCACGACCGCCTTCATCGTGAGCGCGTCGCGCGCGCGGCGCCGCTTCGGCGGGTACGTGGTGCACTTGGGCGTGGTCGCCGTGGTGGTCGCCATCGCCGCGTCGAGTTCGTACAAGCAACACACCTCGGCCACGCTCGCCAAGGGCGACGTGCTCAAGGTGGGCGACTGGCAAGTTCGCTACGACGGCATCACGACCGGCAAGTTGCCGCACAAAGAATACGTGTCGGCCAACGTGACGCTCATTTCGCCGAGCGGTGAAACGGTCGAACGGCACGGGCTCGACGCGCCGCGCATGAACTATTACGAAATGAGCAACGACCCCATCGGCTCGCCGTCGGTGCACGAAATGGTCTTCAAAGACGTGTACGTGTCGCTCTTGCACGTCGACAACAAGGCGAACACGGCCAGCTTCAACGCCTGGGTGTTCCCCCTCGTCGGGTGGATTTGGTACGCCATACCCTTCTTCGTGTTGGGCACGCTCATCGCCCTGTGGCCCCAGCGCAAGACGAAGCCGGTGGTGGCGAGCGAGGCCCCTGCCCAAGCGGTGACGCCATGACCGGGCCGCGGGTGGTGGCGGTGAGCCTCGCGCTCGCCGTGGTGGGCATTGCCGTCTTCGTCATGGCCAAGGGGTTCGGCACCAACCCCCACGAAGTGCCGTTCATGCTCAGCGGCGCCAAGGCCCCCGACTTCGCCATCAAACGGCTCGACACCGACGAAACCGTGCAGCTCTCGCAGTTCAAAGGCCAGCCGGTCGTGCTCAACTTCTGGGCGACCTGGTGCGGCCCCTGCGCCATGGAGCACCCCAACCTCGAATGGGCCGCCCGCAAGTACGCGAACAAGGTCGTGTTCTTGGGCATCGTCTTCGAAGACACCGAGCAGAACACCAAGCAGTTCTTGGCGAAGCGGGGTTGGTCGTTTACCCAGCTGTTCGACCCCAAGTCGACCATCGCCGTCGACTACGCCGTGTCGGGCGTGCCCGAGACCTATTTCATCAACCGAGACGGCGTCATCGTCGGCAAGTACGCCGCGCCCATTGACCAACAGACCCTCGACCAGCGAATCGCGGAGATTCTCTAAGTGATTTCAATTGCGCTGCTCTCGCTGGGGTTGACGTTGACCTACGCGCCCACCCGCGACATCGGTACCCCGCTCGACGCGGCACACGAGGCCCGCGTCATGAAGCTGGGCAAGCAACTGCGCTGTGCCGTGTGCCAGGGCGTTGCCATCGCCGATTCTCCGGCGTCGATGGCGCAGGCCCAGCTGGCCAAGGTTCGCGAGCTGGTCGCCGAAGACAAGACCGACGAAGAAATTTTGAGCTACTTCGTGCAGCGCTACGGAGAATGGGTGCTGCTCGAGCCGACCAAAGGCGGCCTCAACACGGTGCTCTGGGCCGGGCCCCTGGTGCTGTTGGCATTGGGGCTGTTGGTGATTTTCATGCAACCCAAGAAAAAGGCGGTGAGCGCGCCGGTGACCGCCGCCGCCGACAGCCCTCCACCCGCCGCGGCGACCACGGGCGACGACGCCCTGTTGGCGAAGCTGCGCGCTGACCTCGAGAAGTAACCATGAACGAGACGAACTGGTTGCCCGGGCAAGTTGTCTTCATCGTCGCGTTGGTGTTGGCGGCGGCGTACGTGGTCATCAACAAGCGGCGCGACGCGGCCAAGGCGGCCGACCGCGGCACCGAAGACGACCTCACCGCGCGGTACAACAGCCTCGTCGCCGAGCTCAAAGAGCACATCGCCAACCGGCATCTGCTGCCCCCCGACGCTTGGGAAGTTGAAAAGACGCGCCTCGAGCAAGCCGCCGTGGCCGTGCTCAAGCGCCGCGACGACGCGCGCCACGAGGCGCTCAAGGCCGAAGCCCGCGCTGAAAAGCGCCAAGCGGCGCAAGCGAATACCGGGGGAGGCTCGACCATGAAGGGCGCCCTCATCGGCGGGGCGGTCGTTGGTTTTTTCGTGCTGCTCGGCGTGTTGTTGACCGACGCCACGAAGCCGCGCGCCGAAGGCATGACCGCGACCGGCGTCACGCCGCCCGGCATGCCGGCCAACGCGGGCGCACCCGAAGACACGAAGCTCCAGCCCCTGTTCGCCGCGGTGCAGGCGCACCCCGACGACGTCGACGCGCTCGCCGACTTGAGCTTGCATTTGCTGCGGCGCCAAGGGTTCGAAGACGCGAAGCCGTTCATTCTGCGCGGCACCCAACTCGACCCGTTTCACGTGCGCACCCGCGTCGCGCGCGCCGTCATGGCCGCCGTCGAGGGCTCGGTCGCCACCGCGCAAGACGAGCTCGAACGTCTCGGCGCCAACTACGGCGAAGCGTACGACGCCAACCTTTTCGCCGGCCTCATCGCGATGGACCAGAACGACCAACGCCGCGCCATCGACGCGTTCGAGCGCTATTTCGCGGTCGCTCCCCCCGGAGACACCCCGCCCATGATGCGAATGGCCGTCGAGCAAATGAAGCAGCAGGTTCAACAACCGCGCGCGCCGTAAGGTGGCCGCTTCGGGCGCGCGGAGATGGGCGTGCGACCGTCACCGACGCACTTTCGCTTTCGAGCACGGCGCAG
>JBGAIY010000578.1:0-4269 GCA_044225205.1 Myxococcaceae bacterium | reverse complement strand
CATGCCCCGTTTCGTGGCCCATGACCGCCAGCAACTTGAACGGCAGCAAGACGGCGGAGTCCCAAAAAAAGAGGGAGGCGGCGACGATGCCGACCATCAGGCCCAGACGACCCCAGTGCAGCTCTGAACGCGGCATACCCAGTCAAACCTCTCTACGGGCCCCGCCGTTCCCCATTGCGGGTAACTACAGGCCGGGCACGCCGGTGCTGCCACAGAAGACGTCGCGGTCGAGCTGCCGCGCACATTCGGCCAACTTCGCCGGCAGCTGCCGCAACACCGAGTAATCACGTAGAAATTCGTTGAACTCTTTGTGGCTCAACACCGCGATCGTCGCGAACTCGGGCGCGAAGATGCGCATCTTCGAAGGCAGCCCCGACAACGCGCAGGTGACCGCCAGGTACTGGCCGGTCGTCACCTCGAATTGCTTCGGTTGGCCCACCTTCGAGCGCTCTTCGAGAATGACCGTGCCGTGCGTCACCACCGCGATGAGGTTCGACACCTCTCCGGGGTTGATGACCGCTTCGCCCGCCGCCAATTCGCGATGCTTGAACCGGCCAATGAGCCGCGCCCGGGCAATCGAATCGACTTCGGCGAAGAGCCGGTTCGAGACGAACGCCTCGAGCAGCCGCTCGCGAAAGAACTGCAACAACCGCGAATGCAACACGTTGTCGCGCTCGAGCAAGGCCTGCAGCTTCTCACCAGAAATTTCGAGAACGATGGAGTCGCCGATGGCCCGCGCCGACGCCGCGCGCATTTGAGCCGAGAACAACCCGAAGAGCCCGAGCGCCTCGGTGCGACCCGCGTGCCGCAGCGCCACCTGGCGGCCCTCTTTTTCACGCACGATTTCGAGCGTGCCGTCGACCACCACGAAAAACGACTTCGCCTCTTCTCCTTCGGCGAACAGCACCTCGCCGTCGGGTATTTCGAGCTGCATCGCGCCGTCGACCAACTGCTGCAACGAGCCCCGCGGCAAGTCTTTGAACAAGTTCACCTGCGACAACGCGAGCAACGCCACTTCGCGGTCGGCCGGCACCTCTGAAAAAATCGGCACGTCGTCGGGCACTGGCTGCGGCGCCGTGCGCGGCTCGCGGCCTTCGAGCGCCTCCGCCCGCAACTTCACCTGCTTCGCCTCACGCTCCACGTCTTGCATCACATCGAAAGGAATGAGTGACGGCTTCAGCATGGGCGGCTCAATGGGCACGGCCACACGGCTCCGAACGCGAGGCGCCGCTGGTGGGAGGTGGTCAGTCATTTCGTACCGGGGTGTACGGAAGTCGGTTACTTTACGTCAAGGTCACCCCCGGCCAAGGCCAATTTCACTCACAAAATCATGACCTTTGACGACGTCACGTTCGCGGTGATTGCGGGTGGCCAGGGGCGTCGTTTGGGCGGGTGCGTCAAAGGGCTGCTCGAGCGCGACGGGGAGCCGGTCGTGGCCCGACTCCTGGCGCTCGGGCGGGGCTGCCGAGACCGCTTCATCGTCAGCAATGACTCCCTCTCGTACGGCCGGTGGGGCGTGCCGGTGCACGCCGACGTCGAGCCCGGCCGGGGCGCACCCGGCGGCCTCGTCACCGCGCTGCTGCAGGCGTCGACCCCCTGGGTGCTGGTTTGCGCCTGCGACATGCCCTTTGTCTCGGCGCCGGCCGTCACAGCCCTGCTCGAACTGGCCGCGACCGACCCCCACGCCGACGTCGCCTGCTTCGAGCGCAACGGCCAGCCAGAGCCGCTCTTCGCCCTCTACCGCCAAACCCTCGCCCACACCTGGCGGCCCCAGTTGCCCCTCAATCGCTCGTTGCGGCAGTGGCTGGGGGGCGTGAAGTGCGTTCAGACCTCGGCACCTGACCCTCATTGGCTCGACAGCGTCAATGTGGGCGAAGACCTCATTCGTTGGGGGCTGGTGCGAAAGTTTTAGCGGCCGTGCGCCTTCTGCTACGGTGAAGGCACCGTCGTATGGCGAAAACTTTCGAAAAAGCCGTTACCGGCTTCAACCACAACATCAAACACAAGGGGAAAGTGTACCACGTACAGACCGAAGACTCTGGCGTGAACAACCCCCACATCATCACCCACCTCTTCGTCGGCGGTAACATTCTCGCGACCAAGAAATCGTCGTACGCCGACATTTCGAAGGCGCCCAACATCACCGAGCTCGTGCGCGACATGATGGAGGAGCAGCACAAAGAAATGCTGCGAAACCTCATCGGCGGCACCTACGACAACGTCGACAAGAGCGCGCAGAGCTACCAGCCCGGGCAACTCGCTCCCGAATCGGCGCCGAAACCCCAAATCAAGCAGAACCCGCTCAACGACTTGCCGCTCATCGAAGCGACGCTCGAACCCGTCGCCAAGGTCGTGCCGCCCGAAGTGCTCGCCGCGCGCCAACTGCAAGAAGTGCCCAAAGAGAACAACGTCGGCGTCGAGACGCTCTTCGGCGAAGACCTGATCAGCGAGAAGAGCCTCGACGAAGTCATCTTGAGCTACCTCGCGGGCGACGGCTCATAAAGCCGGCAATCAGTGCGTGAAACAGCCCCCGAATTCCGCTAACTGCCGAGGGCATGAGCGCGTCATCGCCCCTCGACCTGTTGAGCATCAACACGCTGCGCACCCTCGCCATCGACGTCGTGCAAAAGGCCGACTCGGGCCACCCCGGCTTGCCCCTCGGCGCCGCGCCCATGGCCTACGTGCTCTGGCAGCGGCACCTCAAACACCACCCCGGCGCACCCACCTGGGCTGACCGCGACCGCTTCGTGCTCTCGGCCGGCCACGGGTCGATGCTGCTCTACGGCTTGCTGCACCTCACCGGGTACCCCTTGTCGTTCGACGAGGTGCTGAACTTTCGCCAGTGGGGCTCGAAGACCCCCGGCCACCCCGAATTCGGCCTGACCCCCGGGGTCGAAGCCACCACCGGCCCGCTGGGCCAAGGGCACGCGAACGCCGTCGGCATGGCGATGGCCGAGCGCGCCCTCGCCGCGCGCTTCAACCAGCCGGGGCACACCGTCGTCGACCACTTCACCTACGTGCTCGTCGGCGACGGAGACGTGATGGAAGGCGTCGCCGCCGAAGCCGCGTCGCTCGCCGGGCACCTCAAGCTGGGCAAGCTCATCGCCCTGTACGATTCGAACGACGTCACCCTCGACGGGCCCGCGAACCTGAGCTTCAGCGAAGACGTCGGCAAGCGGTACGAGTCGTACGGGTGGCACGTGCAGACCGTCGCCGACGGCAACACCGACCTCGACGCCATTGACGCCGCGTTGCGCGCCGCCAAAGCCGAGACCGCCAAACCGTCGCTCATCATCGTCAAGACGACCATCGGCTTCGGGTCTCCCAACAAGGCCGGCAAGTCGTCGTCGCACGGCAGCCCACTCGGCAATGACGAAATCGCCCTGACGAAAAAGGCCCTCGGGTGGAACTTTGACCCGAAGCTCTTCGTGCCGCCCGAAGCCCTCGCGAATTTTCGCACCGCGCTCGACCGCGGCAACGCCGCCAAGTCAGCCTGGGACACCCGCTTTTCCGCCTACGCGAAGGCCCACCCCGCGCTCGCCGCCGAATTTACTCGGGTGATGGCCGGCGAGCTGCCGACGAACCTCGAAGCCGCCCTCCCCACGTTCGCGGCGGGCACCGGCGTCGAGACCCGCACCGCGTCGGGGCAGGCCCTCAACGCGCTGGCGCTCAAGGTGCCAGAACTCATCGGTGGTGACGCCGACTTGGGTGGCTCCACCAAGACCGTGCTCAAAGACCAAGGCAGCTTCAACGGGCAAACCGGCGCCGGTCGCAACATTCACTTCGGCGTGCGCGAACACGCCATGGCGGCAATCGCCAACGGCATGTCGTACCACGGCGGCGTTCGACCCTTCACCGCGACGTTCTTCTGCTTTGCCGACTACATGCGCCCGGCGGTGCGGCTGGCCGCCATGAATCACCTCCCCGTCATTCACGTGTGGACGCACGATTCGATCGGCCTCGGAGAAGACGGCCCGACCCACCAACCCGTCGAACACCTCATGGGCCTGCGGGTCGTGCCGAACTTGACCGTGTTGCGCCCGGCCGACGCCGCCGAAGCCGCCGAAGCGTGGCTCTTCGCGCTCAACAACCGCCACGGCCCCACCGGCCTCGTGCTCACCCGCCAAAAGGTGCCCACCGTCGACCGCACGAAGCTCGCCCCCGCTTCGGGCTTGCGCCGCGGCGCGTACGTGCTCAGCGAAGCCGCCGGCGGCCCCTCCGCGGTGAAGGCCGTCGTCATCGCCACGGGCTCCGAAGTGCAGTTGGCCT
>JBGAIY010000020.1:0-37299 GCA_044225205.1 Myxococcaceae bacterium | reverse complement strand
ATGGTCGTGCCGCTGGTAGGTCGTCGCGGGCAACACCTCCACGCCCGTCATGTCGAGAAATTGGGTCGTCGTCGCAACGACCAAGGGCGCCCCGTTCGAAAACGACGACAAGCAGACCGTGCCGGCCAGGCCGTTGCTGGTGGTGAGGCCTGCGGCGTTCGCGGCCCACGACCCGGGCGTGTGAAAGTTCAGCTCGAAGGTTCGCGCGGTCGCACTGTGGGCGTGGTCGAACAAGACCACCAGACGGTGCGCCCGGTCGTAGACCACGGTTCGCGTGTACGTGTCGAACAGCGATTCGGCGACCGCGCCATTCGAGAGGGTGACGTACGCGCGGGTCAAGTCGGCCGAGGTCGAGGCCCGCTCGGGCGACGACGAGAACGAGGTGAGGGTCGCGGCCGGCTCCATGGAGAAGGCCACGGTCTGGCGGGCGGTGCCCTCATCGTGGCCTTGGCCCAACCCATGGTCGACGGTGAGCACGTTCTTGGCCTTCGACAGCCGCGCGTACCGCGAATGGTGCGCCGACCCATACGAATCGTAGTAGCCGCTGTTCATCAGCAACGCTTGCCCCGCGCGGGTGAGCACGAACGAGCCGTTGTCGGCCATCGAATGGTTGAAGGTGCCGAAGCGAGAGGCCCTGAAGAACACGCTGGTGCGATTGGGGTCGCTCACCGAGCTGTGCATGGCCACCACCCCCGAGTCGGGGAAGACGAGGTCTTGGTTCAGGGCCAGCGCCGGCCGGTTCTTGGGCTCGGGCGTGCTCAGCAAAAACAGCGCGGGCACGTTGGGCTCTTCGCCGGGGTTGCCGTTCTGCCAACGCCAGAGCGCAACGTCTTGGTCAGGCCCGGGCGGCAGCAGCGCGGCCATGAACCGGGTCACGGTGCTCCCGAAGGCGTACACGTAGCCGACGTTCGTGTCTGAGCCGTCTCCGAAGAGCATGGGGAGCCGGTGGGTCGCGTAGGCTTGCGCGCTGACCGGTGGGGTGAAAGCGGTCTGCCACGCGGGGCTGTTGCGAACGACGCCGCGGTCGTGAAGCGGCGCTCCGGCG
Organism: Myxococcaceae bacterium; assembly: GCA_044225205.1. Lineage (GTDB taxonomy): Bacteria > Myxococcota > Myxococcia > Myxococcales > Myxococcaceae > JAEUJT01. The sequence goes on along the minus strand of JBGAIY010000020.1, from coordinate 36,254 downwards.
ACTCGGTTCAGGGTGAAGACGACTTGCGGCACCGGGTCGAGGTTGAACCAGCCATAGGCCTGGCCGTTTCCGTCTGAGCCGTCTTGTTCTCCCCAGACCAGCAGGTTGGCCGCGAGCCAGCGGTAGTAGTCGGCGGTCAACGCTTCGAATTCGGGTTGCGAGCCGACGAGCAACACCGTGGCCATGGCCGCGAAGGTGGCTCCGGTGACCCCGTGCGAATCGTAGGGCGTCGCGCCCGGTCGCATCGTCGCGAACGCGCCGGTGTACTGTTGCTGAATGCGAGCCAAGGCTCGCGTCGAGACCTGGGTGCGCTGGTCGCTCGTCAGGTGGTCGAAGAGCAAGTCGTAGCCGACGGCGAGACCCACGAAGGCTTGGCGGTTGGCTTGATCTTGGTTTCGCTCCGAGGTCATGCCGGTCGGGCTGAACGACGCCAGCCAGAGCAACCGGCGAACGGCTTCGTCGCGAAAACGGGTGTCACCGGTCAGCAGGCCCAACTCGGCGTGCAAGGTGATGCTCCCGTTGAGCTGACGCAGCTGCGAATGAACCGAGCTGAGGTACGCCACCCATTCGGCGTTCGTCGCGAAATCAGCGGCGGTTTTCACGGGCGGCTCCGCCGGCAACTCGCCGCCGAGCTGACCGGTCGCGGTCGACAGCCACCCGTCGTACAGCGCTTTTCGAACGCCTCCCTCGGCGGTCGCGGCGACGACGGCGGGCCACTCAGCGGCACTCGGGAGCAACCTCGGCCGCGCTTTGGCCTTCGCGTTTTCGACCACCTGGGCCGGGGTCGGCAACCGCACCGGCTTCGCGCTCGAATCGAGGCGAAAGTGCCGCTCGGCCGACGTGACCTTCAGGCCCTGGGCGTTGACCGACGAAACGTGCCAACGCAGATCACCCAGTGGCAATGGAGTGACGAGCGAAGTGTACGGCACGGGGGTCGACGTGGTCGCCACGACGCGGCCCGTCGCGTCGACGACTTCAAGCTCATAGCTCGTGGGAACCTTGGCCCCGACCAGCGGCGGCCACACGAAGACCGGTGGGTTGTCGAGCGACACCACGCAGTCGCGCGGCACGATGCGGCGGAGATGGGCAGGCGTCGTCTTCGCAAGCCAGTCAGACGCGGGCTGCGGCACGCAGTATTCGCCCAATGACGACCCGGGAGTGCCGGCGTCGAGCGGTGCTCCAGCGTCGGTCGGTGCTCCAGCGTCGGTCGGTGGTCCGGCGTCGAGCGGTGCTCCGGCGTCGAGCGGTGCTCCGGCGTCGAGCGGTGCTCCGGCGTCGAGCGGTGCTCCGGCGTCGAGCGGTGCTCCGGCGTCGAGCGGTGCTCCGGCGTCGAGCGGTGCTCCGGCGTCAAGCGGTGCTCCGGCGTCGGTCGGTGCTCCAGCGTCGGTCGGTGCTCCGGCGTCGGTCGGTGCTCCAGCGTCGGTCGGTGCTCCAGCATCGGTTGGTGCTCCAGCATCGGTTGGTGCTCCGGCGTCGGTTGGTGCTCCAGCGTCGAGCCGTGTGCCGGAGTCACTCCACGTGCGATCGACACACGATTCGCCAGCACAGCTGACCTCGCCGGAGCATGACGACACGACCGCCGAGGTCGCCAGCATGATCAGCACCGAGGCCCTGTTCACTGACGTCACGCCACAAGACATGACCCTGGCTTGTTGTGTTGCGCAGGCGCGTCAGTCGCTCGCATACGATGCGACGCGTGAAATCAAAGGCTTTGGTGCCAGCGCTCACGTCTTTCGACGACGAAGCATCAGCACAAGTGCCGCCAGCACCCCCATTGCGCCCGGAGCGCTCGCGCAACCAGGTTGGGGCAGCGTTGGGTGCGGCGTGTCTTCGATGGGCGTCGGCGGGTCTGACGGGCCACTGCAGCCAAGCTCGATGCCGACACTCGAAGTCATGGGCGCGTCGAACCCGGCGATGGTGGCGCGCAGTTCGGCGGTGTGTTTGCCCAGGGTAAGCCCAGTTCGTTTCTCTGAAGGGCAGGGCGCGTGCACTTCGAGAACGCGCGGGGCGACTTGAAATTGGCTCGAATACGTCGGTATCGCCCCGAGGAGCCCGTTCGCGTGAACCGCGCCGGCCTGCTCAACCGCCCACAGGGTGTCGTCGACCCACAGCGACCACCGGGTGACCGGCAAGAACGGCAGCATCTGTGGCGAGAGCGCAAGTTCAAGCTGCGCATACGCTCCTTGCATCTGCTCGACGCACATCGAGCCCTCGGGTATCGCAATCGTGCCGTGGCCCTTCGCCTTCATCGTGAGTGTGCCGATGGAGGTGGGCAGCGGCTGCGCGGCGGTGATCGAAAACGACGCGGCTTGTTCAGGGCCCGCGCCATCGCACCTCGACGAAAAGTGAACCGTGTAGTGCTCGCCGTCGGCGAAGGGCGCCGACGGTCGTACCAAAATGACGTTGTCGGCAATCTCGATGCTCGCCGGTACCGCGCCTCCGTCGGCGCGAAAGAGCGCAATGCCCGAACGACCGACCTCGCTGGAGCCGCTGGTGTTGAGAACGACGGCCGGCACGTTCGCCGGCATGCCCCCCTGGTCGACGGCCGGAGTCAGCGAGCACGGCACACCCACGCAAGCGAACACGGCCTTGGGCATCAGGAGGCACAGCATGAGGGAAAATCGCATGTCGAGGCTTTGACACCCGTGCCACCGGTGGAGCGACACGCCTGACACGCTTTGACGTCGGCGACTCCGGCCGAAGCGCAGAGCCACCTGCGCAACGACCTGAAATCGCTTCGGGTTGGCGGGGGGCTTGACGGGGTTGTTACTACGAATGTAGTAATGCTACGCAAGCTTCGTAGTGCTCGTGAAAGAGAACCCATGGCCGCCAAGAAGACCGAAACGACGAAAGCCGAATTCAACGTGCTAAAGGCCCTGTGGCGGCTCAAGCAGGGCACGGTGGCCGACGTGAGGAAGCAGCTGACCGAGTCGTCGGGGCAAGAGCCCGCGTACACGACGGTGATGACGCTCCTCGGGCGGCTCGAGGCGAAGAACATGGTTCGGGTCGACAAGACGCGCGAGCCGTTCTTGTACAAGCCCAAGTTCAAAGAGGCGTCGGTCGTGCGTGAGCGGCTGCAGCAGTTCATCGCCACGGTTTTCTCTGGCAATGCGAGTGAGCTGGTCTTGCAACTGGTCGAAGACGAAGCGCTGACCGCTGACGACCTGCGCCGCATTGAAGAGAAGATCGCCAGCAAAGAACGCGACGGAGGCCAGTCATGAACGCGTCGCCTCTGGAGTTGGCGCTCACCACGCTGTTGCACGGCACGGTGACGGTGGCTGCGGCGTGGGGGCTGAGCCGGGTGTTCGAACGCCGGGTGCCGTCGGCGGTGCTCGCTGGGGTGTGGGGCTTGGCGCTGCTCAAATTCGTGGTGCCCGTTGCTCCGTCATTTCGGTTTTCGCTGAGCACGTTGGTTTCGTCGGTTGGCGCCCGGGTGACCGCCCCGTCGCTCGTCATGACCGAGCCGCTCGAATTGGTGGGGGGGCAGGCACGTGGCGGTTCGTGGGCGTTCGTGGTCGCGGCGTGGGCCGCCACGGTGGCGGTGCTCGCCTGGGGTCGCTTCGTCGGGTATCGCCGGTTGCGCCGAGAACTTCTCGCGGCGCCCGAGCTGGAACGGTCGGCGGCGACCGAACCGGTGTGGAGCACGCTGCACGACGCCGCCTTGGCGCTCGGCGTCACCCGCCTGCCCGACGTGCGGGTGACCGACGCCTTCGTCAGCCCGGCGGTCGTCGGTTTTTGGTGGCCGACGTTGGTGTTGCCGAAGGTCTTGTTGAACGCGCCGCCCAAGGTCGTCTTTTCGGCCTTGGCGCATGAACTGGCGCACGTTCGACGTGGCGACCAGTGGGTGAGGCTCGTTCAACTGCTGGCCGAGACCGTGTTCTTCTTCTGGCCTCCCGTGCGGTGGGCGAGCCGCCAACTCGAGTACTACCGCGAGCTGGCCTGCGATGAAGCGGCGCTGACGCACAGCTCGCTCTCGGTCACCGACTACGCGCGAACCCTGCTCGGCGTGCGTCGTCTCACCGCGGTACCCGGTGAATTTGCGTTGTTGGAGATGTCTTCACCGTTGTCTCGTCTTGAAAGGAGAATTGACATGTTGCTGCGTTTTCAGAAATCGACGAAGTCTTCTCGTTGGAGCGCCTCGCTGGTGGTGGCGTTCGTGGTGGTGGCACTGACCGGCAGTGCGTTCGCGAAGCCCGACGAGCCCAAGCTGAAGGTGATGGGTTCGCTCGACAAAGAATTGATTCAAAAGGTCGTTCGCTCCAACCTCGGCCAGGTTCAGTCATGTTTCGAGGCCGCCATGGTGGACACTCCGTCGCTCGAAGGCAAACTGGTGATGGAGTGGACGATCGCCTCCAATGGTTCGGTGAAAGACGTCGGCGCTTTGCCTGAATCAACCCTGCGGGGGGCTGCGGTCTCGTGCATCACTAAGGCCGTGGCGGGTTGGCAATTCCCACTGCCACATGGTGGCGACGTACAGGTGACGTACCCGTTCATCTTTCGTCAGTCGCCCGCCGACGCCCACTGAACTCACCCCCCGTTGGTCGCGGCGCCGAGCATGCTGACGCCCACCACCGGAGTCGTGCCCAACGCATCGTCGAACAGACACGACGAGAGCGGGTCTTCGCCTTGGTACGCACCGAAGTTCGGCGTGTAACGGCAGACTTCGTGACTCTCACACAGCCCGTCGTCGTCACCCACTGAATCGAGCAGCACCTCGGTGGCATTGAGCAAATACACATTGCCTCGCGCATCGGTGGCGGTCACGTCGCCTTTCACTTCGCTCGGGCACGAGGCGTCGGCGACGTACGCGCTGTTCGCCGAGGTGGCCGTGCCCGTTCGATTCAGCAACGTCGTGTCGGTGGCTTGCAGGCGCCAGTCCCAAATGCGGAGCGCTCCCGTTTTGGCCTGGCGCTGCAAGCCGCTCGCCGGAAACGTGCTGTCGGCGAGATACGCCCGAAACGAATTGGCAAAGCGCAGCCAGTCGAACAACGTCGCCCCGGGTGGAAACGTGGCCGCGCCCGCGGCATCACTGGTGTTGCTCGCGTCGTCGGCGCTCACCTTGCCGACGAACGCGCTCGCCAGCGTCAGGCCCGTGTGCAGCACGGCGCTCGAGCGGGAGCCGCTCGGGTAGCTGGCCGAACCGTCGGTGCCCGTGGTCGTGCAGGTCGAATCGGTCAAGCCCGTGGTCGTGCCGCTGATGGTGCAGGCACCGCTCGTGTTGCCGATGAGCCAGTGGCCCCGCACCGCGAGGTCGGGGGAGTTGTTGGCGACGAGCGCTTTGTTCGGGCTGTGCGCGAGCCCGAGGTGGCTGAAGGTCATGGCCGGCGAACGGTCGACGCTCACGGGCCGCCCGTTGACGTTACCGACCGCCACGTTGCCCAGCGTGCTGCCGTCGGCGCTGAACGCAGACACCCCTTCGCGTTGCACGTTCAGCAACGTGCCCTGGGTGATGGTGGCCGAAGGCGCCGTGCTCAGCTGCAGGGCGTCGCCCGTGCCGCCCGACACGACAAAGTCGCTCAACACACAGGAGTCGCACCCGTAGAGCACGATGCCGTTGTACGAGCTGTTGAAGGCGCGCACCCGCACCGCCGTGTTCGACGTGCCGGCCATGGTGAACCCGTTGTTGCCGGCGTTCGCCGCCCGCACGTCGACGGCCAAATTGCCGAAGCCGCTCATGGTGACGGCGTCGCCCACGCTGGCGCCGGCCGAGTCGATGACCCCGACCGACGTGACGTTGCTCGCGACGTTGCCCCAGCCCCGCCCGGTGCTCCAGGGGCCCAACGCGACCGTGCCCACGCCGTGCAGTTGGTGAAAACGCGAAAACCGCAGCCCGTCGGTGCCGACCGCGTACTGGCTGAGGCTGGTCGCGGCGTAGCGACCCTCGAGCCACACGCGGCTCGCGCCGTTGGCCTGCACCACGCAGCTGTTCGTGGTACCGGGCTTGCCCGAGGCGTCGCAGTTTCGAGTCGCCGAGCCGGTCAACGTGACGCCCGGCAAGGTGACGAGGGCCGAGCCTGGGCCGCTGAGCAGAAACCCGTCGATCGTCGCTGAGGTGGCCACGACGTACACGGTTTCAGCCGCGGTCAGCGGGCTCGTGGGCACGCCGGTCGACGTGGCGTTCGGCACGGCGACGACTGCATTGGGCCACCACTGCTGGGGCGCGCTCTTGAGGGTGGTGCTGCCCCCCGACACGGTGACGGCGTTCGGCTTGAACTGCGTGCCGGTGACGAGCTGCGAGAGCCCCATGCCCGAAGCGAACCCGGCCGTGGTGAAGACCGCGTGGCCCGAGCGCACGTCGCAGCGCCAGACGAAGGCGCCCAAGTCGTCGGTCATCGACAAGCCGGTGCAGCTGGGTTCGGTGGGCACGTCGACTCGCCGCAGCGTGCCTCCGTGGAGGCACGTGTTCCACGCCGCCTGGCTCGCCACGTCGCACGCGGTGTCGGTGGCGTGCACCGCGTCGGGCCCGTCGTTCTTGACCAACTCGTTCCACCGGCAGCCGTGGAGGGGGTAGCGCGCGGTGACCTGCAACGCCCCGGTGCCCACTCCGTCGTTGATGCGCACGGTGTGCACGCTCGGCGAGCCGACCGTGCCGCCCGACGATACCGAAGTCAGCGAAATGACCAGGGTTTCGCCGCATTCGACGACGGCGTCGTCGAAGAGCGTGAGCGAAAGCGAGCCCGACGTGGCTCCCGCGGCGATTCGCAACGAGCCGCTCGGGGCCGTGAAGTCGGTGCCCGCGCTGGCCGTGCCGCCCAAGGCATAGGCCACGTCGACGGGCGCGCTGGCGGGGTGGTTGAGTCGCACTTCGACCGCCACCGCGGCCGCCCCTTCGTTCACCGTCTGTTCGGCCGTCGCGAAGGCCACGACGAGCTGGTCGTCGTCGAGAATGGTGAGGGTGGTGCTGCTGGGTGAACCCAGCCTCGCGTTTTGGGGCGTGCCCAGTGCGACCGTGAGTTGCTCGTCGCCTTCGACTTCGGTGTCTTGGGTGACGGTCACGGCCAACGAAGCCGAGGTGGCACCCGCCGCCACGGTGATGGTGGTCGCGGCCGAGTAGTCGAGCCCCGCGGTGGCCGAGCCTCCGAGGTTGACCGGTACGGCAACGGGCAAGGGCTTGAGCGCTGAGCGTCACCGCGACCATGACCGTGCCGGCGCCTTCGGCGACCGAGAACGGCGGAGCGAGCGTCACGGTCGGCAGCGTGCCCCCATCGTCGCCCGGCAAGCCGGCGTCGCCCGGTGTAGGGCCGGCGTCGAACAGACCACCGTCGCTGGGGCCGACGTCGACCGCGACCGCGGCCATGGGCACGTTCCACGCAGGGGTGATTCGACTGCTCGACGTGCCACTGAGCGTCGCCGAGTAGGCCCCGTTTTGCGTGGGCTGGCACCGAACGGTGACCGTGGCCGACTGACCCGCCGCGAGCCTGGCCGGTACCGTGGTGAGCAATGCGAACGGAGGCGCGAGGGGCCCGTCGAGCGTCAGTTCAATGGTGCCCGAGCCGACGTTCAGAAACGTGACGGTCTTTTCAGCCGACTGGCCGCCCGACACCTGGCCGAAGTCGAGGCTCGCGGGCTCGATGCGCAACTGGCCGTCAGACGCGACGATGCCCTGACCGCACTGGCACGACGTGAAGCCGAACAGCATCAACAGCACCCACTTCTCGACTCGCATCGTTGCTCCCGTGTTGTCGCTTGCCTGGCAAGGGCCTCGAACTGGCGATTGTTGCGCGCCCGGCCGGGGGTCGCCGTCGCTCGTCACGAATCGAACTGGGGAAATTTGCTCGCGAAACGGGCGATCCACTCGTGGGCGGCTTGCTCGCTGGTCAATGACCGGCCTTCATTCTTGAGCGCATATTGCCGGTGCTGTTCGATGTGACAGACCTGCTCGACCATGCGGGCGCGAAACACGTCGCTCGCTTCGAGAAATTCGACGCCGAGTTCGAAATGGTCGCCCGCGGGCCGGCACCAGACGACCCGGGCGCGCGTCGAGAAGACTGGGCGCACGAAGTTGATTTTGAGGGCGACGATGCAGCCCACCGCCAGCTCGTTTTCTGCTTCGAAGGCCAGGCCGCCGATGCTCACGTTCTGCAGCCGCGACGCCGCGACGGTCGGTGTTTCAGGTTGCCGCGCCACCGACGCCAGCGGGTCTCCCTCTTTCACCTCGATCGGTATGCTCGACGGGTGTCGCATGAATTGGCGCACGGGTCGAAAGCTTACCGCAAGGCAGCCCCGTGTCGCCTGCGCGGGCTGGTTTTCACTGGGCCGTGGCGGTCACCAGCGCGCCCGAAGACACATTGCCCACGGCGTCGACCGCGCAGACCCGAAAGCGGCGGGTCTGCTTGGCGGGCACCACAGCGACGTAGGTGACGGCCGGGCCTTCGCTGAGCGCCGTACCGGTGCAGCCCGCGGGTGGGTCGGCGGCGGTCGTCGACTGCGTCACCCGGTATTTCGCCACCGAGGTGGTGCCGTCGGCGAACCCCGACCAGGCCAGGCTGATCTTGCCGGCGCCGGGGGTGGCTTTGACCGTGCCGTTCATGGGCGGGGTGGTGTCTCGCAGGGTCGAGGCGCTCACCGGGGCGGGGCTCGTATTGCCGAGGCCGTCACGAAACCAGGCGTTCACGGTTTGGCGACCGTCGTTGGCCTGCAGCGTGACGACCTTGCTGGTGGCGTACTTCACCCAGTCGCTCGCGGCGCAGCTCGTGTTCAGGGTCACGCACATCGACGCGACTCCGGCGGGGTCGCTCGCCGAGAGCGTGGCGGTGACCGAATTGGCGGCCACCGCGGTGGGCACCGAGACCTTGCCGACGGGAGCGACCGTGTCGGCGGCCTGGGAGACGCGCACCAACACGCCGCCCACTTGCAGGTCGACCGCGCGCGCGGTGGTGGTCGCGTTCACGGCGACGGTCAACGTCAACGTGCCAGAGCCCGCGGCCGACGTGGTCGCCGAGGTGACCCACGCCGGCAACGCGGTCACCGACCAGGCACAGCCGGCGCGGCTGGTGAGGGTGAGGGCGACGGGGCCCCCGGCCGAGCCGACGCTGGCGGCGCTCGGGCTCACGGTCAGGTCGCAACCACCCAACGCCGACCCGACCGAGAGGCGGGGCCGGGTGACGCCGTTGCGCGAGTCTCGCACGACGGGGGTGCCGACCAGGAGCCGCGACGCGCGGCGGTCGGCGGAGTCGCCCGAAAACCGTTCGGCCAACAGGGCCACCACGCCCGCGACGTGCGGGGTCGCTTGTGACGTGCCCGACATCGCCACGCCCCCGGCGTTGATGACCGAGCCAGGCGCGAAGAGTGACACGAAGTTCGCCGAGTTCGAGAAACACGTCACCTGGTTGGCCGCGGTCGTCGTGTCGGTGCACGGGCCCCATGCCATGCGGCCCAGGTTCGAGTCGTAGGTCGCTCCCACCGAGATCGCCGCGGGTACGCACGCCGGAGACGACAGCCCCGTCGCTTTGGCGTCGTTGCCGGCCGCGACGATCGTCAGCACGCCCTGGCCCCGGGCCTGCGCAATGGGCGCCGCGAAGACGTCGCTGGGGCAGGTCGTCGCCGAGAAGCCGCCTCCCAAGCTGAGGTTGATGGCGACAATGTGCTTCGCCGCGCGGTTGGCGAGCACCCAGTTGATGCCGGCGATGATGTCGCTCGACCAGGCGGCGCCATTGGCGGCGAACACGTCGAGCGCCTGAATGCGCGTACCCGGAGCGATGGAGGCGACGATGGCCGCGACGTTGGTGCCGTGCCCCTGCGAGTCGCGTTGGCCGTCGTCGGGCGCCAGGTCGATGGCGGTTTCGACCCGGCACGTGCCACCGGCCGCGGCGCAGGCGCCGAATTCGGCACGGGTGAAATCGACTCCCGTGTCGAGCACCGCCACTGAGGTGCCGAGCCCCGTGACCCCGGCGTCGACCGCCGCCGACACCCCAATGAGCGGCGAGCTCTCGAGGTCGGCGTGCAGGTATTGCTCGTCGGCCCACACGGCCTCGACCAGCGGCGAGCGGCGCAGCTTTTCGAGCGACGAGGGGTCAACCAAGTCGACCAACAGCATCGGCAATTCGTCGAGCGAGTCGACGACGGTCACTTCGGGCAGCGCCTGGCGCAGTGCCAATTTCTTCGAGCCCATGCTGGCCATTTCACGAACCGCGGGCGCACCTTGAGCGGGGCCGCTTTCGAATTCGCTCTGGAGCAGGACGATGTGTCGGCCGGTCGTCGCTTCGGCCGAATTCACGGGCAACGTTTCACCCCCACAGGCGCACAGACTCAACACGGCGAAGCTCAAGACCCGAAGACGCATGCCCGGGCCATTTGCACGAGCGACGCCAGGCCGTTGACGCCTTCAAGTGATTGAATTCGGGTGGGTTTTGACCGACGAGGGAGGGGCTCCGTCGACGGTTTTCAGGTCGTGACCCGGGTCGACCGCCGGGGCGCCCGTGTCAGGTTTTGTCGGTGTCGGTCATCGGGTGCGGTACACGAGCGACCCATGGCTCTCACCGTTTCAGACTGCCTTGAAAGAGCGAGCCTCGCCACAGACGCCGCGGCCCGCGAACTGGGGGTGCGCGCGGCCATGGCGCAAGTCAAATACCCCTATGAGTGGCGCTCCTTGCTGCAGCGGCTCGGGGCGCCCGAATTCGCCGACCTGCCGTTGGCCCTGGTCGCGAACATTGCCGACCTGACGCTCGAAGCCGCTTTGCAAAGAGGAGAAATCAACAGCTTTCGTGAGGTCGCCCACGTACGGGCGACCCGCCTCGATGACGGTGCGGGTGCGCGTCGGGCGCTCGAGTCGGCGGTCGACTGGTTTCAGGTGAAACACGAAGGTCACCTGTGGCCGATGCCCGCGTTCGTCTGGGTGTTGCTTGGCCGCGCGTTCGCCACCACGCTCAACGACGCCGCGCGCCAACGGTGGTGCCTCGAGCGTGGGTTGGCGTTCGCTGAACGCTCGGGAGACGTGGCCGAACTCGCGGTGGAGTGGGCCGGCACCGTCGACCGCGGTGAGGGGGTGGCGTCGTTGCATCGCGCCGAGGGGCTGGTTGACCCCGATGCCCCTCACGAACTTCGGGCGGTGGCGACGGCGTGGTTCACGGTCGGCGAGCCCGGTGAAGGCGAGCGGGTGTTGCGGTTGGGCGTCGCGGGGGCGCGTTCGTCGCACGACGCGGCGGTTTGGGCTTCGCTGGCGAACCGGCACCAGCGCCCCGAGGTCGCGGCGGTGGCCATCGCCCGAGCCGAAGCGTTGGCGTCGAACGTACTCGACTGGCTCGACTTCGCCGAGCACGCGGCTTCACACCAGCTCGGAGCCTCCGTTGCGCGTCGGGCCACCGAGCGGGCCGAGGCCCTGGCCGACTCACCCGAGACCCGTGCGCGCGTCGCGTTCGCCTACAAACAGTGGGTGGGCGACGACGCCGCAGCGACTCGCCTCGGGCTGCGCGGGCGAAAGCCCGAACCGGCTGCGGCCCAGTTGCTCGACTGGCTGCGCGTTCGGCTGACACGCAAGCAACTCGAACACATCGCCCAAGCCGACTACGGGCACGACTTCAATGCGCACTTGGCGGTACTCGAAGACGTCTGCGCCACCGGCGTCACCCCGTTTTCGCTCGACTGGGTGCCCCACGAAGTGCTCGCGTTGACCCGGTGGTCACAGGGCGAAAACGTCGACCACCTCGTGCGAGCCTTCTGCGCGACGATGTTGATTTTGGTGCCCGGTGAACTCGACGAGCTGTGCACGAACGGCGTCATTCTCGCCGAGAGCTGCGCCGCGCTGGGCCCCGCCGCCGTTGACGGAGCGTTGGCCCTGTTTCGTTGGTGCCAGACTTCGTCAGAAGCGCGCTTCGCCGACCCCGCCTTCGCCACGCTGTTGCTGCTGTTGCTGGCGGCCCAGTTCAGCCCGGGCGAAGTGACCGCGTTTGCCGACGAGTTTCTCCGCAGCGACGACGACACGGTGGCCTCGGTTCGCACCGAAGTCGGAGCCTCGCTGCGGGCCGACCTGTGGCGAGAGCTGCTGGCCGCATGGCTCGAACCGCTGGCCGCGGGCGAGCCGGCGGTCGCGCGAGTGCTCACCGCGGTGCGGGGTGGGTGACGGGCCCGCTTCGGTCGTGGTCGCACCCGCGCTCGAACGGTTTCGCGCCCAGAGCCATGCGACCGAGCCTCGCTGTGTGAAAGCCCAAGTTCGCTCGCGGAGTGCGGCACCATGAACGCGCGGCGTCATGGCTCGGGCGGCGGCCATGGCCCTTTGCGGAGTTGCTCACTTCTTCTTCGGCAACACCACCCGCACCTTTTGGCCCAGCTTTCGCGTCACGAAATACGTGGCCTTGGTCTCTCCGTAGCCCTCTTTGGTGAAGACCAGCTCGAACGCGATGCCGACTTTCAAACGAAGCGGTATCGGCGTCTTGCCGAAGACGTTGCGGTCGATGCGCACGCTCGCTCCGGTGGGCTCGCTTTCGAACAGCACCGACACGACGTCGTCTTTCGTGGCTCTGGTCTCGCTCGCGACCACGACCGTCGGTACCGGGGCCGGCGGCTGAGCGACCGGCGAGGGCGCGAGCGGAGGCTGCTGCGACCCCGCGTCGAAATGGCCGGCGTCAACCAGGTCACCGGCGTCGACGTCTTCGGCCACGGTGGCCACGCTGGCATCGGCGCTGTCACCAACGACGACGGCCACGTCGGCATCGGTGTCACCGGCATCGACCGCGTCACCGCCGTCGCCGGCGTCGCGCAGCTCACCCGCGTCAGGAGCGGCTGGCACCTGGTCTGGCTCACCGGCGTCGACGGCGGTCGGTACCTGCGGCAATTCGGGTGCCGGAGCGCGCGCGAGCGAAGCACTCGTCACGGCTGGGGGCGGGGTGGTCGTCGGTCGAGCGGTGCTCCACCACCAGGCTCCGGCGGTCAGCGCGAGCAGCGGCACGGCGAGCCACCACCGCGTACCGGCGCGCGGCGGGGGCGGCACCGCGGTCGCCGGTTTTTCTGAAAAGTCGGTGACGACGACGATGTCTTCGTCTTGCAGCTCAATGGGCCCGGTCGTGTCTTGCGGCAGCTCGGGCGGAGCCGTGGGCGTGGTGTTCGCTCGGCTCAACGGTTGCGCGCCGTCTTTGGCCGAGAGCGCGGCGAGCCACGTCTTGAGCTCGGTTTGCCCGGCGGGCTCGAACACCGTGCGCTGTACTTTTTCGATGGCGCGCAGCAGCTCGTCGGCGCTTTGAAAGCGCTTGCCGACGTCGTGCTCGAGGCACTTGTTCACGAGCCGAATGAAGTCGACCGGCAAGTCGGGGCGCTTCACGTCGAGCGGCGTGAATTGCCCGGCGATGATGCGCCGCATGTTGTCGGGTGCGCTGCCGGCGTTGAACGGCAATTCGCCGGTCGCCAATTGGTAGAGCATCGTACCGATGGGGAACAGGTCGCTTCGGGCGTCGAGCGGCTTGCCCTCGGCTTGCTCGGGCGACATGTAGGCCGGTTTGCCTTTGACCGTGCCCACCTGCGACGTCGTTTGCCGATTGCGCGCGCGGGCAATGCCGAAGTCGGTGAGCTTCACGTCTCCTTGCTCGGAGAGCAGCACGTTCTGCGGCGTGACGTCGCGGTGCACGATGCCCATGGGCACGCCGTTTTCGGTGTGGTTGTGGGCGTACGCGAGGCCGCGGCAGGTCTCGGCCATCACGTGCAGGGCGAGGTTGAGCGGCATGCTCATGCCCACCGCGACCGCGCGTCGAAACACTTGGGCCAGCGTCCACCCGTCGACGAGCTCGAAGGCCAAGAAGTAGCGGTCGACCGCGACACCCAAGTCGAGCACTTGCACGATGTTGCCGTGGTGCAGCCCCATGGCGATGTGCGCTTCGTCGATCAGGCCGCGCCGAAATTGCTCGTCGGCCCAGAGCGTCGGCCGCACGCGCTTGAGCACCACCAGCCGCTTGAAGCCGGCCGAACCCTCCATGTGCGCGAGAAACACTTCGGCCGTGCCGCCGTCGGCCACCTTTCGCAACAGCGTGTAGCGACCTCGCGCGGCCATCGACCCTCCCGAAGGGCGCACCGTACTACAGCGCGGCTCGAGCCAAGCCACGCAGAAGGTAGGCGGTTCGAGCACCTCCGCGCGCTTTTCGGGTGATCACGGCTGTGGTCAGCACCCGTCGCTGCCTCGGTGGGTCAGAACGCGTGACGGCACCCACTCGGCGTTTGTCGAAGCGCCTTCGGTTATGGCCGCCCGGCGTTGGCGGTCGGGTAGGCGGCGGGCTCGGCGTCAATCGGGTTGCTGCCGTCGACGTCGTCGGCCAGCTCGGTGCTCGCTTTGGTGATGATGAACGGCCCGCCGAGCTCTTCTTGGGTGACCTCGTCGCGCCACGACGCGGCGTCTTGGTTGCCCGTCGTCACGTCGAGAATGAACTCGGCTCCCAGCTGCTGCGCGAGCGCGTCGTGACGTGAAAAGTCGAGTTCTGCCGGGGCGAGCGTGGCCTCCCTCGCGGCGCTCCAGCGGCGGCGTGGGCCAGTCACTCGGTGTTTTCTGCTGCGTGTGGGCATGGGCGTTCCTCCACCAGGCACCGTGCGCCTGTCGGGCGAACGCGTCATGACGCGACGTGTTGGGGCCTGGCCTATCGGCCCAGGGTGACGAGTGCGGTCACCAGGTGTTCGACGCGGCCCAACCCGTAGGTGATGCGGGCGTCGTACGAAAGCGCGGCCGAAATGCCTTGGTCAGAATCGCCCACGCCGCGAAAGACGAAGCGGTGTTCGGCTTGGGCTCCGAGCAACACGCTGTTCCACGTGGGTAAGCCGGGCACCAACGAAATGCCAGCGCGGCCGAAGGCGCGAGAATAGCCGCTCCAGGCGTAGCCCATGTTGCCGCGCAGCGTGACCGAGCCGGTGGTGACGTTGAGCGCGCCGCCCATGGGGCGCACGTCTGAACTGACACCGCCGCGAAAGTCGCCTCCGACGAAGACGTGTTGCCACAGCTTGCGGCCATCGGCGGTGAGTTCGTGCAACCAAATGGTGCGCCGCGAAGGGTACAACCCGACGAGCTGCCCTCGGTACCCCACGGTGAGGTCGACTTGCCAACGGCGAAGCAGGGGGCTGACTCTGAAGCCGAGCACGCCCGCGTGGCCCGTGGTGTCGAGCACCGACGCTCCGGCCGACGGGGTGTAGAGGCCCAGTTCGTAGCCCAATTCGGCGTCGGCGGTGCCCCAGTCGACGCGCAACAGCCGCGCTTGGGCGTAGACGCCGTTGCGAACTTCTCCGCGGGTGGTGGCGTTGGCCAAGCTCAGCCGGTACGCGGCGTTCCACGAGAGTTCGTAGCGGCGGTCTTCGAATTCGCCGTATCGCCCGGCCGCCAACACTTCGACGCGGTGGGCGCGGCGGTCTTCGAACGCGAGCTGGTCGTTGAGAAACGAATTGAAGCCCCAGGCGAATTGGTACCCCAGCCCCAGCCGCAGCTTGCTGCGCCACGACTCTTTTTGCCACGAGCCGTCGGCTTCGAGCGCCAGGGTGCGCGGCGTCGTCAGCAGCGTCTTTTGCAATTGCGGAGCGGTGAAGCCCAAGACCTGCGCCTGCCGCGCCTGCACTTCTCCGGGCACGAACTCAGAAATGAACGACGTGGTGCCCGACGCCCGAATCGGCCCGAGGGGAAAGCCGCCTTCTTTGCGCAACCGCTCGAGGCCCTGCTGGGCGGCTTTTGACGCCGGGTCGATGGTCAGCGCCGCGACGAAGTGCTCTTCGGCCATCTTGAGCTGGGCGATGCCTTCGTACGACGCCGCGAGCCGCTGGTGCGCGTCGGCGCGGCTCGGCAGCCAACGCAGGGCACAGAAGTACGCCAAGCGCGCTTGGGGTTGTGCCTCGTCGTGGGTGAAGAGGTCTCCGAGCAGCAAGTAGGCTTCAGACCGCAGCTGCGCGTCTTCTTCGGCCGCCGCTTCTTCGGGCGTCGGCACCGGGGCGGCGCTCTTCGCCGGGGCTTTGAGTTCCCACTGCCAGGTCCACTCGTCGGTGGGGCAGGCGCGGTTGCCGCCCTCGACCAGCACTTGGGCGGCCGCGCGCGCCTCGGCGAAGCGCCCGAGCTCGAAGAAGCTCACGGCGGCGGCCAACCGCATGGCCCGGTCGCCGGGCGCCAGCTCGAGCGCGCGGGTCAGCTCGAAGGCGCCCAATTCGGCCCAGCGCTTCTTTCGGTTTTCACGAGTCTCTGGGGCTTGGGGCGCGGGCAGCGCGAATTCACCCGTCTTCGCGAGCTTCACCATCAAGTACCCAGCGACGGCGTGGGTGTACCCGACGTCGCCCAGCTGTTCGAGGGGGCGCTTGAGCAACAATTCACCGCGCAACAAGTCGTCGGCGGTGCCCCGGTTGGTGAGCGCGCTGGCGAGCGCTCGGTCGGCCACGGCACTCAACGGCGCCAGCTCACTGGCTTTTTCGTAGGCGGCGACCGCCGCTTCGCTGTCGCGGCGCTCCTGCGCCAAGCGGCCCAAGAACAGCCACGCTTCGGGGTTTTTCGGGTCGAAGCGAGTCGCTTTTCGGGCGCTTTCGAGCGCGCCGGGCCAGTCGCGGCGCAGCCGCTGGCCATAGCCTCGCTCGAGGTGGGCCCACCCCGACTCGGGGGCGACTTTCACTCCGCGGGCGAAGAGCGTCTCGGCTTCGGCGTAGCGCTCGAGCGCCAAGCTGGTTCGGCCTGCGAACACCCACGGCCGCACGTCGTCGGGCATCAGCGCCGAGGCGTCGAGGTAGGCCTGTTGGGCTTGCGCGTAGGCCTTTCGCTTGGTGGCCAGGTGGCCGAGCGTCAGCACCAATTCGCCCTCGGTCGCGAACTCGGGCCTCAGCTTGCTGAGCAGCGCCTCGGCCGTTTCGTCGTCGCCAAGTTCCCACGCCAAGAAGCCGAGCTGGTGGCGAACCCAGGTGTGGTCGGCCGACAGCGTCAACGCGCGCTCGTACGACGCGCGCGCTTTCTTTCGCAGCTCAGAGGCGGTCGCGGCTTCGGTCGGGCCGAGCGCTTGGGCCGAGCGCCGCAGCACGTCGCCCTGCAAAATGTACGCGTCGACGAATTTGTCGTCGAGGGCGAGCGCCTGCGCGACGGCCGCTTGGGCCTCGGCGAAGGCGTCGCGGTGTTGGTGCGCGTCGGCCAAATACAAGAACGTGGGGGCGTGCTGGGGCCGCAATTGCCGCGCCCGCTCGTAGAGCGCCAGAGCCTCGTCGTACGCTTTGCGCTTGAGCGCCAGGTGCCCGACGACGAGCAACACGTCGGGTTCTTTGCAGTCGCCCGTCGCCAACGGCGTGAGCCGCGCCGAGGCTTCGGTGAGATCGCCGAGTTCGAACGACACGAAGCCGAGCTGGCGGCTCGCCCACGGAGACTGGGGCTCGAGCTCGAGCGCCTTGAGGTACTGAAGCCGTGCTTCGGGGTGGCGGCCCACCATTCGCAGGCTGTCGCCCCAGCTGATCAGCGCCCACACGTTTCTCGGGTGCAGCCGCGCGGCGTCACCGTACCGGGTCACGGCCTCGGGCAGTTGCCCCAGCAGGCGGTACATGTCGGCCGACTTCACGAGCGCCGACAAATTGGTGGGGTGACGCTTGAGCACCGCTTCGTACGCTTTTTTCGCCTCGGTGGGCTTGTGCTGCGCTTGAAACGCGTCTCCCAACCCGTCGCCGATGTCGGCGTCTGTGGGTGAAAACACGAGCGCGCGCGTGAGCAGCTGCTGTGCTTTGACCGGGTGGTCGAGTTCGAGCTCCAAAAAGCCGAGCTGGCTCAAGGCCCACGCATTTTGGGGCTCGGCGCGAAGCGCGGCTTCGTAGTGTTTTCGCGCGGCGTCGACCCGCTTTTGCGCGCGAAAGAGGTTGCCGAGCGCCATGTGGGCCGGGGCCGAAGCGGGCTTGAGGGCGACGGCCTGCTCGTATTTTTTTTGCGCTTCGTCGAGCCGGCCGGTGCGCTCGAGAATCACGCCCGAAAAATACGAGCCCAGCTCGCTTTTCGGCGCGAGCGTCGAGACGCGGGCGTACGCCTCGAGGGCCGCCGCGTCGTTGCCTTGTTCGGCGTACGCGTGGCCCAGCACCAACTGCAAGTTCCAATCATCGGGGAAGGTGGCTTTCGCGACGAGCAAATGGGTGACGGCCTCGGCCGGCCGCTTGAGCTCGAACGCGCACGCTCCGGCTTGGCGCCGCGCCCACCCCGAAGCGCCGTCGAGCGCGACGGCCGCCTCGTAGTGCAGGTAGGCCCGCTCGCGTTGCCCGCTCAGCGACAGCGCGTCACCCAAGTTGACCTGCGCGTCGAGCATTTTGGGGTTCAGCTCGACGGCCGCGTCGAGCGCGGTGGCGGCGTCTTTGGCCTTGCCGAGCGCGAGCAGCGCCGCGCCCAGCTCGAACTGCAGGGCGTAACTTTTGGGGTGCGCGGCCACCCCGCGCGACAGCAACGGCACGGCTTTGTCGAATTGGCCGCGGCGCTTGTGAATGGCGGCGAGGTGAATGAGCGCGACCTCGTCGTTCGCGTCGATGGCCAGCACCGCGCCGAAGAGCTTTTCGGCGTCGGCGACGCGGCCTTTGGCGTAGGCGTCACCGCCGCGCGCGAGCAGAAACGACTTTTTCCACGTGGGGTCTTCGCCTTCGCCTCGAGCCAGGCTGGCCACCAGCAGGGCGATGAGCGCACAGACTCGCACACGTGGCATCGTAGTCGAGGGCCAGGTCAAAGGGTTCGGGGTTGAGGGGCGCGCAGCTCGAAGGCCGCCAGCACGAGCGCCAGGGCCAGCACGCTCAAGGGCACGAGACCCCAGAACAGGCCCCAGCCGGTGCGGCGGTCGACGGGGTCGGGCGGCAGGGGGAGCACGTCGGGGTTTTCGAACAAGGTCACCCCGTTCTGCCAAACGTCTTTGATCTGGTAGCCGGCCGACATCAGGTACTCGTAGTACCAAGGGTCGTTGACGAACACCCACTTGAGGCTCAACGCGCTCGCGCGCGAGAGCACCGACTGCAGCACGCGCGGCCCCTCGGGGTAGTACTTCGACGCGTCGAGCGTCGCGACGCCGCTCTGGCGCAGCACCGGGTCGTTTCGAGCGGTGTGGTAGTCGCCGTCGACATTGGGTGAACGACCCAAGAAGCTCAAACGGCAAAACTGGTCGCCGAAGCCCAAGGTGAGGTGCCGGTAGTGGGCCGCATCGGGCTCGGTCAGCGTGGCCAACAGCGGCCGCAGGTCGGTGATGAATTCGGGCTGCAGGCCGTCAGAGTTTTTGTGGCTCACTTCGAACAGCGCGAGGGGGCCCAAGCCGAGGCACAACAGCACCGCCGGAGACCGCTTGAGGCCCGGCAAGGCCTGCGCCACCAGCACGCAGAACCAAATGGCCGCCCAGTTGTGAAACTTGTCGTAGGTGAGCCACCGGTATTGCGAACGAAACAACAGCCTCGGCAACTCGGTGGTCGTGCCCATCGACAGCACCGCGAAGAAGACGACGCCCGCCGCCAGCATGAGCAACGAGCGTCGCTTGAGGGCGCTGGCGACCAAGCCGCCCAAGCCGACGACCACGAAGACCAGTTGCTCGACCACGTCGAGCCCGAACGGGCGGGCCCACAGCGGGTCGCGCGAGACGTGGGGTATTTCGGTTTGCGGTTCTTGGCGGGCGAACTGCCAGAACGGCAAAATCGTAAAGCCAATGGCGACGGCCGCGACGACCACGGCCGGTGCCGCGCGCAGCAGGGTGGTGCGCCAGGGGGCCTTTTCGGCCGAAAAGAAGACGTGGCCCAGCCCCACCATGCCGCAGCCCAGCGCGGCGAAAATCGTGGTGACGTGGTGGGCGGCAGCGGTCGCTCCGATGAGCAGACCGAACAGCGCCAGCCGCCGCGCGCCGCCGTGGGTCAGGTATTTCTTGAGCGTCGCCATGCCGAACAGCGCCAAGGGCGTGGCCACCATCATCGGCAACTGGCCGTAGACGTAGGCGAAGCGGTGCGACGTGGGCCAGAGCGCCAAGAGCAAGAAGACCCACGGCACCGCGGCGCTCGAACCGATGGCGCGCGCGAACGCCGCCGCCGCGAAGGGCAGCGCGGCCATGGCCAGCCCCATGGTGACGACGAAGCCCGGCTCGTGCCCGAAGATGCTCGCGAACACCGCGACCAACTGGTGGGCCAGCGGGGGGTAGGTGATGACCGAGAAGCCCCCGTACCACCGGGGTTCCCACAGCTCGAACCACCCCTGCAGGTAGTGGTCGGCGAAGAACATGTGCACGTACGAATCGAACGCGCGCTGCTGGTAGCGGCTGAAAAAGCTGAGCACGATGGGCAGCGCCACCGCGCCCGCCAGAAACCAGCGCGGGAGCGGCGCCGGCACCGGCGGCTCGTTTTCAGCGGCAGGTGACATGAACGGTCATTCCCAGCGGTACCTTCGCGAGCAGCCGAGACTCCCAGTACAAGAGGTTCGACACCGCCTTGCGCGCGGCTTTCACGAGCGAGCCGCCGCTCGTCTCGACGTGCCGTTGCCGCGCCCCGTGCGTGTCGACGCCCAGCCCCATCGACCCAAAGACGGCGAGATCATAGAGCTGGCCCAGGCCGTGGTAGCTGTAGAGCATGGTGTCGACCGTGAAGCCCGCTTCGGTCAGCGTTCGCTTGAGTTGCCAGGGCGAGAGCTTCTGAATGTGGCCCGCGTGGGTGCGCTTGAGCTCAGACAGAAACCGCAGCCGGCCGTGCAGCGTGAGCGGGTGCCCCTCGCACGGAAAGACGAGGTGAAAGACGCCGCCGGGCGCCATGATTCGCCGAACTTCGGCCAGGCCCGGCCCCGTCTGTTCGAGGTGCTCGAGCACGTCGATCATCAACACGCCCCCGAACGAATGATCGGCGTAGGGCAGGGCCTCGGCCGACGCCTCGGTGAAGGTGACGCCGGTGCGGCTCTGCGCGGCTTCGAGCGCGGTCTTGCTCAGGTCGCAGCCGAACGCGTCGAGGTCGGGCCGCGCGGCTTTCACCGAGGCGATGAAGCGCCCAGAACCACAGCCAATTTCGACCACCTTGCCGCGTACGTCGCGCAACGCGTCGAGCGCGTACTTGAGGTGCAGGCTGTGATCTAAGAAATCGGGCTCGGTCGGCGAAACGACGTCGCCTCCGCCCCAGGTCACTTTTTCGTAGTCGAAGGCCACCGCGGGGCATTCAACCACACCCCGCCTTCAAGTCACTTTTGCGCCGCGCCCGAAAGCGGCGGCCCGATGCGCAGCACCGGCGCGGGCAGGCATTGGCAAAACGCGTTGGCTTGGGCCTTGACGCGGCCGTCGTACGTCACCAAGCCGAAGTCGTTTTCGACGGTCTCCGACCACCGCGGTGCCGCGTGGGCGATCGACCCGACGGGGTGGTCGTACAGTTCCCACACGCCGACGCCGCTGAAACCCGCCGCGGCGGCCGCCTGGCAGGTCGAACGGAGCTGCCCTTCGGCCTCGTCGTCGGTCGCGTAGAGGCTCGTCGCCCCGAATTCTTGAAGCACCAACGGCCCGTGCAGCCCGTCGCGCGCCCGCTTGAGCCGGGCCGCGGTTTCGGCCGGCGTGTCGTCGTAGGCGTGAATCGACACCACGTCGACGAAGGGCAGCGCTTGGTCGGGGTCGAACGTCGTCTGCCCGTGGTCGAGAAAATGGCCCGCGAGCCCCACCGTCACCAAGTGCGAGGGGTCGGCTTTGCGCACCGCCGCGTACATCAGCTGCGCCCACGCCGAAACGTCGCGCGGGGTGACGCCCCCGTCGTACAGCGCCCACATGTGGTCGGGTTCGTTCATCAGGTCCCACATGGCGATGGCGGGGTCTTGCACGAACGAGCTGACGACCGCCTCGAGGTGCGCCTGCATGCGCGAGTGCCACTCGGGCCGAAATTCTTTCTTGAAGGGGAAGAAGGTGACCACCGTCAACAACCCCCGCGTGGCCGCCTCGCGCACGACCAGGTGCAGCCGCTCGAGCATCTGGGGGTGAACCACCTCGAGGCCGAACACGTCGTCGAAGACGAAGAGGCGAATGGCGTTCGCGCCGAGCTTCTTGGCGAGGTCGAGGTCGGCGCGCACGCGGTCGGGCCGAAACGCAGACCAGAACGTCGCCCAGTTCTCGTTCGCCGACTGAAAGTTGAGCAAACGGAGCGTCACCGGAGCCGCCCCCGCGCGCAGCTGGCCTTGGTCGACCACGAGTGGCGCGCGAACGTCGAGCCGACCGCTGGGCGGCGGGCAGCGCAACGCGGCCGACTTGGGGCCCGGGCTGCGGTCGAGCACCAGCGTGGCCGCGCTCGCACGTTGTTGGTGCCGAACCCCCGACCACACCCGGTGCGCGAGCGGCTGCTGCGCGTCGGCGTCTTTCATCGACACGTTGAAGGCCAGCGTGGGCTCGGTGCCGCTGGCTCCGAACGCCTTGAAGGGCACCGCCACTTCGACCACCCAACCGGTCTTCTCGACCTTGGCTGCCGCCCGAATGAGCCGCTCGAATGGTGTCGTGCGCGGGTCGGGCGCCGAAAAGACGTGCACGTCGCCGACCGGGTTGGTGGCGACGTGCAGCAACGCGCCGCCGGGCCGGCCCAAAAACACTTCGAACAGGTCTCCCTGCCACATGTCACCATTTCGGTACTGCTGCACGACGTCGTCGTCGGTGACCAGCGCCCCAACGATGACCGACTGGGCGTCGAAGGTGACGTAGAACCGAGCCGACTGGTCGGCGTCAGACGAGACCTGCCCCGCTTCGACGAAGCTCGACGCCGCGCCAAACTCGGTCGGCGCGGCGACCGAGAAATGGCCGGGGTTCCACTCCGTGAGGTCTCCGTCAAGGGTCAACGCCGCTGGAGCCGGTCGCGCGACCGCCGCCTTGCCACTCGCCATGGCCACCACCAGCACCGACGAGAGCAGCATCACGCTTGTCACCGTACCTGCCTTCTCGGCGTCTTCAAAAATGCCGCCGACCCGAATGACGCGACATGTTAGGCCTTTTTCAAAGACGGGGTGGGCGGCAATCACTACAAGCCGGCGCACGTTGTTCTGCCGAGGGGGGCACCGATGAAAAAGTCAATTGTCTGCACCACGCTGTTGGTGTTGGGGCTGGGCTGCCAGCCGCAAATTCCCAACACGCCACCGTCGGCGTTCATCACCGCGCGGTTCGACCCATCGCAGTCGCCTCCGGTCATACCGACGCCCAACGACTTGGCGACGAACCCCGCGACGGGCTTGTTGGCGGTGCCGGTGCCGGCGTCGGCGTCGGGGGCCGACCGGGCGTTCTACGAGTGGCTCAACACGCTGACCGGTTTTCCTGCCGCGGCGAGTGCCACGGCCACCTTCAGCGGCGCGCTCGACGCGACGTCGGTGAGCTCGGCGACGGTGAAGGTCATCGACTTGTCGAATGCGAACGCGGCGGTCACCACCACGTTGACCTACGCCGACCAGACCGACGTCGTCGCGCCGGGCCTGTTGACGGTGTCGCCGCCCACCGGAGGGTGGACCCCCGGTCACAGTTACGCGGTCGCGGTCGTCGGCGGGGCGAGCGGCGTCAGAGGCAAAGACGGCACCACCGTCATCGGCAGCGCGACCTGGGCGTTCTTGCGCAACGAAAAGTCGCTCGTCACCTGCGAAGACTTGATGACCAACTGCGCGCCGGCGACCGAAATCATACCGTCGGCGATCAAAACCGACCCCGCGGCGCGCTTGGCCGACCAAACGAAAACCGCGCTCCAGCTCGAGCAGTTGCGCCGCAAGTACAAGCCGGCCATCGACGCGGTCGTCGCGCTGGGCGTCGCACGAGACGACGTCGCCCTGTTGTGGACTTTCAAGATCGACAATTCGTCGGCGGTGGTGTTCGACCCGGCGAACAAGCGCTTGCCCGCCCCGAACGACTTGGCCATTTCGAACGGCGTCGTCATGGCGCCGGTCGACACCAGCACCTCGCCGGCCAACCAAGAATTCACCCGTGACTACATCAACACGCTCAACGGGTTTCCTCCTTCGGCGACGGCCACGGCCGCCATCATCGGCGAAGACCTGAACAGCGCCACGCTCACCACCAGCAACGTGCGGGTGATGGTGGTGTCGGGTTCAGAACTGACCACGCCGCCGACCATCACCTACAACCCGGCGCTCAAGCAGCTCGCGCTCACGCCGGCGGGTGGCAGCTGGGGCAAGGCCCACACCATCGCCATTGCGCTCCTGGGTGGGGCCAACGGCATCAAGTCGACTTCGGGCCGGCACCTGGTGGGCACCGACGCCTGGTCATTGGTTCGCAGCCCGTCGACGTTGGTCGACTGCGCGACGCTTTCGCCGAGCTGCAAGTCGGTCGTGAAAGCGGCTCCCATCAGCGACTTGCAGGCCATTGGTCTCGAGAGCCTGCGCCGCGGGTACGCGCCCTTGCTCGACACGCTCGAAGCCGACGGGGTACCGCGAAAAGACGTGGCCGCGCTGTGGGTGTTCTCGACGGTCGACCAACCCGAATTCGTCTTCGACCCGGTGGCCATGCCGCCGCGCATACCGGTGCCCACGAACCTGGCCATCAGCAACGGCAAGGTCGCCGCGCCGGTGCCGGCCGGGGCCTCGCCCGCGTACGCCGAGTTCATCACCGACTACCTCAACACGCTCAACGGCTTTCCAGTGTCGTCGACCGCGACGGCCGACTTGGCGGGTGACATCGACGCCAGCACCGTCAGCTCGAATTCGGTGCGGGTGGTCGCGGTGCAGGGGGGCGCGCTTTCGGCGGCTCCGACCATTGCGTACGACGGCGTGGGCAAGCGGCTGGTGGTTTCACCCGCGGGCGGCAGCTGGGGCAAGGCGAAGACCATTGCCATCGCCGTGGTGGGTGGCGCGGGCGGGGTGAAAGACACGAACGGCAAGTCGCTCGTGGCCTCGCAGGTGTGGGCGTTCGCGCGCCTCGAAAACACGTTGGTCGACTGCGCGACGCTCGGGCCGACTTGCAAGTCGGTCACCGCCGCGAGCGACCTCCAGGCGATTGCGCTCGAGGGCCTGCGGCGTGGGCTCAAGCCGGTCGTCGACGCGTTCGTCGCGCAAGGGTTGAGCCGCAAAGACATTGCCGGGTTGTGGGTGTTTTCGACGGTGAGCCAGCCCGAGCTCACGTTCGAATTGTCGCCGTCGACCATCGTGCCGTTTCCCGCGAACCAGTTTTTGCGGGCGTTCAACCCTTCGGGAGCGCAGACCCGCGCCGACGGCGGCGTGGTGGGAGACGACGTCGACCCGACCCAGAAGCTCACCTTTCCCTCGTCGCTGGGGGCGCTGGCGACCGGGCTCAACACGCTCAACGGGTTTTCTCTGACCGCGCCCATCGTTTCTGAAAATTCTGATGTCGCGACCGCGCTCGACCTGGGCCACCTCGACCAGGCGACGCTCGCGTCGACCGACGGGGGCGCGGCGCCGGTCGGCTTCGTGAAAATCACCGGTGCGGGGCCGCTCGGCCCCAACGTGAAGGTGTGCGTGAACTGCGCTTCGAGTGACGCCGGGGTGCCCGAGCAATTGCAGTGGGTGCCGCAGGCCCCGCTCGAAGAAATGACCCGCTACGGCGCCTACGTGACGACCTCCGTCACCGACACGGCGGGGCTCCACGTCATCGCTTCGCCCACCTTTGCGTTGGTGCGGCTCAAGAACCCGCTGCTCGACGAGAACCACCAGTCGACCTTGCCGGTGTTGTCGACCGCGCAGGCGCTGCAGCTCGAGCCGGTTCGCCAACGGTTCAAAGACTGCCTCGACCAGCTCGAAGCGAAGGGTACGCCCCGCTCGAGCATGGCGCTGGCGTTTTGCGTGACGACCCAGACCACGGTGAGCGTGCTGCGCGCCTTGACCGCCGGCATCAACGCGAGCGCGCTGCCGACCGTGCCGACCTTGTTCGTCGACACCACGGCGACGTTGCGCCCCGCCCTGACGGTGGCGGGCATACCGAACACGAATGTGCAGGCGTACGTCGAAGGTGACGTGGTGTTGCCCTTGCGCTCACCGGCCCCGGTGGAGCGCTCAACCCCCGACCCGCGCAGTGGCAAGGTCGCAAGTCGCGCTTCTTGCTGACGATACCGACGTCGGCGGCGCCAGGGTCGGGCTACCCGGTCGTCATCTTCGGCCACGGGTTGGGGCGCAGCCGCCGCGACGCGCTGCTGCTCGCCGACACGTTGGCCCAAGGTGGCATGGCCACCATCGCGGTCGACACCGTGTACCACGGAGACCGTTCGACCTGCCTCGGCTGGGGTGCCACCCAGCAGCCGGCCAAGACCGACAACGAAGCCTGCGCCGACCCCTTGACGATGCAGTGCCAAACGACCGGGGCCCTGTCGGGGCGCTGCGTGTCGCAGACGACCGGGGCCGCGTGCAACCCGTCAACCGACGGCGACGCCACCTGCTACGCGGCGGGGCAGGGCCGGTGCATCGGCACGGGCACCACGGGCACCTGTGAAGGCGGCTATTTCAAGACCGACGCGCCGTCGCCCGTCGACCACGTGCTCATCAGCGGCAACACGTTCTTGAACCTCGGCAACCTCTTCGCCACGCGTGACAACTTTCGGCACGCCGGCGCGCTCGACTTTGCTCAGCTCTTGCGGGTCATCTCGTCGACGACGGCGGGGGCGAGCCTCAACGCCCGCCTCACGACCGCAGGCCTGGGCACGCTCGACCCGAACACGGTTCGGTATTTGGGCCAGAGCCTCGGCACCTTCAACGGGTCGATGTTCGCCGCCGCCAACCCCACGGTCAGCCGCTTCTTCTTGAACGTGGCGGGGGCCGACCAGGTCGACGTGCTCTTGAACGCTCCGGCGTTCGCGGTGCAGCGGGCTGGGTTCTTGGGCGCGCTCGCGCTGCAAGGCATTCAGCCGGGCACACCGGGCTTCGACCAGTTCATGACCATTGCCCACACCATTCTCGACCCGGCAGACCCGCAGAACGTGGCGTTCGCGGCGGTGAACTCGTCGAACGCCGACCGGCAGATGATGCTGCAGTACATTCAGAACGACGTCGTCTTGCCGAACAGTGGCACGCGCCGTTGGCTGGTCGCGGGGCGTCAGGGCGTTCGGCAGCCGTCGTGGTTCGAGTTTCTCGAAGCCGACGCCGCCGGGGTGGGCGTCATACCGTCGACCATGGCGCTCGCCGAGCGGCACGGGTTCTTGCTGAAGCCGCCGACGTCTTCTGAATGCAACCCGCTCACCGCCAGCTGCGCCACGGTCGTGGGCCGCACCCAGGCCGTGCAGTTCTTGGCGGCTGGAGTCACTCCCACCAACACTCCGGCGAACCCGTGATGGAGACCTCACTCACCATGCGAAATGCGTTTTTGTCGGCAGTGGTCGCGGCGGTTTTGGTCTTCGCGTCGACGGGGCAGGCCAGTGGCTTTCGGTTGGCGGGGCAGGGGGCGCGTGCCGCGGGCATGGGCGGCGCCGTCACCGCGCTCACCGACGACGCGTCGTCGATTTACTTCAACCCGGCCGGCATCGCCGGGCGCAAGGGGTTCGACTTTTCGGCGGGCATCAACCTCGTCATGCCGAGCGTGACGTTTCAGTCTGACGCCACCGGCACGAAGACGAACACCGAAGCGCACGTGGCGACGCCGTTCAACGTCTATGCGAGCTGGGGCATCACCGAAGACTTGGCCATTGGCCTTGGGGTCAACACGCCATTTGGGGCCGGCAACACCTGGCCCCCGACGTGGGAAGGCGCGGGTCGCGCGCTGAGCTCGAACGTACAGGCCTTCAATTTCAACCCGGTGGTCGCCTGGCGCATTCACCCGCGCTTCAAGGTCGCTGGCGGGCTCCAAATCACCCGGGGCACGGTGCTCATCGAACGCGGGCTCAACTTCGTCGACTCTCAGGGCAAGGTGACGCTCGGCGGCGCGGCCACCGGCCTCGGGTGGAACGCGGGAGCCCAGCTCGAAGTCGTCGAAAAGTACCTCTGGCTCGGCGCAACCTGGCGCAGCTCGGTGCCCATGGCGTTCAAGGGCAGCGCGCACTTCTCCGACGTGCCGGCTTCGTTTCAAACGTTGCTCGTCGACCAAAACATCACCTCGAACATCACCCTGCCCGACGTGGCGACGGTGGGGTTGGGTCTGCGCGCCACCAACGCGCTGCGCTTCGGCTTCGACCTCAACGTCGTCACCTGGGGCTCGTTTCACGACCTCACCATTGCCTTCACCAACCCCGACCTCACCAACCCGTTGCCGAAGAATTGGTCTGACACCGTGTCGATGCACTTGGGTGGCGAGTACGACCTCAACGACCTGTTCTCGGCCCGGCTCGGGTTGATCTACGACCCCACCGGCACGCCCACTTCGACGCTCACGCCCGACTTGCCCGACTTCACCCGCTTCAGCGTCACCGCGGGCTTGAGCTGGCACAGCACGTTCGGGCTTGGGGCCGACCTCGCGTACCAATTCGTCGCCCTCTTCAGCCAAAAGAGCACCGCGCCGGGCTTCTCGGGCACCTACTCGGGCACCGCCCAAGTCATTGGGTTGAACCTCAACTACCGGCTGTAGCCTCGGAGCTTCTCCAGAACCGAACTCCAGTATTTCCGAGGGGTTCTTCTAAAAAATCGAAGTCTTCTGAGATAATATCTGGGGCTTGTTGCCCCAATCGGCGAGCATCGTTACCAATCGGTGCTGCCATGCGTGTTTTGTTTTTCGCGGGGTTGTTGGGCGAACTTCTTTCGGCCGACGGCCCTGCATCAGTTCAGGTGACCCTGCCCCAGGCGCTCGAGCCGAGTCGCTTGGTGCAAGAAGCCGAGGCCTCGCGGGTGGGCGCGGCGGTGCCGTTTCCTTCGAACCCGAGGCTGTTCGCCGACTACCGGCCACTCGTCATCGAGCAGGCGGGCGTGTCGAACGACCCGCGTCACGGCTACACGTTGGGCGTCGACGGTACGTTCGAAGTGAGCGGGGCGGGGGGGCTGCGCTTGTCTGAAGCCGACCGCCGGGTCGACTTGGCGCGGGCGGAGTTGGTCGCGGAGCAAACGCACGCGGCGGCGAAGACCTGGTTTGCCTACGTCGAGGCGTTGCTGGCCGAACAGCGGGTCGAGCGGTTGCAAGCATCGCTTCGGTTGCACGAGCGGCTCCAAGCGGCGGCGAAAGAGCGGGTCGCGTTGGGCAGCGCTGGAGAGCCCGAGGTCACCACCGTCGCGGTGGAGCTCGCGTCGGTGCGCACTCAGCTCGAAGAGGCGAACCGGTTGGTGGCGGTGGCCCGGGTGCGCTTGGCGCAGCTGCTCGACTGGCCGACCGACGCGCCGCTGCGGTTGGCGGCGATTGGCGTCGAGACCCCGCCCGCCGCTCAACCCGAGCCCGAGTTGGTGACGGGGGCCCTCGAGCGCCGCCCCGAGCTTCGGGCGCTCAAAGCCCGCCTCGCGTTGCTCGAAGCGACGAACGTTCGGCTGGGCCGCGAGGCGTTGCCGAAGCTTGGGTACAACGTCGGGCTCGACGCGGCGCCGGCGTCTCCGGCGTTCGCGTTCGTCGGGCTCGCCATTGAAATACCGGTGGCGCAGCGCAACCAGGGCGCCCGGGCCGTGGCGGTCGCGCAACGAAACACCGAACAGGCGCGGCTCGAAGCCGAGCTTCGGCGGGTGCAGCGTGAAGTGGCGTTGGCTCGCGAAAGCTACGAGTCGCGGCGACGGCAGGTCGAGCTGCTCACCGGCGAAGCGCTGCCCAACGCCCAGCGCACGAACGCGCTCATCGAAGAAGGGTGGCGGGCGGGTCGCTTCGACGTGTTTCGCCTCACCACGGTGACGCGTGAGTTGCAGCGGGTCGAACGCGAACGGCTCGAAACCCTGCTGGCGGCGTGGGCCGACTACGTCGAATTGCAACGTGTTTCAGGAGAACTCGCCCCATGAGCACTGCGTCGATTTCGTCTCCTCCTCCGTGGCCACGCCGCGCGTGGTGGCTCGCCGGTACGGTGGTGCTGCTCGCCGTGGTCGGCTTTTCGGTCACCCGCTCGATGCGGGCCCAGGCCGAGACCGTGGTCGCCCAAAGTGCTGAGCACGCAACGCCGTGGCTCGAAAACGGAGTCATTCGGTACCCGACGAGCTTCGCCAACCGAGAAAAAATCGGTTTCACCGAGGCGAAAGAAGGCGTGTTGACGCCCAGCCTTTACGTCACGGGCTCGGTGACGTGCGACGCCCGGCGCGTGGCCGAAATCGGCGCGCGCATCGAAGGCCGGGTGCGTTCGGTCTCGAAGGTCGAAGGTGAAGACGTCAGCGCGGGTGAGGTCGTGGCCGAACTCGAGAGCGTCGAGTTGGGCAAAAGCCAAGCCGAAGTGCTCAAGGCGCGGGCCAAAGAGCAGGTCGCGAAGCTCGACGCCGAACGCGAGCGCAAGCTGGCCGACGCGAAAATTTCGGCCGAGCGCGACGCGCAGTTCGCCCAAGCCGCCGCCGAAGCCGCGACGGCCGAACGCATTGCCGCCGAGAAGTCGGTCGAAGCGCTCGGCGGCACGGTGGGGGGCGAGGTCGGCATTTTGAAGCTGCGCAGCCCCTTGGCGGGCCGAATCGTCGAGCACCGGGCGCGCCGTGGAGCGACGGTGTCTCCCACCGACACGATGTTGGTGGTCGCCGACTTGAGTCGCGTGTGGGTCGAATTCAGCGTCTTCGAGCGCGACGTGTCGGCGGTTCGTGAAGGCGACCGCATCGACATTTACCCGGCCGACCGCGCGACGCCGTACCCCGCCACGGTGGCCCACGTGTCTGAGGTCATCGACCCCACCCACCGCACCGCGCACGTGCGGGTCGAATTGCCGAACCCCGACGGCGCGCTCCGGCCCGGGTTGTCGGTCACCGGCACGTTGCACACGTCGGGCCCGCGGCATTCGCAATTGATGGTGCCCCGTCGCGCGGTGACCCGCATCGACGGCAAGCCCACGGTGTTCGTTCGTTCGGCGGCGAGCGAGAATGCCGTCGAGCCGCGCGAAGTGAAGGTCGGCCCCGAAGACGCCGACGACATCGCCGTGCTCGAAGGGCTCAACGCCGGCGAACAAGTGGTCACGTCGGGCGTGCTCGCGCTCAAGGCCGAGGTGTTTCGCTGATGCTCGCGGCCCTCGTCGCCCTGTCGGTGAAGTACCGCACCGGAGTCGCCGGTGGTCTTTTGGTGTTGCTCGTCGCGGGCGCGTTCGCGGCGTCGAAGTTGCCGATCGACGCCATGCCCGACGTGAGCACGGTGCAGGTCTCGGTGTTGACCGAAGCGCCGGGGCTGTCACCGACCGAAGTCGAGCGCATGGTGACCCAGCCGATCGAACTCGCGTTCAACGGGTTGCCGCGGCTCTCCGAGCTGCGCAGCGTGAGCCGGCCCGGGCTTTCGGCGGTGACCGTCGTCTTCGACGACAGCATGGACGTTTGGTTTGCCCGGCAGTTGGTCGGGGAGCGGCTGCGCGAAGTCGTCGCCGACCTGCCGGCCTTCGTGCCTCCGCCCCAGCTCGCCCCGGTGTCGACCGGGTTGGGCGAAATTTACATTTTTGTGATTCGCAGCACGACCGGCGACCACGACGCCATGCAGCTGCGCACCATGCTCGACTGGGAAGTCGCTCCCCTGTCGAGCGTGCCCGGCGTCATCGAAGTCAACCCCATGGGCGGTGAGCTCAAGCAGTACCAGGTCGTGACGAGCCCCGCGCGGCTCAAGGCGTTTGGCGTCACGCTCTCGACCTTGCAACAAGCGCTCGAGAAAGCGTCGTCGTCGGTCGGGGCGGGGTACGTCGAGCGCGACGGCGAAAACGTGTTGGTGCGCGGCAAAGGCCAGCTCGTCAACGAAGACGACATCGCCAACATCGTCGTGCACGCCGACGCGAACCAGCGGGTGCTCGTGCGGCAGTTGGCCGAAGTGAAGGTGGGCTCGGCGCTGCGCTATGGGGTCACGACGCGCGACGCCGAAGGCGAAGTCGTCACCGGCACGGTGATGATGTTGTTGGGCGCCAACAGCCGCGAGGTCACGCAGAACGTGAAGGCGCGCGTGGCCGAAATTCAAAAGAGCTTGCCGCCGGGCGTGGTCGTCGACACCATTTACGACCGCAGCGACTTCGTGAACGCCACGGTGTCGACGGTGGTGAAGAACCTGGTCGAAGGCGCGCTCATCGTGCTGTTGGTGTTGGCGGTGTTCTTGGGGTCGGTGCGCGGGGCGCTCGCGGTCGTCATCGGCATACCCGCGTCGATGGCGGTCGCGCTCTTCGGCATGCATTTGTTCGGCGTGACGGGCGACCTGATGTCGCTGGGCGCCATTGACTTCGGTTTCTTGGTCGACGGGCCGATCGTGGTGCTCGAGGCGATCATCGCGTCGCTCGCGGGCAAGGCGTACCGCAACCGGGCGGCGTTCGACACGGCGTTCGTCGACGCGGCGACGCCGGTGGCGAGGCCGGTGGCGTTTTCGGTGGCCATCATCATGTTGGTGTACGTGCCGTTGCTGGCGCTGCAGGGCGTCGAGGGCAAGATGTTTCGGCCCATGGCGACGGTCATGGCGTGCGCGCTGTTCGGTGCGCTGGTCTATTCGGTCGTGTTTTTTCCCGGGGTGTTGGCGTTGTTGATGCCGCCGCCCAAGACGTCGGGGCCGAAGTGGCTGGAGCGGCTGCGCGTCGAATACGAGCGGTGGTTGCCGCGGTTCATGGCGTGGCGGTGGCCATTGCTGGGCGGCATGGTCGTGGGTCTGGTGGCGTCGATGACGGCGCTGTTGCAGCGTGGAGCCGACTTCGTGCCGCGCATTCAAGAGGGTGACATCGTGGTCACCATTCGCCGCGCCCCGTCGATTGGGCTGACCGAAGCGCGCCGGCTCGACCTCGCGGCCGATCGGGTGCTCAAGCGCTTTCCTGAAGTCGAGACGTCGTTGGCGTTCACGGGCCGGGCCGAGCTCGCGTACGACCCGGTGGGCAACGACAACACCGACATGTTCGTGCACCTCAAGCCCGAAGAAGAGTGGACGAGCGCCCACGACCTCGACGGGTTGTCGGAGCTGGTGAAGTCGGCCATCGAGCGTGAGGTGGCTGGCACCTTCGTTTCGGTCTCGCAGCCGATCGAAGACCGCACGAACGAGCTCATCTCCGGCAGCCGCGCCGACGTGGCGATACAAATTTTCGGGCCCGACTTGAACCACCTGGTCGACGCCTCGAACCGCATTGGCGAAGTCGTGCGGCGCCTCCAGGGCACCGGCGACGTGCGCATCGAGCGGCTGTTGGGCATGCCGAACCTCACCTTCACGCCCGACCGGGAGCGGTTGGCGCGGTACGGCGTCGAGCTCGACGACGTCTTTCGCACGCTGGAGGCGGCGCGGGTGGGGGCGCGGGTGGGGGTGATGTACGAGGGGCCGAAGCGGTTCGAGGTTCGGCTGTTGTCGCCACCGACTGACACTTCGAAGCGGGGCATGGGTGACCTGTTCGTCGAAACGGCGAATGGGCAGCTGGTGAGTCTCGACGAGTTGGGCACGCTCGAAGACGCCGAAGGCCCGGCGACGGTCAGGCGCGAAGGGTTTCAGCGCACGGTTCGAGTCGAGGTGAACTTGCGTGGTCGTGACTTGGCGTCGTGGGTGGCGGAGGCGCAGAGCACGGTCGCGAAAGAGGTACCGCTCCCGTCGGGGTATTCGGTGACGTGGGGGGGGCAATTCGAGAACCTCGAGCGGGCGCAGCGGCGGCTGGCGGTCGTGGTGCCGCTCGCGCTGGCGATCATCATGGGCATGTTGGTGATGACGTTCGGTTCGGTCAGGGTGGCCGCGGGGGTGTTTTCGCTCGTGCCGCTCGCGTTGATGGGTGGGGCGTTGGGGTTGTTGGTGCGCGGCATGAACTTCAGTTTGCCGGCGGCGGTCGGTTTCATCGCCCTGGCGGGGGTGGCGGTGCTGAACGGGGTGGTGATGACGACCGACGTGCGCAAGCAGTTGGCGTCGGGTCTGGCCATCGACGACGCCATTTTGCATGGGGCGGGTCACACGCTGCGGGCAGTGTTGACGACGGCGGTGGTGGCCGCGCTGGGCTTTTTCCCCATGGCCATCAACACGGGAGCGGGGAGTGAAGTGCAACGGCCGCTCGCGACGGTGGTGGTGTTCGGCATCGTGGGGGCGACGGTGCTTATGCTCGTGATTTTCCCCGGCATTTTGAAATTGGTACTTGGGCACACAACGGTGGCGCCGGCGGTAGGAGACGGGGAGGAAGGGCTGACCGAGCAGTCGCCGAGTCTGGGTGGCGTTGACATGAGCGTGCGGCCATAACGTATTGCGGGGCGGCCTCTTGTATTCGAGGTCGAAACAACGGTAGCGAGCGGTACTTTTTCAACGGGGGCTCTACCAATGAGCGAATTCAATTTCGGTTCCAGCGCACGTCGTCTTCACCTCAAACGCCGCTTCGACAAGTCGGCAGAGTCGAAAGCCAAGCCGCAATCGCCGTCATTCGGGGTGCACCACGGGTTGATTCGCAACCCGAATTGGCCGCCGCCGCCGGGCGTGTCGATGCCGACCGACCGTCGGTTGGCGAAGCGGGTGCGGTATTCTTTTCAGATTCTCGTGGGTGGGCGAGCGGTGACGGTGGCGGGCGACATTTCGGCGACGGGGGCGATGTTCTTGCTCGAGCGTTTGTTGCCGAGTTCGCACGTGGAGTTGGCCATTGAAGTGCCTGGTGAAACCCAACCGCGCCGGTTGTCAGGCGAGGTGATTCGCACGAGCAACAAGGGTGGTTTCATTGCGCACCACGTGCGGTTCAACGAGCCCGAGCAATTCGGTGTTTCGGCCATGAAGCCGATCGAAGCGACTGGGGCGGTCGTCGTACGCTGACGCCGGCGACGTTCGACTGGCGTTGGTCGCAAGAGGTGACGGTGGTGGTGTCGCGAAGGGACAGAGGGGCCCAACCACTCACCGTTCGAATAAAGCGGCGGCGAGACTTCGCCGGCTACCGAGGGTGAGCCCAGGGCGAAGGTTGGAGTCGCCGGCCAACGCGGTTCGTGAGTGGGGCGATGGTGGGCGGACTGGGGTGCGCCCCGGTCGAGGAGGGGAGGGTGGGTTGCCTCAGGCGCAACCCGCCGCCTTCTGGCGTGAAGCCGAAATACCGCCCGGTCTCGACGTTCATCGACACCGAGAACACGGGCAGACCACCGTCGCTGACGTGTTGGCGACCATGCTTCCACGCGGGCGAAGGTTCGGCTTGGCTCAATTGAACCTCAAGAATTCGGGCTTTGCCGCGAACGATGCCGACGTACTGTCTTCGGTACCCTGGCGCGAGCTGAAGAATCGTACGGTGTTGGTCGCACGCGCTGTATCGATCACTTCGAATTCGCCCCAAATACGCTGGCAGGTCGCGTTCAAACCGGGTGACTTCGTCGAGGCTGGGAGTCCAATACGTATCGGCGCGACCGAGCCAAGCTGCTGCAATCTTGGCCGAGACGATGAGCCCCTCGGTGGAGCCGGTCTTGACGAGAACCGTGCCTGCGGCGGCATCTTGAATCGCCGCGGTGTGCACCTGCCCGGCAACACAGGCGGTCATGACCAGGGTCAGGCTCCACTTCACGACACCCACCGTTCGTTGCACCAGACCTGCTTTACGCGAGGCCGCGCAATCGGGTGCACGAATTCACGCGCCCCGCACTTTCTCGGGGCGAGGCCCAGGCGTCGAGCACGACGCTCAGCCACTGGGCGAGCGAGTACCAAATGGCAACCGACTGCGATGGAGAGCGCATGGTGTCGAACCGACGCCGCCGCCCCGCGACCCTGACCACGGCTCCAAGAACGCCTTGACCCGGCATCATATGCATGAAAATGTATATGTACGATCATGCATTCGAATGCCGTCTTCGAGACCCTGGCCGACCCGATGCGCCGTCGCATCATCGACGCGTTGCGCGGGGGTGAGCAGGCGGTCAACGACATCGTCGAGCGGGTCGACATTCACCAATCGGGGGTCTCGCGGCACCTCCGCATTTTGAACGACGCGGGGTTCGTGCAAGTTCGGCCCGACGGGCCGCGTCGTCTCTATTCTCTGCGCCCGGAGCCCTTTCAAGAGCTCGACGACTGGGTCGCCCAGTACCGTTCTCTGTGGCACGGGCGGCTCGACCGTTTCGCGGCCGCGCTCGAAAAGAAGAAAAACTCCAAACCACGAGGGTCGAACCCATGACGCGACGTCGCCAATTCACGATGGAGCGGCTGTACCAAGCCGACCTCGCCGACGTGTGGGACCTGTGGACCACGAAGGAGGGCATCGAGTCGTGGTGGGGGCCCGAGGGCTTCGTGGTGACGGTGCGGCGGCTCGACCTGAGGCCGGGCGGCACACTCGACTACGTCATGACCGCGGTGGCGAAAGAACAGATCGCCTTTCTCGAGCGGGCGAACATGAAAATCGCCACCGAGCACCGCATTGAATACACCGAAGTCACTCCCGGGCGGCAAATCGCCCTGGCGTCGGGGCCCGCTGACCCGCTCTTTTCAAGAAAAGGTCAGCTGTCGAATTGGTCT
>JBGAIY010000019.1:0-37200 GCA_044225205.1 Myxococcaceae bacterium | reverse complement strand
GCGACTTGTTCATTTTGCCGGCCTCGTCTTCGAAAATGCGCAGCAGCGGTATTTTGTCGACCATGAAGTCGACGTCGGCTCCGGTGTCGCCTTTGCCGACGCCGAGCAGCACCAACAGGCCGGGCCCAATTTCGCCGACGACGCGGCCGTCGACCGTGACCGAAGCGTGTTTGACTCGTTGCAGAACCGCGCGCATGGCGCCGTATACCGCGGTTTGGGGCGCCGTCAGCGCCGCTTGCCGGCAGGCGCGTACTTTTCGATGTAGCCCTTCACCGAAATTTTCTTCGCCGTGTTGTCACTGCTCATGTAGCGAATTTTGCCGAAGATTTTTCGCTCGGGGCCCCACGCGCGGTCATACCGGCCGAGCACCCACAGGTACCCCGAGTACGAGACCGGGTCGCGGCCGTCGAGCGAGTACTTGCTCATCAACTGTTCCATGGTCTGGAGGGCGTCTTGGGGGGTCTTCGACCACTCCAAGATCTTCTTGCCCCACAGCATGCGCAAGTAGTTGTGAAACCACCCGTCGGTGACCATTTGCATTTGGGCGGCGTTCCACAA
The DNA here is from genome assembly GCA_044225205.1 of Myxococcaceae bacterium. Lineage (GTDB taxonomy): Bacteria > Myxococcota > Myxococcia > Myxococcales > Myxococcaceae > JAEUJT01. The sequence goes on along the minus strand of JBGAIY010000019.1, from coordinate 36,642 downwards.
GGGGTCGTGGGTGTGGCCGCGCTCGAGTTCTTCGAGCGAATACAGGTGTTCTCGTTTGTCGTTCAGGTGCGCTCGGTGTGACGCGAGCGCCCACGCCGGCAGCGATTCGTACGACGCGTATTCGTCGGGCCGGTGGCTCGACATGTTGAACGCCAACTCCCGCCACGTCACCAGCTCGTCGATGAACGCTTCGGTCGACGGCGGCAGGTGCCACCACCCCTCTTTGGCGCCTCCGATCGACTTGCCGAGCGCCGACACCGACCAGCGCTCGCGCCGAATGATGGCGGCGAACACCTGGTGCACCGACAGGTGCCCGAAGTGCAAGTACGGCGAGAGCGCGCTCGTGCCGTCGACCTCGGGTTCGTTTCTCGCTTCGGCGTATTGGGCGAGCTTCTTCGTCACGAACAGCTCGAGGCGGGCTTCGGCGTGGTGGCTGCCACCCGCCATGGCCACCGGCGGCACCGAATGATCAAGCTCGAGCGCGGCGACCGCTTCGGCCTTCGCCTCGAGCAAGTCTTTGGGCGCGCGGGCCCACCGAGCGGTGATGCTCTTCGGCAGCTCGACCGCCGGCAACTTCAACCCGCGGAGCGGAAACTCGTTCGGCCAGTGCGTCAAATGAGGCGCGAGCGACTTCTGCAAATGGGTGCGAAACGAATGCGCGGTCGTGAAGACCCGCTGCGTGTCTCGCATGGGGTAGAGCCCGTTCGAGTCGACCGTTTCGACCAGCACGTCGACGCGCTCGGCCAGCACGGCTTGCATGCGCGGCACGAAGAAGCAGGGCCAGTCGTCGCACACCACGACGCTCGCTTTCGCCGCCAGCGCTTCGACGAGGCCTTTGCCGTCACCCTTCGTTTCTTCGACGTACGGCCAGTGGCAGACCGCCGAACCCGCGAAGCGCCGCGCGTTTTCGGCCATGCCTTGCAGAATGAACGTGTGGAGCCGGTCACTCGCCCAGGGGTACCCCAGCCGCAACGCCTCGAGCACGATCAGCGGTTGCCCGAGTGCTTTCGCGTGTTCGATGGCCCGGTCGAGCGCGAAGTTCGACCCCGCGCGCCGAAACGACGTCACCCAATACAAGACCCATTGGCCTTGCCGCCGCAGGGGCTTCGAGTTGAGGGCCCGAATTCGTACCGGAGGAACGGGCATGGCGTCTTTCAAAACGTACCCGAGAGCCCGAACGCCGCTCCGCCGTTGCGCAGCAACGTCACGGTCGGGCCGACGCGCGCGGCACTCTTGCTGGCGACCGAAGTGGCTTCGTAGCCGATGACCGAACCGAAGAGCGGCAGGGCGAACAACGCGACCACGCCCTCGGCCGAACCGGCGATGGTCGCCAACGCGCCGAGCGCGCAGCCCGTCAGGTCTCCGACCAGCGTCGCCCACCACGCGCCGTCTCCGTCGAAAAACAGGCCCGTGACGAGCACCGCCACCGGTGCGGCGACGGCGAAACCCAGGGCCGCCCCGGTCCACACCGTGGGGAGCGAGGGGGTCAGGCGCGGCCACACGGCGCTGCCCGCGAACCCGGTCGCCACCGCCACCACGGCTCCTGACCCCGCGCCCACCGCGAGTGAAATCGCGATGCGCTTCGCCCGGCCGGGCGGCTCGTCGAGGGGGGCCGAGGGTGTCACCGCCAGTGGCGCCGGGGCGTTCGGCTCGTCGTCGAACTCCCGGTTCGAAATGCGGTCGACCACCTTGGGCGCCGCCCCTTGGGGTTCGGGGGGCGGGGGAGGCGGGGGCGGTTCGCTCGGCTCGGAGGCGGGCACCAACGGGGGCGGTGAATAGCCCGGGTCTTGGGCCAATACCGAACTGCTCGCCGTCACCGCGACCGCGAGCACGACCTGCCACCCCGTGGGCCTCGTTCGCACCGAAATGCCTTGGTTTCAGCCGGCGAAGACTTCGTTGAAGAACGCGTTCATCGCTTCGTACGCGCGCTTGGCCGACACGGGGTTGTACTCGGCTTGCCCCGCCATGTGGGCGTCGACGTCGGTGAAGCTGTGCACGGTGCCGCTGTACTTGACGATTTGGTAATCGACTTTCGCCGCCTTGAGCTCGGCTTCGAACGCGTCGACGTCTTTCATGGGCACGTACGGGTCGTCGGCGCCGTGCAAAGCCAACACCTTCGCGGTGATGTTCTTGCCGTCGGCCGGGCTTGGCGAATCGAGGCCGCCGTGAAAAGAGACGACCGCGTTGAGCTTGGCTCCCGCGCGGGCCAGCTCGACGGCGGTGGTGCCTCCGAAGCAGAAGCCAATGGCGGCCAACTTGGTGGTGTCGACCGGCGCGGCCTTGCCTTGCGCTTTGAACGTCTCGAGCGCTTTCGTCGCGCGCTCACGCAGCACCTTGCGGTCGGCTTTGAGCGCGCCCGACATTTTGCCGGCCTCTTCCATGTTCTTGGGGCGCGAGGTCTTGCCGAAAACGTCGGCCACGAAGACGACGTACTTCTGGCCGGCGACCAGTTCGGCCTGCTTCAAGTTGGCGGCGTTGATGCCGAGCCAGTTGGGCACGAGCAACACGCCCGGGCGCGGCGTCTTGACCGCGTCGTCAAAAATCAGCACCCCTTCGAATTGGTCTTTGCCGACTTGGTAAGCGACCGGCTTCGAGACCATGCCCGCGAACGCGGGGAGCGAAACGCACAAGACCAGCGCGAATTGGAGGTTTTTCATGTGGCGACAGCTACTCCCGGGCCTGGCCGTTCTCACTAAAAAACCAGGGCGCGTGTCGCAACCGAGCGAAACACCTTGAAGTTCGGGGCTTCGCACTTCTTCACGCCCAACCCCGTGGTGGCTTCACAATCGCTTCCTACCTTCTGTCTACGCGATTGGCGCCAATGAAGGCGCAAGCGAATGAAAGGCAGAACACCATGTTTGGTTTTCTCATTGGTACGGCGTCGTTGATCGGGCTCATGAAGCTGTGGCGTCACGGCCGGCACGGCCGAAGCTGGCATCGCGGCGGCGCCCAACGGTGGGTGTTGCGTCGCCTCTTCGAGCGGCTCGACACGACCCCCGGTCAAGAAAAGGTCGTCGTGGGGGCCATTGACGAGGCGCAGCGCAAAGCGTGGGCCGCGCGCGAAGCGTTCTTCTCGAGCCGGCTCGACGTGGCGAAGGCCATGCGCGCCGAGACGTTCGACTCCGCCTCGCTCAACGAGGTGTTCGAAAAGCAACAGGCCGCGGTCGACGACCTGAAGAAGTCGGTTCGTGAAGGTCTGCAGGCGATTCACGAAGCCATGACGCCCGAGCAGCGCACGCAGCTGGCCGACCTCATCGAATTTGGGCCGGGTCGGTTTCACCACGGGTACGGGCACGGCCACCACTTCGGGCATGGGTCGCGGTGCGGCCGTCACGCTCACCACGGCCACGACGCCGTGAACCTCTGAACCGCTGTCACTCACTTCTCGAAAAGGAAAAAATCACCATGTTTCGTCGCCCATTCTTGGTCGTGTTGCTCTCATTGGGAGTCGTCTTCGGGTACGGCAGTGCTTTCGCGTCGATGCGGCACCGCATGCACGGTTGCCACGACGGTGGAGGTCATTGGGGCCATTGGGAGCAGTCGCAACGCTTCGAGGGCCCTCCGCCTGCGCCGCTGACCGTGGCAGCGCCGCCTGCGCCCGCACCGGTTTCGGCTCCGGTCATCGTCGCTCCCGCGCCGGCCGCCGCGCCCGCCCCCATCGTCATGCCGCAGGTGTTCGTGGTCATGCCGGGCGCCGCCACGCCGGCCTCGACGGTGGTGACCGCGCCGCCGGTCGTGCAGCAGGTGCCCGCCGCCTCGGTACCTTCGGCCGTGCCGACCCACTGACCGCCACATCGCCCACCCAGGCGCCGCTCGAAACCGAAACCTTCGGGCGGCGCGAGGAGTAGACTTCGCACCATGCCGTCTCGCGTTTTGTTGATTGATGACGATACCCGGTTGCCCCAGCTGCTCGGCGAGTACCTCGAGCAGAACGGGGTGAGCCTCGCGTCGGCGCCCGACGGCAACAAGGGGCTCGCCATGCTCGAACAGGGCGCCTACGACGCGGTGCTGCTCGACGTGATGATGCCGGGCCTCGACGGGCTCGAGGTCTGCAAGCGCATTCGGGCCAAGTCGAACCTGCCGGTGATCATGCTCACCGCGCGCGGCGACGAAACCGACCGCGTGGTCGGGCTCGAAATTGGCGCCGACGACTACGTCGCGAAGCCGTTCAGCCCCCGTGAACTGTTGGCGCGCCTTCGGGCGGTGTTGCGGCGGGCGCGGCCCGAAGTCGTCTCTGAGCAAATGACCGTGAGCGGTGTGTCGGTCGACGTGCCGTCGCGGCTGGCCCAGGTCAACGGCTCGGCGCTCGACCTCACGGGCATCGAATTCGACATTTTGGTCGCCCTCATGCGGCGGGCGGGCCGGGTGGTGCCGCGCGACGCGCTGCTGTCAGAAGCCGGCCGGGGAGACGTCATCGTCGGCGAGCGCACGGTCGATGTACACATCAGCCACCTGCGTCAAAAGCTGGGCGACGACCCCCCCAAGTTGATCAAAACCGTACGCGGCGTCGGCTACGTGTTGACCAAAGACTGAAACGGCGGCTCCATGGGTTTTCACGACGACCGCTTCGACCACTTTCACTTTCACCACCACCACCGCATGCACTGGCGCCGGCCCATGGGGCCCATCGGCCGGTTCGTGCGAGCCCGCTTGCGCCGCCGCATTTTCGCGTGGTTCGCGAGCGGCATGGTCATGACGTCGTTCGCCGTGTCGGGCGTGCTGATGCTGGTCGCGAAAATTCAAGAACCCGAGTGGACGCATTCGTTTCAACGCGGCCAGGCGTGGGTGGGCCGGCAGTTCGCTCGCGAATGGGCCGACCCCGCCCGTCGCAACATCTTCGCTCAGCAGTCGGCCGCCGAGCTCGACATGAACCTCGAGCTGTTCGACGCCTCGGGCCGCTCGCTGTTGCTCGTGGGCGACCAGTGCACCCACGTGATGCTCGACGCGCCGGTCATGCAAGACGGGGCCAGGGTGGGCACGGTGCGCGGGTGCCTGCGTCACGTGGCGTCGCTCGCGTGGCGCTGGCCGTTGGGCGTCTTGGCCGTCGTCTCGGTGCTGTGGTTGGCCTCGGGGCGAATCGCCCGGCGGCTCGCGCACCCGCTCGACGAGCTCGCCCAAACCGTCAAGCGCATCGGCAACGGTGATTTGACGGCCCGAACCAAGCTGTCGTTCGCCGAGCCCGACGAAATCGGCGTGGTGGCCGACGCGGTGAACGAAATGGCCGTGCGGCTCGAAAAGCAGGTGGCCGACCAGCGCGAACTGTTGGCCACGGTGTCTCACGAGCTGCGCACGCCGTTGGCCCGGGTGCGAATCATCAGTGAAATTGCTCGCGAAACGGGGGCGACCCCGAAGACGTTCGACGACCTCGACCGCGAAGTCGTCGAAATGGACGCCCTCGTCGGCGACTTGCTGGCCAGCTCTCGCGTTGAATTTGGGGTGTTGTCGGTGCGTGACCTGTCGCTGCGTGACGTGCTGCGCCGCGCGACCGACCGGTGCGGCGTGGCGTTCGACAAGGTGACCGTCGTGGGTGACGCCGACACGCTCAGAGCCGACGCGACGCTCCTGCAGCGTGCGCTTTCGAACTTGCTGCAGAACGCGGCGAAGCACGGCGGCGGCGTCGACCAGGTTCGCGCGTCGATCGCGCAGGCGGTCGCCCGGTTCGAGGTGCTCGACCGCGGGCCTGGTTTTCAGCCCGGTGAAACCGAACACCTGTTTCAGAAGTTTCGGCGAAATTCGTCGAACGGGCAGCCGGCCACCGCTGGCGACGGCCACGCCGAAGGCTCCGGGTCGTCAGAAGGGCTGGGGTTGGGCTTGGCGTTGGTGAAGAAAATCGCCGTCGCCCACGGCGGCCGAGTCTGGGCCGCGAACCGTGAAGGGGGCGGGGCGGTCATCGGTTTTGAAATACCGTTTGCGGCGAGCGTCAGCGACGGTGGGGCGGGGTGAAATTTCGGTTTCTTTGAGAATGTGAAAAGAACGCGTCGTGCTTGCCGTGACACAACCGTTTCTCGTACGAAGTGTTCACGCAGCATCTCCCCTCTTTGAACGAGCTCACCCATGACCGTCTCGTCGACTCCGGGCGCAGGCCCCATCTTCACCAACTCCAACCAAGGCACCGGCGGCGCGACCCCTGCCGCGGCTCCCGCTTCAGTGCCGGCCGTTGCGGCGACGGCTGCGCCCACGGCCACGGTCACCAAGCCTGCCGACCAGTTCGACGCGACGCCGCTGCAAGCGTTGATGGCGGGGGCCTCGAAGCCGGGGGGCCCGAGCGACTTTGACTTGGTGCCGGGCCGGTACCCGAACACGCTGCCCTTGCCGGTGCTGCTCGAAGGCATGGGCAAGACGCCCGAAGGCCGTGCGGCCATCGCCGGCATCTTCGACCTCATCAGAGCGAAGACCGGCATCGACGCGCCTCCGCAGGTGGTCGCGGCGGTGCAGCAGAACCCCAAGTTGATGATGGAGTTCTTGAAGATGTCGCCGCAAGACATGAGCAACGCGGCGGCGAAAGCGACCGATTCGTACCAGAAGGGCAAGCTTAAAGACCCGGCTCCGCGCGCGCAGTTGCTGCCGCAGAAGTTCGACTTCGCGAACTTCGACCAGGTTCAGTCGCCTCCGCGCGTGTCGACGGTTCACCCCGTCGGCCAAGCGCCGGGTCTGTTCATGGGCGACCTCGTGAGCGACACGAGCGACGCGCAGATCAAAGCGAACCGGGTCATGGCCGAGGTGTTTCAACGCTTGGCGACCAACAACAGCGCCCCGGCCGATCAGAAGTTCGAGGTGACCTTCAACGGCAAGGCGTACACCGACCTGAACGAGTTCGTCGCCGGCCTGCGGCAAGGCGGCTACGAAGCGACGGCGACGTTCGAATCGCGCGTGGCGAACTTCACCAAGCTCAAAGTGCCAGTGCCCAACTCGAACCCGGTCAAGTACCTCGACGTGCCCGCTCCGTTGATGGTGAAGACCGGCCAGCTCGACCCCCAAGGTCGCCCGGTGTTGGTGCCCGCGACCCACTCAGAGCTGATTTTCAGCTTCAGGGCCGGCCCGAACGCCCGCGGCCCGAAGTTCGACGCCGACGTGAAGTTCTTTCAGGGCATGAGCTCGACCGGCTTCTTTCCCGCGAATGAGTTCGCGGCGCCGGCCTGGCTGGGCTCGGTGACCCACGCGAAAATTTCGGGAGACCAGCTGACCCGAGCGGTCAAGCTGTCGGGGGCGTTCACCGACCTCGTGATCAACACCTCGAAAGACCTGCACCTGTACGCGTCGGGCTACGGCACGACCGGCGTGTGCAACGACTCGGTGGCGCTCATTCAGCAAGCGACGACGGGCAAAGCCGACGAGTACCCGTTGCTCATGCAAGACAACGCCTTGCTGGGCGAAATCGCCAAGCGAACGGCCGACGCCAACCTGGCCGACGACTCGGTGCTCAACACGCTTGGGGCCGCCATTCGTCAGCTGCCCAGCGACACCACGCCGAACGCCGGGGCGAAGCGGCGCGCGCTCCAGTCAATACCGTGGGAAATCGGCAAAGAGCCGTTCGTTTCGACGATTGAGGCCCGAAAAGTTCTCAGTCGTTAAGGGCGGTTACGAATTTAGGCAACTCGAGTCTCAAGACTGGAGAAAACCCTCTCGTGAACCCGCTGAACTCTCTTTTTTCGAATGCGAATGCGGCTTGGCGAGTGTTGCTCGACCGCAACGTGCGCGAAGCCCGCTCGAAAGAGAGCGTACGCGGTGACTTGCCAGACGTGGGGGGCGACACGCTGAGCGCGGTTCGCCAAGACGCGGTGCCGCGTGTGCTGCGCTCGCCCCGCCAGCAAGACGGCTTCGAGCGGCTGCCCGACAAGCGGCCCGAGGTTTGGGGCACTCCGGCCGTCAGCGTTGCGTCGAACGCCGGCCAGCGCGCGGCGATGGTCGCGACCAACTTGTTTCGCGACGGTTTTGAACCTGCGCGCCGCAGCCCGGTTGAGTTGAGTGGCGCGCCGCGATTTGCGTCAGGGTCTGAACCGACCTCGTCGGGAGCCTCGCTGTTTGGCGGGTCGGCCGAGTCGACCTCGCGCGTGGCGTTCACGGCTTCGCTCGACGACCTGCCGCAGTTCGGCTGACCTTCGCACACCGCCGCTGCTTGGCCGACACGCTGCTTGGCCGACACGGCGACGGCGTTTTGCTCGCGAAATTGACCTGCACTCGTCAGCTCAGCACGTTGAGTTTCAACCCCTCTTTTTTCTTCATGCCCACGGCTTCGGGGCCTTCGGTCTCGAGGCCGAGCGCCATTTCGAGCAGGTCGAGCAGGGCGGCCCGCGAGTCGACGTCGTCGGGTGCGAGAATGGTGATTTCAACGGGGAGTCGGTCTTCAGCCGACACGGGCTCGGGTTCAATGGCCTTGCCGCTGGGGTCGAGGTCTTCGACCAACAAATCTCCGTCACGGTGGATCGTGTAGCGCCGATGCATGATCGCATTCTACAATAGCGGCGTGCCCTACGGTCTCGCTCAATTGGCTCGCCGTCTCTACAAAGACCCTTCGAGCATGCTCACCGTGCCGGTGCTGGTCTGGGAGGCCCCTCCCGGTTCTTCTGACAACATGCCCGAAGACTGGGCTCCGACCGACGCGGGCGTGCCCATTTCTCGGCCTCGCGCGGGAGAACCGGTCATTTTGCCCATCGAAAAAGTACCGGGCAGCAAGAACCCGTTCGCCATGGGGGTCACCATTGGCCGGGTCGAAAGCAACGACATCGCCATCGACGATGCCAGCGTGAGTCGGTTTCATGCCTGGCTCCAGCACGACGACCGCGCCAATGCCTGGTTTTTGACCGACGCGGAGAGCAAGAACGGCACCTGGGTCGACGCGGTGAAAATTGCCCCCAACACCCGCACCAAATTGAGCGACGGCTCGGTCATTCGCCTGGGAGACGTGAAGACGAATTTCTACATGCCCCAGCGCCTGCTGCAGTGGATTCGCGACCAGGCGACCACGGGCGCGCCCCGGTAACCAGCCCTTCACGGGTCGAAGCGATACCCGAGCCCGCGCACGGTCATGAAGTGCTTCGGGTTTTCGGGGTCGGGCTCGAACTTTTGCCGCAGCTGGCTGATGAAGTTGTCGACGGTGCGGGCGGTGCCTTCGTAGCCGTAGCCCCACGCTCCGGCGAGCAGCTCGTCTCGGCTGAACGTGCGCCCGGCGTGGGTCACGAAGTGCACCAACAACTTGAATTCTTGGGCGGTCAACTCAACGGGGTTGCCCGCGCGGCTCACGGTCTTGGCTCGCAGGTCGATAAGGGTGTCTGAGAACCGGGCGTGGGCGTCGTTGCCTCCGAGCCCTGGGTAGCGTCGCCGCAACACCGCCCGAATGCGGGCGAGCAACTCTTCGAGGCTGAAGGGCTTCACGACGTAGTCGTCGGCGCCCAGGTTGAGGCCGACAATGCGGTCGCGTTCGAGCCCCTTGGCCGACAACACGATGACGGGCGTGTGGTTGCCTCGTTGGCGAAGCTCTTCGAGCACCTCGTAGCCGTTCATTTGCGGCATCATCACGTCGAGCACGAGCAGGTCGGGCGTCTCGTCGATGGTCTTTTGAAGCCCGGTGCGCCCGTCTTGCGCCTGCAGCACTTCGTAGCCCTCGAAGCGAAGGCTCATCGACACGCCGGTGAGAATCGACAGGTCGTCTTCGACGACGAGAATGCGCAGCTGGCGCGAGGGGGCGGCCGTCGGGGCGCTCGGGGTGGTGGTCGGGTTGGTCGTCATGCCTTGGGCGAAGTTTCAAAACGCAGCGCGCCCAAGTCAACCAGCGAGTGGAGCGGGGCGCCGAATTGTGCGGCGGGCCGCCGTGACGAACGGGTGACCTCGCGCGAAAACCGAAAGCGCTGCTCGGTGAACGTCGACGTCAGGCCTTCACCGCGGGCAGCCGCAGGCGAAACGTGCTGCCCTTGCCGGGCGCCGAGTCGATGGTGATGCGCCCGGCGTGGGCCTGAACGATGCGCTGGGCGATCGACAGCCCGAGCCCGGAGCCTTCGGTTTGCCGCGAGAGCAAGGTGTCGACTCGGTAGAACCGGTCGAAAATGCGCTTCTGTTCGCGCCGGGGTATGCCGATGCCGTTGTCTGCGACTTCGATGACGACGTCGTCGCCGTCGCCCAACACGCGGAGCGCGATGCGCTTGCCTTCGGCGGGGGTGTACTTGAACGCGTTTTGCAAGAGGTTGAGCAGCGCGCCCGAAATGGCGTCGCGGTCGACGTCGACGCTGGGCAGCCCCGGCGCCATGTCGACGGTGAAGTTCATGGCGGCGCCGACGCGCGAGGCCAGAAACGCCTCGACCGCCACGTCGACCACTTTTTGAATGGGCTGAATTTCGCGGTGGTAGGTGCGCTCGCCGCCTTCGATTCGCGACCAGTCGAGCACCTTCTCGATCATCGACGACAGGCGTGCCGTTTCTTTCGACAGCATGTCGAGCACGGTCTGCATTTCGGCGGGGTCTTTCACGCGGCCCATGGCCAACATTTCAATGAACAGCCGAATCGACGTGAGCGGGGTGCGCAGCTCGTGGCTCACGAGCGACACGAAGTCGGTCTTGAGCCGCGACAGGCGGGCCTCGCGGTACAGGGTGCGCCCGGTGAACACGACGCCGAGCACGAGCGTGACGTAGAAAACACCGAGCAACACGCTGTACCAAATGCGGTTTCGGGTCGACGCCAGCGCGACGGGGTCTTCGCCTTCGGCGAGCGCCACCAAGCGAAAGTCTTGAAACGGGGCCAAGAGCGTGGTGCCGGCCAACTCGCGCGTGCCCAGGGCGGCTTCGCGCACCTCGGTCACGCCCGAGACCAGCCGCGCGACGACCCCGTCGACCGCGTCGCGCTTGACCGGCACGAGCACGAAACGGGCGGGCTCTGACGATGAAACGAATTTCGCGCCCAGGTCGACCAGCAACGCATCGAGCGCCTTGGTCGACAGCTGGGCTCCGTAGACCACCGGCCCCTGGCGGCGAGCCGCGAGCAAGTAGGTGCCTTGCGGCGTGGCGATCGAAAAGAACGACACTTCTTCAGGAAAGGCCGACAGCTCGGGCCCGAGGCTGCTGACCACCGTTCGCAGCCGCGCGTCGGGCGACTGCACTTCGTTGTTCTCGATGCGAAACGTGCTCTCGACGAGCGACGTGCCGTGGAGGCTCAGCCCCAGCCCTCGTTCGACCGAGACCTCGGCCCCACTTAACGCAGCGCGAAAGTCGACCGCGAGCGCGTCGAGCCGGTTGCGCCACACCAATTCGAGCCGCTTTTCGACCGCCGCCCGCTCATTGACAATGGCCACCACGCCAAACCCCGACAGGCCGGCCGACGGCAAAACCACCAGCAAGATCAAGAGGGTGAAGGTTCGCCTGAAACTCAAAAACTCAATGGTTTCAGGGTTGGCCATGGTGGGTGGCGGGAGGTGCGCAGCAGGCTGCGCAGGGCGAGGCAAGTTGTTGCACAAACCCTGCCCCTTTTCGCGCGCCAAAACGACGGGCCCCCGCTCGAAATCATGGGCATGTCTGCTGCATAGTGGCGCAACGACCTTGGCGTTGATTGAATTTCTGAGCTGTTTGGGCGGTCGAACGTACCTTTGAGCCGTCACAAAGCGACATCATTGTCAGACCAGTCTCTTTCGCATTGAACTGCCGTACAGAGTGGGGCGTGCATGAAATTCTCGTGGAAGCAAGCAGTGGGCGCAGCAGCGGCGGGCGTTTTGGCACTCGCTGGGTGCACCGACCCGGGAGACGCCCGAGCGACGCGATCCTCCGGGTCATTGGCATTGTCGACCGACGACGCGTTCTTGTACGCGGCCGACACCGACAACGGCATCGTCGCGGTCATCGACACCAAGACGAACGCGAAGGTCGCCGACATTTCACTCGGCAAGACGGCGGCGCCCATGCGGGTCGTGGTCGGCGCCGACGACACCATTTACGTGGCGAACCGGGGCGACAACTCGGTCTCGGTCATTCACCGGGGAGACTGGAGCGAGGCGGCCCGCCTGCCAGTGGGCATTGAGCCGACGGGCCTGGCGCTGACGCCCGACGGCCGGCAGTTGCTGGTGACGAGCAGCGCCTCGAAGGCGAGCCCCGACTTCGGCACCCTCACTTCGTTCGACACGAAGACGTTGCAACCCCGTTTCGAGGTACCGGTGGGGGCCGAGCCGCGCGCGGTGGCGGCGGTCAGCGGCAACCGGGCGGTCGTCTCGCTCTTCAAGGCGGGCGAGCTCGTCGAAGTCGACCTCGACCAAGGCGTGCTCAAGGCGGGCACGGGCGCGAACGGCATTTACGACAAAGCGAACGCGTCGCGCACGACGGCCGCCGGCAGCTTCAGCACGTTTCACCCGCGGGCCATGGCCGACCTGGTCGTCACGCCTGACGGCAACCGCTTGTTCGCTCCGGTGGTCTGGGCGCGTGAAGACGCCATCGGCCGCAAGCCGTCGGCGGGTGGCGGGTACTATTCGGCCGGTGGGCCGTGCAACGTGGGCGCGGTGGCGACGGCGGGGGTCGTGGCGGTCGACACGCGCTCGACGCTCACTCCACAGGTCGACGACTTGACCGCGTGTTTTTCGTCGGGGTCGAACAGCCAGGCGAACGCCGACTACCCGACCAGCGCGCTTGCTCCGTCTTCACCGACGACCGCGAATGCCATTCAAGGCCCGACGGTGGGCGTCGTCGACCCCACGGGCAGCTGGTTGTTCTTGGTGAACCGCGAAACGTCGAACGTGGCGGTGATGCCGGCGTTTCGGCGCACGGGTGACGACACCCAATTCAGCACGACGGGCACGTCGGTTCGCTCGGTGGTCGGCGTGGGCGCGGGGGCCGACGGCATCGCGCTCACCCGCGACGGCACGAAGGCGTACGTCTACAGCCAGTTCGACCACCGGGTCGAAATGCTGTCAGCGACCGGCCACGGTTCGAGCGCGACCATCGTGAACCAAGGCGTGACGACGAAGGTGGCGAACGACGTGTTGACCCCCGAGTTGGCGCAAGGCCGCCGGCTCTTCTACGACGCGCTCGACACCCGCATGAGTTCGTCGACCACCAATGTGGCGTGCGCGACGTGCCACCTTGAGGGCCGTGAAGACGGCCACGTCTGGGAGTTCCCCGATGGGCCGCGCCAGACGCCGGCGCTCGCGGGTCGGCACCTGCTTTCGACCGCGCCGTACCACTGGAGCGGCGAGTTTCAGAACCTGACGCTGTTCAACACCCACACCATTACCGAGCGCATGGGGGGTTCTGGGTTGACCGGAGAGGCCGCCGACAAACTCGACCGGTGGATCGACCAATTGCCCGTGGCGAGCGCCATGCGCGGCGACGCCGCTCAAATTTCGCGCGGCAAGACGGTGTTCGAAACCAAGGCCCAGTGCGCCACCTGCCACACCGGCGAGTTGCTCACGAACAACGACTTCGCCGACGTCGGCACGTTGCACCTGCAAGGCACGAACGCCGACAAGGGCGCGGTGATGTCGAAGGGCTTCAACGTGCCGTCGCTGTTGGGCTTGTCGCGCTCGGCGCCGTACCTCCACGACGGCTCGGTGGCGACGGTCGAAGAGCGCATCTACAGCAACGACGGCGACCGCCACGGCGTCACGTCGACCTTGTCGGGCACCGAGAAGACCGACCTCATTGCGTACCTGAAGTCGCTCTGACGCAAATGCCGCTGACGCTGGTGCCGGCTCGTGCGAGACTCCTGGTCTCCATGAGCCGGTTTCTTTTGGTGGTGGCAGTAACGGTGGCCGCGCGGGTGTTCGCGCAGTCGACCACGCCTGATGAGCAATGGGTGCAGCCGCCGCTGCCGCCCGAGCAGCCCGGCGCGACCGGCCAGGTGAGCCCGCCGCCGGCGCCGCCGGTCGACGAGGGCCCCGCGCCCCAGCCAGCGCCGCCGTCGTTTTCGGGCGGGGCCGTGGCGGTGCCGGGTTCTTCGGCCTGGCCGAGCGTGGTCGTGCACCCGAAATTCGTCGACCCCCCGAACCGGGTGAGCGTTTTCGGTGCGCCGGCGTTGGGCCAGTGGAACCGCGGCGAGTCGTTGACGCTCGGCTTTCCACTCCTGAGTTTTCGTTTCAACGTGGGCTTGCTCGAGCGGCTCGACGTGGGCGTCGGTTTCGATTCGTTCTACGGAGCGATGAACGAGCCCCGGCTGCAGGTGAAGTATGAACTGGGCGGCAGCGACACCTGGCGGGTGGCCGCGTCGGTCGAAGGCGGGGTCGCGTTCTTCAGCCAGCGGGCTTCGCGAGAAGTGCGCGGCCCCCGGTGGATCACCGGCCACCGCAATGCCAACGTCGCCCCCGGCTTCGTCATTTCGTACCAGGCCCCGCACCCGCGCGCGGCACGCCTCTTCATCGACCTGCGGTATTTGCTCACTTTCGACACCGAGCCGTTCGCGAAAGACCCGCTCAACGGGGTCCCTCCGAACTTCATTGTCGGGCACAACGCCTTGGTGCGTGCCGGGGCCGAGCTGCCCTTGTCGACGAAGACGTCATTCGTCTTCGTCTTGGGGCTCGACGTTCACGGCCGCGAAGACGACGCGCGCGTCATGCCCATGGTGGGCATGGGCCTCGTCGCCGGGCTGTAGCCACCTCGTTCAACGAAAGAACGCCCCGATGAAAAAAGCGACCGTCTTCGGAGCCGGGAGTTTCGGCACCGCCATTGCCACGGTGTTGACCGCGAATTTCGACGAAGTGGTGCTGTGGGGCCGCGACGAGAAGCTCGTGGGCCAGGTGAACCAACTTCACGAGAACACGAACTATTTGCCGGGCCTCAAGTTGCCCGAGCGCATCGTCGCCACGACCGACGTCGAGCGGGCGGCGGCGAACGCAGAACTGGTGGTGGTGGCCACGCCCTCACAGGCGACCCGCGACTTCTTGGCCAAGGGCGCCAAGTTCTTGCCGCCCCACGTGCCCATCATTTCGGTCGCGAAGGGCATTGAGAACGAGACGTTGGCGACCATGACCGAGGTGCTCGAGCAGTGCCTGCCCGAGTCGTTTCACCCGGCCATCGGGGTGTTGTCGGGGCCGTCGTTCGCCAAAGAAATGGTGATGCGCATGCCGACCGTGGTCACCATCGCCTCCCGGTGGGAAAAGACGGCCCGCCGCGCTCAGGCGATGTTTCAGAGTGACTTCTTTCGCACCTACACGACGACCGACGTGGTGGGCGTGCAGGTGGGCGGCGCCCTGAAGAACGTCGTCGCCATTGCCGCGGGCATGGCCGACGGCTTGGGGCTGGGTCACAACGCGCGCGCCGCGATCATCACCCGGGGGCTCGCCGAAATCACCCGCATCGCCGTGAAAATGGGTGGGCAGCCCATCACGCTGGCGGGCCTGGCGGGCATGGGCGACCTGGTTCTGACCTGCACGGGCGAATTGTCGCGCAATCGCAAAGTCGGCATGGAACTTGGCAAGGGCCGTTCGCTCGACTCGATTTTGCAAGAAATGAAGCAGGTGGCCGAGGGCGTGAAAACCGCGAAGAGCGCGCGCGACTTGAGCCTCTCGCTCAAGGTCGAATTGCCGATTTGCGAACAGGTGTACCTGATCGCGTTCGAAGGCAAGAACGCGAAAGCCGCCGCGCTCGACCTGATGGTACGGGCACCGAAGTCAGAAGCGGTGTAGTCATTCAACCCGGTATGTCTCGCCTTTGGGGTGGTTTCGCGGTGGTCGTGCTGAGCGCGCTGGGGCCGTCGTGTTCGTGCGGGCCCAAGACGTCGTCACTGCGGCCGGTGATGCAAGTGCTCGACGCGAATGGCAACTCGCGCACCGCGGTCGACTTTGGGCGGGTGCAAGTGGGGGTGCCCGCGCAGCAGCGGGTTCGGGTGCGCAACGCCGGCGGCGCTCGGCTCACGGTGAGCGCGGCGACTTTCACCGACGCGGCGTTCACCGTGGCGGCCGCCACGCCCCTGCCGCTGACGGTCGAGGCGGGCGAAGAGGCCGAGCTGGGCTTCTCGTTCTTGCCCTCGACGGCGGAGGTTCGCGTCACCGCCGAGGCCACGCTCGCAAGCGATGACCCGGCGACGCCGACCCTGGCGTTGTCGCTCAGCGGTACCGGCATCGCCGCGGTGGCCACGCTCATGCCCAAAGCGCTGGCGTTCGGCGAAGTGTACGTCGGAGAGAAGAAGACGCTGTCGCTCTCGCTCACCAACGCGGGCACCGATGTGTTGACCGTCAGCGAAGCGCGGTGGTCGAGCAACACGCCCGCATCGCTGTCGGGCGACCTGACGCCCTTCAAGGGGGCGTTGGCTTCGGGGCAAACGGTCTCGGCGCAGCTGTCTTTTGCTCCGGGCTCACCCGACGCGGCGGCGGGCACGCTCGAACTCGTGCTCGGCGGCGGGTTGGGCACCGCGGTCGTGCCGCTCACCGGGCAGGGCATTCAAGCGGCGCCGGCGTTGTGTTTTCGCCTCAGCGACACCGATGCGGTGCGGTGCGCCGATTCTTCGAACACGGTGCTCACCGTCGACTTCGGTTCGCTGTGCGAAGCGCGTTTTGCGCAGACCGACGGTGGTGGCGTGGCGGGCTGTCACACGCTCGACGGCGGCACCGCGTTGTTGACCCGCAAGGGCTCGTTCTTCGTGCGCAATTCGGGCAACACCGTGATGACGTATTCGCTGCAGTTTCAGTCGCAGCTCGGGGCCGGGTGCGACGGCGGGTCGACGGCCGACTTCACCTTCAGCAACGCGCCGGAGCGCGACGGTGGCATCACCAAGTGGGTCGAGCCCACCACCTCGCTGCCGATGCAAGTGACCGACCCCACCCCGTGGGAAACGGCCCCACAGCAAGTCACCTACACCCCGCATTCGGCGTGCCCGAACGACACCGCCGACCAAGCGCGCGTGACCTGGCTGCGCGACGACGCGACGCACGCCCCGCTCACCTTGAGCGTGGCTTTCGTGGGTCGGTCGTTGTTGCCCGCCGGCGTGGGGTCAGACATTTCAATCGCCGGGGCCACGCCCGTGTCGCTCAATTTTCTGGGCGTGTTGAACCGCGGGTCGGCGCCGCTGCGGGTCAGGTCGGCCGAGCTGTGGCAGGGCGAAGCGCTGCCCGACGGCGGGCGGGGCGCCACTCCGTTTGAACGCTGCGCGAACGCCACCTCGGGCGACTGCGCGGTGTTCGCGTGGCAAGAGGGGCACGACCCGGCCACGGTGTTGCCCCTCACGCTCGATGGCACGCCGCTGCCCGACCTGCCCACTTCGGCGGTGTTGGGCCGCCTCACGTTCGGCCCGACCGACGCGGGGGTCATGCCGCAGCAGGGCACCGAGTACCGTGTTTTTTCAGTCGTCGAAACCGATGACCCCTACACGCCGACGGTGGTGTCGACCGTGCGGGCGCGCAAGACGCAGTAGTTCGAAGCGTCGCTCGCGGCGTCACGACGTGGGCAAGAACGAAATCACGCTGTAGGCCACGGCTTCGACCGAGCCCGGGTTGACGTACTGGTGCTTCTGGTCGCCGCGAAAGACCGCGACGTCGCCGACTTCGAGGCGAAAGGTCTTGCCGTCGACGACGAGCTCGACCTGCCCGCGTTCGCAGGTGAGGTACTCGCGCGCCCCTTCGGTGTGCGGCACGCCGACGAGCCGGGCCCGAGGAGGAAACACCATGCGCTCGAGGTCCATCTCCGCAATGGAGTCGGGCAAGAGCGAGCGAATGGTGACGTCGCCCCGGCGCCGCGTCGGCAATTCGGCCGCGAACACGTGGCTCACGGGCCGGCGCGCCGGCGCGAGCAATTCTTCGACCCGAACGTGCAGGGCGTTGGCCACCCGCAAAAGCACGTCGAGCGTGGGGTTGGCGTCGTACGACTGGAGGTGACCCCACGTCGGGTGGAGGCCCACGAGCTTCGCCATGTGCGCCTGCGACAGGCCCCGAACCCGTCGGAGTTGTTTGATGTTTTCAGCCAAGTGCCTGCTCGCTGCCCATTCGTTGGTCTCCTTTCAATATATTGGCAGCTGACAGAATGTCTACCGCGGTTAATATTGACATGACGAACACGAACCGAATCGATTGGGCGAAGCAGACCGCACTTCATCACACTGGAGCCAGCCGCGGGCTCGGCGCCGCATTGGCCGAGGCCCTGCCGATGTGGGTACGTCTGGCGCGGCCAGGCACGTACAACTGGCGCCGTGGTCGAACGCATTCTCGGCACGGTGCGTGGTGGCCGACGTGGCCGACAAAGAAGCGACGTGGCGAATCGCCGGAGAGGCGCAGGGTGTGCTGGGCACGGTCGACCTGCTCGTACACAACGCGAGCGCGCTCGGGCCCGTGCCGCTGCGGCCCCTGCTCGACACCGACTGCGAAGACCTCGACGCGGTGTTGCAAACCAACGTCGTCGGCCCGTTTCGGTTGACCAGCGGCCCTCGTCGGGCTGCGCGAGCGAGGCGTCGTGGTGCACATCAGCTCCGACGCGGCGGTCGAGGCGTACCCGACGTGGGGGGCGTACGGTGCGTCGAAGGCGGCGCACGACCACTTGATGAAAACGTTGGGCGCCGAGCTGGCCGACACCGGCGTGAAGGTGGTGTCGGTCGACCCCGGAGAAATGGACACCCAGATGCACGCCGAGGCCCTGCCGGGGGCCGACCGCGCCGCGTTGACGAAGCCCGACGTCGTCGCCCGGCGGCTGATCGCCGCGCTCGAAGACGGTTCGTGGCCGAACGGCGGTCGGGTCATCGCCTCACGCTGGGAGGCCGCATGAGCCCCGCGACGGGAGCGAGGGCGTTCGAGGCGCCAGCCCCGGCGAACGAGACCCCGTCGCTCGCCGAGGTGCCCAAAGACCGCGTGCGGCTTTTGACCGTCGACGCCATGCGCGAGACATTCGACGTGTCACCGTTCGCTGATTTTGCTTCGCATTTGGTCGAAGGCGACGTGCTCGTGGTGAATGACGCCGCCACGCTGCCGGCGTCGGTGTGGGCGACGACCGAAGACGGCGCGTCGGTCGAGCTTCGCTTGTTCGACCCCCGGCCGGGCGAGTGGTCGGCGGTGGTGCTCGGCGCGGGAGACTGGCGAACGCGCACCGAGCTGCGAGGCGCCCCGCCGGCGCTGAGCGTGGGGGCCCGGGTGTCGGTGGGCGGCGTGTCGGCTCAGGTGGTGGCGGCGGCGCCCGCGTCGGCCCGGTTGGTGCGCCTCCGCTTCGAGGCGAACGACGAGACCGTGTGGCGCGTGGTGTACGCGAACGGTCGACCGGTGCAGTACGCGCACCGGCCAACGCCCGAGGGCCTGTGGGCCTTTCAAAACGTGTATTCGTCGCGGCCCTGGGCGGCCGAACACGTGTCGGCCGGGCGGGCGCTGTCGTGGGCGCACCTGCTTGGGCTGCGGCGGCGCGGGGTGCGCGTGGTGGCGTTGACCGAAGGCGCGGGGCTGAGCGCTTCGGGAGACCCCGTGCTCGACGCGGCGTTGCCGTTGCCCGAGCGGTGCGACATACCCCCACCGACCGCCGCCGCGGTGAACGCCGCGACCTGGGCGGGCCGCCAAGTCGTGGCGGTCGGTACGAGCGTGATGCGCGCGCTCGAGAGCAACGCGGCCGAACACGGTGGCACGGTGACCGCGGGCGAGAGCCTCGCGCCTCTGGTCATTGACCGCCACCACCGGCGCCAGGTGGTCAGTGGGTTGTTGACGGGCATTCACTCGCCGCAAGAATCGCACTACCGGTTGCTGGAGTCGCTCGTGGCGCCCAGGTTGCTCGAAGAAGCAAGTGCGCTCGCCCGCCGCGCGGGCTTGCAAGAACACGAAGCGGGCGACGCCATGTTCATTCGTTCGACCAGGCCCCGCGCACCCGCGCCAGCTCGCACCCGGTGGTGGTGAAGGCCGGGTACGTGGCCGAGAGCGCGTGCCGGCGGGTTCGCCCGTCGAGCGCGCTTTGAAGGGCCGCGCTGGCCGCGAGGTCTCCGAAGCCGATTCGCCGCGCCTCGGCGGCCGAGCTGACTGGCATTGGGTACAGCCCGTCTGAAATTGGGAGCGGTTCGGGCGTGCTCCGGTGACCGGGCTGGCGTACATGGGCAGACGCATGCACGCGTTTCCCGCCTACAAGGTTGCGGTGCCGCAAGTCGGTGAACACGTACGGCGCACGCGCTTGTTGGCGCGGGTCGACGAGGCCATTCGTCGAGCGCCGGTGACGTGGGTGGTGGGGCTGCCCGGCTCGGGCAAGACGTCGGCGGTCGCGCGTTGGGTTCGCGAGGCCAAGACGCCGTGCTGTTGGTACCGGCTCGACGAAACCGACGGCGACGTCGCTTCGTGGTTCGCGGCCCTGGCGTCGAAGTCGAAGCGGCGCGCGCAGTTGCCGGTGTGGTCTCCTGAGAACGCGGTCGACCTTCGGGCCTTTTCGCGTCGGTTCTTCGGCGAGCTCGGGCACGACGCCATGACGTTGGTGCTCGACGACTGTCACCGGGTACCCGACGAGTCGGCGCTGCTCGAACTGTTGGGCCAGTTTCACGAGTTCGCCGGGCCGCTCCGCGTGGTGGTCATCAGCCGACGGGCGGCGCCTGCGCCGGTCGCGAGGGGCCTGCTCGGCGGCTGGCTGTCGGTGGTCGACGACTTGCGCCTGGCCGAGGGTGAAGCGCTCGAAATTGCCGAAGGCCTGCGCGGCTCGAGGTTGACGTCGACCGAAGCCGCGGCGTTGTCGAAGACCGACGGGTGGCTGGCCCACGTGCTGGCGCTCGCCCACCGGCGGTCGGCGAACGACGTGCGTGGGGTCGACGTCGGGGGCTACCTCGCCGACGAACTGTTAGAATCGTTGCCGGTCGGGCACCGCGCGGCGCTGCGGCGGCTGGCCGAGCTGCCCGAAATACCGCACCGGCCACTCGACGCCCAGCTGCTGCCGCGCGAAGTGGCGGGCCTGCTCGACACGTTGACCTCGCAGCGCTACTTCGTCGACGTGGTGACCGAGGGGCGGTGGCGGCTTCACGATTTGTTGCGTGACGCGTTGTTGCAACGAAACCACGTCGAAGACGACGCCGCGACCTTGAGGCACGTGCGCCGCGACCTCGGGGCATGGGTCAAAGACAGCAGCCCCGAAGCGGCCATGGCTCTGTACGCGCGCGCGCAAGACGCCGAAGCGGTGTGGGCCCTGCTGGAGGCCCACGGCGCGGCGTGGTTTTCGAGCGGCTTGCACCGCACGGTCTCGGGCTGGCTCGAACAGGTGCCGACCGAAGGGCACCCCGCGCTGTGCCTGTGGAAAGCGCGGGCCCTGTTGCCGCTCGAGCCAGAGCGCGCGCGCCCGTTGTTTCGCCAAGCGCGGCGCTTGGCGGTCGACGCGACGGTCGCCGCGAACGCGTGGTGCGGCGAAGTTTCAAGCTACGTCGTGCAGTGGGGCGCGGTCGGCGGCTTGGCCGACCTGGTCGACGAACTGGAGGCGCTCACCCAGCGCTTCGGCCCGCTGCCCGGCGACTTGGCGCTGAGAACGAGTGCCGACGCGTTGACCGCGCTCATGTACGGCCGCGCCGAAGACCCCCGCATTTGGGCGTACGCCGAAGCCACCGCGAAAATGGTCGCCCATGCACCCGACCCGGGGGCCCGCATCAGCGCCGCGGCGCAGCTGCTCATTTACAAGCTCTGGTGGGCCGGCGATTTTCCCGGAGGGCGGGTGCTGTACGACACGTTCGACGCCGAAGTGTCGTCGAGCACTCAGTTGGAGGCGCTGCCGAAGCTCTTGTGGTGGTCGTGCGCGTCGATCATCGACTGGCAGTGTGGTTCGGCCGAGGCCTGCTACTCGAAGGTCGAACGCGGGCTCGCCCTGGCCGACTCGTCGGGTGTGCACGTGCGCGACTTTTTCTTGCTCACCCAGGGCATTTTCTGCGCCTTGAGCCAAGAAGACTGGCCCCGCGCCGAGCGGTATTTGGAACAGCTGGCCCGCACCGAGCGCACCTACAAGCGCCTCGACACCATGGTGCACCACTTCTTTCGCAGCTGGTACGCGCTGTGCCGAAACGACCACGCGCTCGCGCTGGCGCACGCCGAGACCGCTTGGCCCATTGCCGAAGAAATGGGGTCGATGTTTCACAAAGTCATTGTGTTGTCGGCCCTCGTGCCGGCGCGGGTGGCGCGGGGCGACTTGAACGGCGCCGAAGAAGCGTACCGGGTGCAATTGTCACTCGCGAAAGCCGCCGGCAACCCCACGTTCAGCTTCATAGCGTTTTGCGGCGGAGCCGAATTGGCGCTCGCGCGCAACGACCCCCACGCCATCAAAAAGCAGGTCGACCGCATGCTGCAGGTCAAAGACCTGGCGGGCTTTCATTCGCACTGCGGGTGGCGCACGTCGATGATGCAAGCCGTGCTGGGGTACGCCCTGCGCCACGGCATTCACCCCGAGGTGGCGAAGCGGTGGGTTCGCGAGAAGCGAATACCGCCGCCGTCGCCGGCACCGGCGGGGTGGCCCACCCGCGTTCAGGTGTTCGCCACCCAAGGGTTGGTGGTGAAAATCGACGGGGCCGAAGACGTCGACGGCGGGCGGAGTGCTCAAAAACTTCGAGAACTGCTCGGCATTTTGGTCGCACAGCGCGAGGGCATTACCCAGGGCGAACTCTTTGACGAGCTGTGGCCCGACAGCGACGGTGACCGGGCCGCGGCGTCGCTCAAGGTGGCGATTCACCGGTTGCGCGGGTGGCTCGGCAGCGAAGCGGTCAGGGTGAAAGACGGCATCGTGCGGCTCGATTCGAACGTGGTCGACTGCGACGTGTGGCACGTGGGCCAGGTGGCCGACTCCAGTCGGGTGCTGTACGGCCTCGACCACGCGCCGGTGCAGCGGTTGAGGGCGAAATTGGTGGAGTCTCGGTAGCTCGGGCGTTTCAGCGCGCCGGGGCCGCCGGTTTCACAGCTTCATGCGCCAGGTGGTCAGCCGCCGGGTGTTGGTGCGCGTGTCGACGATGTTTTCTTTCTGCAATTCTTCGAGAATCTTGAGCACTTTGAGGCTGGGCACGGCAATGGCGCGGGCGAGGTCGTCGACCGTCATGCCACCGACCTGTCGGCGCAGCTCCCGAATGATGTCGCGCTTGATCTCGGCCTTTTCGACGCCCGACATGTCTTCGCTGCGATACGCCTGAAGAATGCCCAGAATGATGGCGACCAACGCCAGCACGGCGAGCGCCGGGTAGATGAGGTGGGTGTTGTCTTCGAGAAATTCAATGTAGCGAACGTCGGTCGCGCTCTGGGGCTTGGGGTACGAGGGGGGTTGGCCCGGCAGGTCGATGAGCAACAACAAGGCGGCAAACACGATGACAAAGTGTACCCGGCCCTGAAGGTAGGCAAAGCTCCGAGTTCGTGGATCTCGTTCTGACCAATGCAACCGTCGTCACCATGAATGCCTCGCGCGAGGTGTTGCGCGACGCCGAAATTGTCATTCAGGGCAACCGCTTGGCGAAAGTGGGGCCGCGCTCACGGGCGCCGAAGAAGGGCGTACGCCGCGTG
Organism: Myxococcaceae bacterium; assembly: GCA_044225205.1. Lineage (GTDB taxonomy): Bacteria > Myxococcota > Myxococcia > Myxococcales > Myxococcaceae > JAEUJT01. The sequence goes on along the minus strand of JBGAIY010000019.1, from coordinate 13,289 downwards.
GTCGACGTGCGAGGAGCGGTGATCATACCCGGGCTCATTCACGGCCATTTGCACGCCTGCCAGACGCTCTGTCGCAACCACGCCGACGGGCTCGAGCTGCTCGACTGGTTGCGCGAGCGCATTTGGCCGTTCGAAGCGTCGCACACCTTCGAATCGATGCGGGCTTCGGCCGACCTCACGTTCTACGAGTTGATTCGCTCGGGCGCGACGGCGGCGCTCGACATGGGCAGCGTGAACCACTACGGCGCGGTCTTCGAGTCGGCGCGCGACAGTGGCCTGCGCCTCGTCGGCGGCAAGTGCATGATGGACGCCGGCCAGGGCGTGCCCTCGAAGCTGCGAGAAACGACGGCCGATTCGCTGGCCGAGTCGCTCGCCTTGCTCGAAAAGTGGCACGGCGCCGAGAACGACCGGTTGCGCTACGCCTTCGCGCCCCGTTTCGTGTTGTCGTGCACCGAGGGCCTGCTGCGCCAGGTCGGCCAACTCGCGGTCGAGAAAAAAGTGCGCATTCACACCCACGCGAGTGAGAACCCGACCGAGTGCGACGTCGTGCGTGAAAAGACCGGCTTCGACAACGTGGCCTATTTCGAGCACGTGGGTCTGCTCGGCCGGCACACGACGCTCGCGCATTGCGTGTGGCTCACGGCCGACGAGCAGCGCATCATTCGCCAGACGCAGACGTGCCTGTGTCATTGCCCGAGCGCGAATTTGAAACTGGCGTCGGGCATCGCGAAGGTGCCCGAGCTGCTCGAGCAGAACGTGACGGTCGCTCTGGGGGCTGACGGGGCTCCGTGCAACAACAACCTCGACGCGTGGGTCGAAATGCGGCTCGCGGCGTTGCTGCAGAAGCCTCGTTGCGGCCCGACGTCGATGTCGGCAATGCAGGTGCTCGAAATGGCGACCTTGCACGGCGCGCGCGCGCTGGGGCTCGAGCACGACGTGGGGTCGCTCGAAGAAGGCAAGAAGGCCGACTTGGCGGTGGTCGACTTGAGCGACGCCCGGTCGACCCCGAACGCGACCGACGTGGTGTCGACGCTGGTGTATTCGGGGCAGTCGAACGCCGTTCGCGACGTGTTCATCGACGGCCGCCCGGTGATGCGCGAGCGCCACGTCTTGACCCTGCGCGAGAGTGACGTGTTGGCGAACGCGCGACGTCAGGCCACCGCGCTGTTGTCGGCCCTGGGCTGAACCCCGCCTTTTCTGAAGTCGTTTCAGGGTGTTGCGGGGCGCTCGAGCCCCTCGGGGTGGCGCGACTTCACAAAAATGACAATCGGCTGGCGGTCGGCCGCTCCACACGTCGTGCTCGTCCGTTGCCAAAGAGGAAAAGTCGAGTGCCTGCGGGCTGTTGGCGTCTGGAGCGCCGATTGCTTAGAAGAAAGTGGTGTCTTCGAGGCAGCGGGCCAGCGGGTCGAGTCGGGTGTGGTCGCGTGGGGCGTGCGCGCTCGTCGCGGCGTTGACGCTCGTGGCCTGCCCGCGGCCGCCGCCCATTTCGAGTGACGCCGGCTTCACGGCGCCGGTGGTGGTGCCCGAGAAAGACGCCGGGGTGGTGGTGGTGGTGCCCGACGCGGGTCTGACGTGGCCTGAAAAATACGCGGGCGAGGCGTGCCCGGCCGAAGCGTTCGGCCGAGCGGTGGGCCCAGACGGCGGAGTGTACGACGTGCCCGACGGGTCGATTCAATTCGGGCTGTGCGTGGCGTTGCGCGGGGTGGCGGGGCAGGCGTTGCTCGACGGGGCTCCGGCGGTGGGCCCGGTGCGGCTGCGCTTTACGGCTGGCGACTACGGCTCAGAAATCGACCGGCCGATCGATTCGCTGGGGGGCTATTCGGCCCGGGCGATGCGCGCGTACTACGACATTTTTCAGTACCAACCGTCGGGCGTCTTTTCGACCTACCAGGGCTTCAAGGAACTCGGGCCCATTGACTTGTCGGTCGACCAAAAACGCGACCTGGTGACAACGACCCACGCCATTCACGGCACGGCGCAATTCGCGGGGGTGCCGTTCGCCGGCACGAATGCGCCGAACGACGTCTTTTTGACCGCGTACGGCACCAACCCGCTGGCGCAGACGGTGTCGACGATGAGCCAACACGGGGCGTTCGAGGTGCGGTTGGTCGAAGGTGACATCGCGCTTTTGCTCGACGCTCCGGCGCGGGCGCTGTTCGGCACCGACCTCATCGCCTACCGGCATCAACCTGGGCGCGAAGTTGGTCGAAGGCGAAATCACGCTCGACGGTCGGCCGTTTCCCAATCGGGTGCCGGGGCCCGACTTCAACCTCGAATTCGTGAGGCCCGGCGAGAGCGACCCCTCGGTGCGTACCCACCACGAAGGGGGCGTGGCGGCGTTTTCGGGCCTCGTGCCGACGGGCCAGTACGCGGTCACCTTGAACTTCGAGCGCTCGCCCGACCGCCAACTGCCGTCGTGGGTGTTCAACCAGCAGTTGGCCTCGCAGCTCGACGTGACGAAGACCGACGCGCGCGTGTCGAAGAATTTCGTCAGCTGGAGGGTCGAAGGCGGCCTGTTGATTGACGGGCGGCCGGTGCGCCCGAACCCCAACTACACCTGGGCGATGTTCATGTACGGCTTCGCCGGGTCGAGCACGACGCAGAGCGGCCTGTTGTACGAGGTACCGCTCGAAGCGGCCTCGTTCGACCTGCGCATTTTCGACGGCAACTACTTCACCATTTTGAGCATCGATGAGCACTTCGCCGACGACCTGGTGAACGGCTACTACATCGTCGACCGGTATTTGCAGGTGCATGAGAACCGTTCGCTTCCGATCAACCTCGAAACCGCGACGTTGACGGGCAAGTTGTCGATCGACGGGGCGGCTCCGCCGGCGGGGCAAGTGGCGGGGCAGCTGTGGTTTCGCAACCGGGCGCTCGAAGGGCAGAACAGTTGGTTTCGCAAGCGCGTCGTGACTTCTGAAGACGGCGAGTTTCGAGCGCGGCTGCCGAAGGGCGAGTACGAAATTTACTTTCTCATCGACCGCAACACGTACCCCGAATACGCGACCGGGCGGCAGTTGTTGGTCTCGCGCGTCGTGCTCGACGGGCCGGCGACCGTTGACCTCGCGTACACCACGAAATTGGTGACCGGCCCCATTCGGCTGGGGGGCGAGGTGGTGCCCGACGAGGTGCCCGGTGAAGAAGTCGGGGTCATTCTCAGCAGCGACGACGGCCGGCAATTCACCTGGGGGTTCAACGGCGGCGCGCCGAACTACCGACTGCGCGTGCCCCAAGGCGAATACGACCTCGACTTCGTGATCAACCCAAACGCCATCGCCGGCGTGGCGTGGGGCACCGCGCCGTTCGGCCAGCGCATGTCGACCAAGCGCGTCGGTGACCCGGTCAACGCGGGGCAGTGAGCGCGCGTTTTTCTCGGTGCATTCACCGTTCGGGTAGCGCAAAACCGGCTGATGGCTGCGCACGCACAGGTCTTTCGCAAACGGGTGTTGAAGTTGCTGAGTGCCTCGCCGACCGACGGCCTGTGGCCCGCGGCGACGCTGGTCGTGCGTTTTTCAGGCCTGGGCCTCTCGCACGTCGGCGACGCGACGCGGGGCGCCCTCGAGAAGTGCCTGGCGCGCGCGAAGAACCGCGCGGCCGTGACGGTGCAAGCCTGGCTCACGCCCTCGAGCATTCGGCGCCCGGCGCGCTTCGACGGCCCGGCCGCGAAGAAGGTGCAAAACGCCCTCGCGAAGACGCCCCGCCTGCCCAAAGGCGCGATCATGGTCTCGTTCAAAGACGGAGACCCCGACGAAGCGGTGCCCGACGCGTTCGCGCTCTACGCGAGCCTCGCCGCCGACCCGGGCGAAACGTTTTGCACCGAAGGCGGGTTTTTGTCGGTGGCCTTGCCGCTCGAGCAACTCGAGTCGGCCCCCGAGTCGCTGGTGGCGCTGGGTGACGAGCTGGTCGACCTGTTGCGCGCCGACGTCGCGTGGTTGGGGCCCGGGGTGTGGCTTGAACCACAGTGCTTTACCCACGGAGACGACTTCCCCGACGATGAGCCGACGCAGGCCGCGCTCTTCGGTGAGTACCCGCAAATCGAAGTGCCGAGCCAATTTGCTTCGCGGGCGCCGTTTTCGTTCGAGCAGGTGAGCGACCAGGCGGCGCGCGGCTTTTTCGTGCCGTCGTGGGTGATGTGGGCCGAGGCTTCGCTCGCGCGCAAAGTGAAGAAGGTCGACGCGACAACCACCCGGTTGCCGCGCGCGGTGCGTTGGCAATTGGGGGCTGAGGTGCCGTGGCAGTTGAGCGACGCGCGCTACCGCTCGTGGCAAAAGACCTGGGCCGCCCTGAGCGCGTTGCACGTGACGTATTCGGGGGCCGACCAAAAGTACTTTTTGGGTCGCTTCGGCCAAGCCGCGGGCTCGGTTGCGCAGTTGAAGGCCGGGTGGGCCGCCGAGCAACAGGCCGCCAAAAGACAACGGCAGCGCGAGCTGGCGGCTCAGCAGGCGCTCACCGCCGCGTCGGAGCCACCGTCGCCGAAGCTGCTCACCGTCGCCGAGCGCGCGAAAGAGGTCTTGAACGCCCGCAGCCTCTTCATTTGGTTGCTGCCTCCGCTCTACGAGCTGGTGGCCGAAAAGAAGGTCACGCGTCAGCAGGTCGAACCCTGGCTCGGTTTCGCAGTGGAGCACCGTGCGGAGTGTGACAGTGACCAACTCGTCGATGCCGCCGCGGTGTGCATGGCCGCGGGTGACGAGCAGCGGGCGTTGACGCTGGTGCGCCAGTTGCCCAAAGCGCGCGACTTCGGCTGGCACGGCATCGCCGGGTACAAGAAAGACGTTCGGCTGGGCAAGCTGCGAAAACACCCCGAATTCATCAAGGCCCTGTATTCGTAGGCCACTGCGTTTCGCCAAGTACTGAGAATTCTGACCGGTTTTGCACGACTGACTGGCGTGTCACCTGTCGGGTGCAGATACGACTGTGGAGCCATGAACGACGTGACAACGACATTGGGTGCGGCTCCGGTACTCGAAGTGCGCGGCATTTCTCGCCGCTTCGGCGACACGCTCGCCGTCGACGACGTTTCTTTTTCGGTGGGGCCGGGTGAAGTCGTGGGGTTGCTCGGGCCGAACGGCGCCGGCAAGACGACCGCGCTGCGGGTGTTGGCGGGGCTGATCACGCCCAACACCGGGTCGACCCACATCGCCGGGGTACACGTGCAAGCGCAGCCGACCGAAGCTCGCCGGCAACTCGGGTTTCTCACGTCGACGACGGGGCTGTACGAGCGGCTCACCGGCCGCGAGGTGATGCAGCTGTTCGGCTCGTTGCACGGGCTGAGCGACGACCGGCTCGCCGCCCGCATCGACGAGGTGATCGGCGAGCTCGAGCTGGCCCGCTTCGTCGACAAGCGGTGCGGCGAACTGTCTTCGGGCCAAAAACAGCGCATTTCGATTGGGCGCGCGGTCGTGCACGACCCGAAAGCCTACGTGCTCGACGAGCCGACGGCGACGCTCGACCCGGTCGCCGCCGCCGACATTTTGGCGCTCGTGCGCCGTGCGCAGGCTCGCGGCAGCGCGGTGCTGTTCTCTTCGCACCGGCTCGACGAAGCAGAACTCGTTTGCTCTCGGGTGCTGATCATTCGCCAGGGCCGCTTGGTGACGCAGGGCACCCCGAGTGAAGTCAAAGCCGGGCACGGTTCGCTCACCTCGGCGTTCTTGCACTGGGTCGGGGCTCCCATGCCCGAGAACCCGGGCGGCGAGGTGCGGTCATGAGTGTCTTTTCGGTGTTGCTCAAAAAAGAAGTGCTCGACGTCGTTCGCGACCGCCGCACGCTGCTGTTGGTCTTGGGGTTGCCCATGGTCATGTACCCGCTGCTCATTGTGGCCATGGGGGCGATCGTCTCGAAGGGCGCGGAGCGGCTCCGCAACGAGCCCTTGACCGTGGCGACGGTGGGCAGCGAGGCGCCGGCGTTGTTGGGCCGCCAGCCGGCTCCGGCCAAGACGACGTGGCGGCCGCTCGAACTCGAGGCCGCCAAGGCCGAACTGCAAGCCGAGAAGCTCGACGCCATTGTCGAGGTGCCGGAGGGCGCGCTCGAGCGCATGCGCGCGGGGGCCCAGGCGGTGGTAACGGTTTGGTACACCAAGCGGCTCGACCGTTCGAACGAAGCGTACGAAGGGCGGCTGCGGCCGTTGCTCGAGTCGCTCAACGTCGAGCTGCGCAAAGAGCGCCTCGAAGAAAAACAGCTCGCCCAAGACTTCGCCGAGCCGTTGAAGGCGCTCCCTTTCGACGTCGACATGAAAGACAGCCTCGGGCGTCGGTTGGCCGCGAGCCTGTTGCCGATTTTGCTGCTCACCACCTTGTTGACCGCGGCGGTTCAGGCGGCGGTCGACTCCACCGCGGGCGAAAAAGAGCGGGGCACGTTCGAGACGCTGCTGGTGGCGCCGGTGCGCACCACCCAAGTCATGTTCGCCAAGTACGTGACCGTCACCGTCATCGCCGTGGCCACGACCCTCGCGAACTTGACCGCGACCGGGTTGTCGTTCGCCGGGTCGGGCGCGCTCGGGGTCGACTTGCCGGTGCACTTCAGCGCCGGCCAGTTGGGGCTGTTGGTGCTGTGCATGGTGCCCACCGCGACGTTGATCAGCGGCGTCGCGCTCGCCGTCGCGTCGACCGCCCAGAACGTGCGGCAGGGCAGCTCGGTCATGGTGCCGCTCATGTTGGTGGGCTTGCTGCCCGCGCTCGTGGCCCAAATGCCCGGGTTTTCACTGAGCCCGACGACCGCGTTGGTGCCGTTGCTCAACACCGCGCTGCTCGTCAAAGCGGTCGCGCTGGGTACCGTCAAACCCCTCGACGTGATTCTGACCGTCGGGTCAGTCATGGTGACCAGCGCGGTGGCGTTTCGGGTGGCCGCAAGTACCTTTGACAGCGAGGCTTTTCGCTTCGGAGGAACAGGGTCGAGTGCCCGTGTGTCTTGGTTCAAAAGGGCGGCCCGGCGCCGCACCGAATGATGCAATCGACGCGAAGCTGCGACGTGTAGTGTGAAACCGTGTAGAGTGAAGTGATAACTTTCAAGGGGAGATGGGCCCGCCATGTGGCAACGTTTCAAGCGCGCGATGCGCAGCTTCGCAGGTTTCTTCGTCAGCACCATCGAAGACCCCGAACTCATTCTCGAGCAGAACATTCGTGACCTGAACGACCAGGTACCGAAAATGAACGAGTCGATCGCCATGGTTCGGGCGAACCAGACGCTGCTCGAAAAAGAGAACAGCAAGTACCGGCAAGAGGTCAACGACCTCACGGCCAAAGTGAAGGCCGCCATTCAGGCCGGCCGCGACGACCTCGCCGCGCAGTACGCCACCCGCCTGCAGATGGAAAAGGGCGCTCTGGCTCGCAACGAGGCCCAGCTCGCCACCGCCAAGTCGGCCTACGAAAAAGCGCTGAACGTGAAGAAGGCGTTCATGCGTGAAAAAGACCGCAAGACCCAAGAGGCCATGGCGGCCATTCGCGACGCTCGCCGCGCCAAGTGGCAGTCGAAGGTCGCCGACGCCATGGAGTCGTTCGAAGTCGCCGGCATCGACGCGACCCACGACGAAATGTTGCGCAAGGTCGAAGAGCAGACCGCGGTCAACGAAGCCCGCATGTCGATGGCGCTCGAGTCGGTCGACCACCAGGCCATCAAAATCGAAGAAGAAGCCGAGCAGATTCAGGCCAACGAATTGGTCAAACAATTCAAGATGGAAATGGGTCTCAGCAGCCCCGCTCCGGTGGCCGACGTCGGCGAGACGCCCGAGAAGACCATCGGTAAGAAAGTCGAAGTGAAGTAGGTCGTCACTTTCGCAATGACCGAAGCCAAGCCGAAGTCGCGCGGAGTCTTTGCTCGCGTGCTCGTCGCGCTTGGCTTCGTCGTGACCGCGGGCTTGGCGGTGGCCGCCTCGCAGTACGGCTACGTCGACCGCCTGCGTGACCGGGTGTGGGGCCGCCCGGCCCGGTTGTCGGCGGGCGACTTTCCCGCGGGGGTCGCCGCTCCCGATGACGACGTGCCCGCCGTGCCGTTGCGGGCCACCGTCATCGGCGTGGTGCCGCGTGGTTCGGTCGCGCCGTTGTTGTGGGCCGTGGGAGACAGCGAGCGGGTCGGCCTGTTTCGCGCGTCGTACGCGCTCGACGTGAAGGTGCAGGTCTTCGAGCGCGAAGACGACCTTCGCGCCGCGTTCATCAAAGGCGGAGACAACGGCGGCGTCGACGTGGCGGCCCTGGGCGTGCCGACGCTGGCGATGCAGGCCCAAGCCTTGCGTGACGCGGCTCCGCGCACGGTGGTGTTGCTGGGCCGCAGCCGTGGGCAAGACGTGCTCGTCGCCGCCCCCGGCATCTCGAGCCCGCCCCAGTTGTCGGGCAAGCGCTTGGGCACCGAGCTGCGCAGCACCTCGCACTACCTGGCGTTGTGGGCCATGTCGCGCGCCGGTCTGTCGCTGCGCGACGTGACGGTGGTGCCGCTGTCGTCGGCGTTCACCGCCGGCGCGGCGTTGAAGGCGAAGAAGGTCGACGCGGTGGCCGGGTTTCTGGGCGACCTCGAGCCGGCCGTCAAAGAAGTCGGGGGCGCGGTGGTGGCGTCGACCGTCGACGCGCCTCACCTCATTGCGACGGTGTTGGTGACCCGCGGCGAATTCGCGGCGCGCTACCCCGACGCCATTCGTCGGTTGATTCGCGGCGTGCTCGACGCGAACGCCCAAGTCGCGAAAGACCCGTCTGACGCGGCCCGTGCACTGGGGCAAGCGGCGCCCCAGCTGGGAGACCCGAACGAGGCCATACGCTCGGCGCCCCCGGCCAGCCTCAAAGACAACATGGGCTTCTTTCGCCTCGAGGGCGAAGCGCCGGTGACGTACCTCGAGGCCTACCAGTCGGCGGCGGCGCTGCAGCTCAAGCTCAGCGCGCTGCCCCCGTCGGTCAGCCCGGTCAACGCAGAAGACACTGTCGACTTGGGCCCCCTGCGCTACGTTGTCTCTGCGAAAGGGCCGTGACGTGGCGCAGACGCCGAATTACCTCAAAGCCGCGCTCCTCATGCCGGCGAACATTTTTGCTCTCATCGCCGGTGGGGTCGCGTCGGCCCTCATCGGAGATTGGACCCCGCTCGCGGCCGCGGGCGGCGCGTCGGCGGCGTATTTGACGTTGCTGTCGACGATGCCCTCGTTTCGGCGCGCGGTGCGGGCCAACCTGCAGGCGCAGGCGTTCTCAGACATCGCCTCGGCCGAAGAGGTGGCGGCGCTGTTGGCCGACTTGGCGCCCTCTCAGCGCGAGCACTACCAGGCGCTCGCCGAGCTCAAGTCGCGCATCTTGGCGAGCTACCGCCAAATGCCCGGGGGCGGCGTGCTCGCGGCGAACAGCGAGCGCCGGCTCGAGGCGTTGCTCACGTCGTTTCTGCGGTTGGTGGCAACGCTCAACGGCTACCGAAAGTTCCTCTCGGTGGTCGACCGCCGGGCGCTCGAAGAAGAACTGCGAGGCCTCGAAGCTGAATTTCAGACCGACGTGAGCGAGAAGTTGCGCGACGTGAAAGCCCGCCGAATCGACATTTTGAAGAAACGGGTGCAGCGCTTCGTACAGGCCGAAGAGAGTCGTGAAGTGGTGAGTCACCAATTGGCCGGCATTGAAGACGTGTTGCGGTTGACGCACGAACAGTCGATTGCGATTCGCGACCCCGAGGCCGTGATTCGCCAACTCGATGCGTTGACCGCCGAAGTCACCGCGACCGAAGAGACGGTGCGCGAAATGGAGATGTTCATGCGGTTTCGTGAAGAGCTGCCCTCGACGACCAACTCGCCGCCCCCGGTGCGTGTGCGATGAGGCGCCTGGCGACGACGTGGTGGTTGGCGGTGGTGGTCGCGGCGGTGGCTGGCGTCGGCTGCTCGAAGTGCGGCCAGAGCGCGACGGCCCCGGGCGCCTCGAAGGCCCAAGGGGTCGAGCGGTTGCTGCCGAAGAGCGCCATTGGCGTGGTGGTCGTGCCGAACGTCAAGACGCTCGGGGAGCGGCTGCGGGTACTCGAGTCGCTGAAAGTGGCCGCGTTCGTGGGGCAGACCCAGGGGTTCGATTCACCCAAGGCGTTCAGCGACGCGCTGATCGGGCGCCTTTCACACCACCCTTGAGCGCATTTCGCACCAGCGCCTGGGCGCCGGGGCCGGGGGTGAATTCAAAGGCGGTGACGGTGACGCCATCACCGTGAAGACGTTTGCGGCGCAGCAGGGCCAGCCGCCGAAGGTGGGGTACGTGCTGCACCAGGGTTTCGCCTTCATCGCCACCAACAACGGGGTCAAGAGCTTGCCGACGTTGGCGGCGTTGACCGAAGAAAACTCGCTGGCGAGCGAAGCGGCCCTCACCGAGTCGCTCGCGCGGCTGCCCAAAGACGCCCAGGCGTACCTCTACGTGCCTCGGGGCTCGCCGGCGTTGAACAGGTACCCGGTGACGAGCGCCCTGGCGACGGCGGCGCTGTCGGCCTCGGGGCTGGCGCTGGCGGTCGACGCTCCGTGGCGGGGCGACGCGGCCGCGCTGGCGATGCTCGAGGCCAAACCCGGCCCGTCGTTGACCGGTTTTTTGCCAAAAGATGCGTTCTTGACCCTGCGGTACTCGGGCGCTCCCCCCGCGCTGGCCCCGGTGGTGAACCAGCTGTTGGGCGGCTTCGTGTCGCGGGCGTTCGGCGAGGCCTCGTTCGACGTGAAGACCCAGGTGCTCGACGTGGTGAAGCCGGGCGCGGTGCTGTCGTTGTCGCTGGCCGACCGCCCCCCGATGGACCGGGGCCTGCCGCAGCAGTTCGACGTGCGCACGACGAACCCGTTCACCTACGCGCACTTGTCGGGCGTCGCCGAAGTCACGACGCCCGAGAGCGTGATGCCGACGCTCGAACGCATCGCCGAAGTGAGCCCGAAGTTCGGGGCGAAAATGAGCAAGGTGAACCGCGACGAGCGGCCCATCATGTTCACCACGTATTCGGCCGGAGAGGGCGTGCACTTCGCGCCCAAGGGGCCGTACGTGTTCTTCGGCTCGCCGGTGCAGCGGCTCGACGAGCTCGTGAAGGTCGACCCCGCGGCGGCGACGGCGGCGCCTGCTCCGGCTGGGCTCGGGCCCGAGGCGCTCTCGCTGGTGGTCGACTTGTCGGCTCTGGCGGCGTCGGTGCGGGCGCTGCCCGAAAGCGCGTGGGGCATTGGCGGCTTCGCCATCAAAGCGACGACGGTGCGGTGGCTCGACGCGACCGACGACTTGAAAGCGGTGACCGCGTCGCTCGGCGTGAAAGACCAGGCCCTGCAAGCGCGGGTGAACTTGGTCTTGGCGCCCGCGGGCGGCACGGGCGCGCCGAAGGCGGGTACCGAGGCCGCGAAAACGCCGTGATTTCGGCCCGCGCGGTGCGACGCAGCTTCGACGACGGAGAGCGCGGCCGGGTGACCGTGCTCGACGGGGTGAGCGTCGACGTGGCCCCCGGCGAATTCGTGGCGATCGTCGGGCGGTCGGGGTGCGGCAAGTCGACGTTGCTGAACGTGCTGGGCGGCCTCGACACCGACTACACCGGCGAGGTGACGGTGGCGGGGCAGGCGCTCTCGAAATTGAACGACGACGAATTGTCGAAGTTTCGAAACCGGCACGTGGGGTTCGTCTTTCAGTCGTTTCACCTCGTGAGCGGTTTGTCGGTGCTCGACAACGTGCTGTTGCCCTCGCTGTTCGCGCCGAACCCCGAGCCCGACGCGGCGCTGCGGGCCCGTGCCGCCGAGGTGCTGGGCCAGGTCTCGCTCGAGGCCAAGGCGTCGCGTTTGCCGAGCCAACTGTCGGGCGGTGAGCGCCAGCGCGTGGCCGTGGCCCGGGCGCTGCTCCACCGGCCCCGGGTGTTGCTGTGTGACGAGCCCACCGGCAACCTCGACGCCGAAACCGCCGAGGGCGTGATTTCGGTGTTCACCTCGCTCCACCGCGCGGGGCTGACGGTGGTGGCGGTGACCCACGAGGCCCGGCTGCGCGAGGTCGCGTCGCGGGTGTTGAAGCTCGAACAGGGCAGGCTCGCATGAGGCTCGGGGCGTTGCGGCGGCTGTTGGGGCTGGGCTTTTCGCGCGACCGGCGCGGAGCGTGGTCGTCGGTGTTCGGCATCGCCGTCGGGGTCGCGGCACTGGTCTTCTTCGTCGCGTTGGGGCTCGGCGTCGGTTCGATCGTCAAAGAGCGCGTGTTCCCCGTTGATGTGAACTTGGTCGAAGTCGTGCCCTCGCAGTTGTCGCTCGGGTTGCTGGGCGGCGGCAAAATCGACCAGGCGGCCGTCGACCGGTTGGCGGCCCTGCCGGGGGTCACGGCGGCGTACCGAAAAATGAATGTGCGGGTGCCGGCGGTGACCATCTACGACGGCGACTTTTTTGGGCGCCGGCTGCGAATGGGGCTCGAAGTCATCACCGTGGGGGTCGACCCCGAATTCGTGAAGCGCGACGTGCAGTTGGGTGACTTCAGCGACCCGGGCGACGGCCAGCCGATACCGGCGGTCGCCTCGTCGCGACTGCTCGAGGTGTACAACAAGACCTTCGCGCCCGCGCGCTCGCTGCCCCAACTGTCAGGGGCGATGCTGACGGGGTTCTCGTTTCCCGTGGAGTTCAACCGCTCGTTCGTCACGGCGTCGCCACCCGGCCCGGTCGAAAAAGCCCAGGCGCAAATCGTCGGCGTGTCTGACCACGGTTTGCTGGCCGGCATCACCGTGCCGTTGACCGTGGCGATTCGGCTCAACCGGGCCGCGGGGGTCGACGCCGAGACCTTCACCGCGGTGACGCTGCGGGTTCGCGAGCCGTCGCTCGTGCCCGCGCTCGTCGGCGAAGTGAAGAACATGGGCTTTCGGGTCGACGACCAAGAGCGCCGCATGGCCGAAAACGCCGGCGCCGCCGTCGCCATTACGACGTCGGCCATGGCGTTGTTGAGCGTGCTCATCTGCGTGCTCGCGGCGTTCAACATTGCTCACGCGCTCTCGGCGTCGGTGCGCGCCCGCGAGCGCGAATTCGGGGTGATGCGCGCGGTCGGGGCCTCGCGGCGCGACCTGTTTCTCGTCGTTTTTGCCGAGGCGGTCGTGCTGGGGCTCGCCGGCGGCCTCGGAGGAACGTTGGCCGCTGGGCTCGGGGCGCGGGGCATCGACCTGTTGGCGGCGCGGGTGCTGCCCGAGTTTCCTTTCAAGCCCGAGAGCTTCTTCGTCACGCCCTGGTGGCTGTGGGCCAGCGGTGTGGGCCTGGGGGTCTTGGCCGCGGCGGGTGGCGCCTGGCTGCCTGCTCGCCGGGCGGCTCGCCTCGACCCCGCCAGAGTGTTGGCCGGGCAGGCTTGACGTAGCCGTCAGACCTACACGCCAAACGGGCGCCACGC
>JBGAIY010000577.1:0-4290 GCA_044225205.1 Myxococcaceae bacterium | reverse complement strand
GGTACACGCCGTGCTCGCCCACGCCGGAGTCGCGTTGTCGACCGGGGCTCCGCGCGAGTTGATTTGGCCGTGGTTCGCGGCTGGGTCGATGGCGGTCGCCGCTTACCCGTTGCTGCGCCCCCACACGCCAGCGCGGCGCCGCTTCTCGCACGTCGTCGCCGCTGTTTCGGTGCTCGAGCTGTTCGTCGGCGTCAGCACCATCGCTCCGCCGCACGTGCGAGAGACCCTGGTGGGGGTGCTGACCATGCTCGTCGGCTTGGTGTTGCTCGGCCGCCAGGCGCTCAGCCGAGACGACGCCCGGGCGACCGGGCTCGCCCAGTTCACCGTGGTGCTCGCGGTGCTGACGGTGCACCACTTGGGGCTCGGCGCGCCCTTTGGCTTGACCGAGCTGTGGTCGGGCATCGTGTTTGGGCTCGTGTTGTCAGAGACGGCCGCCCGAACCCAAGGCCAGGTGGCCGCGACGTTGCGACTCGGTGCCTACGTCTGGCCTTTGGCCGGAGTGGCCGGTCTGTTCACCGATTCGTTCGACCCGCGCTTCGTCGCCGTGGCGCTGTTGGCCGTGTCGGCCCATTTCGCGCTCATGGCCCGGTCGACCCAGGCCCGCGGCGCGGCGGCGGTCGCCTCGGCGCTCGCTTTCAACGCGGCGGTGTATTTCGGCTACCAGGCGACCGGCTGGCATTCGCCCCAGTACCTCGCGCTGCCGGCCGGCGTGTCGATGCTCATGTTGATCTGGGTGTTTCGCGAGTCGATGGAGCCCGTCACCGCGGCTCGGCTCCGCGCCGTGGCCATGACCATCGTCTACTCGGCCGCCTCGTGGGAGCCCCTCACGTTTTCGGCGACCTGGGCGTTGTGGCTGTGTGTGTTGGTGTGCGTGGTCGGCGTCGCTTTGGGCATCGCGCTGCGCATTCGCAGCTATGTGCTGCTCGGCACGGGGTTTTTGGTCACGACCGTCATCGCCAACATCGTTCGCTACGGCATTCGCGAGCCGCGCGCGGGGGCCATTTTCTTGTCGGCGCTCGGCCTGTTGGTCGTCGGGTTCATGGTGCTGCTCACGACCAAACGCGAAGAGCTGCTCGCGCGGTATCGCTCGGTTCAGCAGCTGCTCGCCCGCTGGGAAGCGTGAGCGGCGCACCAGGCGAGCACTCCGAACGACGCGACGTGCCCCGCGAATACCAATGAATGGTCGCGCAGGGACGACCCCCGCGAAACCCAAGTCAAGGCGGCCGCCACGTCAGCCAGCGCTGGCCCCGCCCGGCGGGTTCGGCGGCGAATCGTCTCGGCTCAGGTGCAACTTCTACGGTGGCGCATCGTCGTCGCGCTCGACGGTCAGCGAGCGGGGTTCGAACGTGGGCTTCTTGTCTTCGCGGTAGAAGCCGTCTCGCGCCTCGTCGACGCTTGGGGCTTTCGCCAGGTCGGCGGTGACGACGGCCTTGGCCCCGAATTTGTGGGCAATTTGGTCGAGCGCCGCGTTGAGCTTGTCGTTCTTCTTCGGGCCCGACTCGGCGAACAGCCCCAACTGGGTGTGGCCCGAGGCGAGCCCGCTGGCCGACACGCCGGTGAGTCGAATCGTGCGGTTGAGCTCGACGCGCGTTTCGAGCAACTGCACGGCTTCGCGGTAGAGCACTTGGCCGTCGTCGGTCGGTTCGGTCAGGGTGTGCCGCCTGGTGACGAGCGAGAAGTCAGAATACTTCACGGTCAGCTGTACGACCCGGGCTTTGACCGAAGCGCGCCGCAACCGGCGGGCGACGCGAAGGGCTTGGGAGTGCACGTGGGGCGTCAGCGCGTCGAGCCCACGCAGGTCTTCGTCGAAGGTGTCTTGCGCGCCGATGCTCTTGGCTTCGCGGTCGGGTACGACCGGCCTGGGGTCAATGGCCTGGCTCAGTTCCCACAGGTGTTGCCCGAGTGAACCCAGCCGCGCGTTGAGCCAAGACACGTCGCGGGCGGCGACGTCGCCAATGGTGCGCAACCCCGCGCGGCGCAACACCTCTTCGGTCTTGGGGCCCACGCCCCACAGCCTCGACACGGGCAGGGGAGCCAGAAACTCACGCGCGGTGCCGACGGGCACTTCGTGCTGCCCATTGGGCTTGGCGAAATCAGAAGCGATTTTCGCGACGAACTTCGTCTCGGCGATGCCGGCCGAGCAGGGCAGCTTCGTTTCTGCGCGAACGCGGGCTCGCAGCTCGGTCGCGATTTTGGTGGCGTCGCCGAACAGCGCCTGCGAGGCGGTCACGTCGAGAAACGCCTCGTCGAGCGACAGCGGTTCAATGAGCGGGGTGTACTGCTCGAAGATGCGAAAGACGTGCTCGCTCGCTTCGACGTAGGCGTGAAAGCGGGGCGGCAGCACCACCGCTTTCGGAGCCAGCCTCAGTGCCTGGTGCATGGGCATGGCGCTGCGCACGCCGAACGGGCGCACCTCGTACGACGCCGCGAGCACGACACCCCGGGTCGGGTGGCCTCCCACGATGACGGGGTGGCCCAGGTACTGGGGGTGGTCGCGCTGCTCGACCGACGCGTAGAACGCGTCCATGTCGAGGTGAATGATCATGGGCGTGTCGACCTACCGCTTCGGGTTCCAGCCGTGGGCGACCGCGGCTTGTTGCAACAGACCCGCGGCGCAAAAATACAACTGCGCCACGCCGTACTGCGCCCCGGGGCCTCCCCGTTCTTCGAACCGTCGCGCCAAAGCCACGATTTCGGCCGCGCAGCGCGACCGCTCGCCCACGGGCACCGCGTCGAGCTCGGCGACCCAGGCTTTGAGCTTGGCCGGGCTGAGCCGGTATTCGCCCTTCACCAGACCAAAGTCGTCGGCGAGGCGTTTGATGCGCTTGCTCAGTCGCGCGGGAGCCATGGGCCGTTGACCCTCAGAAGAATTCGACGAGCAGCTTCTGAAACGGGCTCGCCGACGGTTTCTTCGATTCTGGCGAGAGCAGATAGAACCCGTCGACCCCCACCGGCTTGCCCGTTCGGTTCGCCTGTTCTTGGGCGGCGCGCAACTTGGCGTCGAGGGCGTCTTGCGCTCGTTGCTCTTGAGGCGTTCGCGGCAGGTACATCACGTCGTCGCGGAGCACTGGTCGCCCGCTCGCGTTGGCCTCTTTTTGTGCCTCGACCGCCGCTTTCGCGGCACGGTCAGGCGGGGGAGCGAACGCGTTCTTCAGCGCTTCGGCCAGCGCAGCCCGTTGCTTCGCCGTCAGCGGTTTCTCGGGCGGCCGTGGCTCGAGCTTCTGGGCGCCGAATTGTTTTTCAATGGCGTCGAGAAACGCCTGAGGCACCGCCGCGGCCTTGAGCGCACCCTCGGGGCCGTTGGTGCCCATGTTGTCGAACGGCGTGACGACCGCTTCGGTGACCGAAAAAGAACCCATGTCACCCAGGTGTCTCAAAACTCATTGCCGCTCGCAACCGCAACGAAATCAACGCGTTCGAAAGCCGAGCTGCCCCAGAGCCGAGCTCAAGTCGGCGGGCAGCGGGCTTTGTACCGTCACCCGTTGGCCGGTGGTGGGGTGGGTGACCGAGAGTGAGCGGGCGTGCAGAAAGAAGCGGCCGAGGCCAGCGACGGGCCGGCCTCCGTACAAGGCGTCGGCGACAATGGGGGCACCGATGGCCGCCAAGTGGGCGCGCACCTGGTGCAGCACGCCGGTGAAAATGCGCACTTCGACCAAGGCGTAGTCGGCCTGGCGCTCGAGCACCCGAAATTCAGACCGCGCCTCACGCGCTTCGGCACCGTCGACCGCGGGGCGTACCGAGTCACCGTGGTGGGCGAGCGGCAAGTCGATGTCGCCCTCGTCGGCCAACGGGCCCGCCACCAACGCCCAGTACCGCTTGTCGAGGTCGCGCGAGTCGTTCGAGAATTGCGCGCGCACCGCAAGCCACGCCTCCCGTGTTTTCGCGGCCAACAGCACCCCCGAGGTCTCGACGTCGAGCCGGTGGCACAGGCCGGCTTCGCGCACGTCGTCTCCCACGTTTTGCAATTCGGGGTACCGCGCGATGAGCGCGTTGGCGACGGTGCCCAGTTCGCCGGCTTTGATCGGCTGTGACGGCATCTGCGCGGGCTTGTCGACGAAGAGCAGGGCGGCGTCTTCGAACAACACCGGCACCCTCGCACTGGCCTGTTCGTCGGCGGTCGCCGTCAGGGGCGCTTCTTCGACGACGTCGACTTCGACCCGCTGGCCCGCTTCGACCGAGAGGCCTTTTTTCGCTCGGCGGCCGTTGACCCGCACCCGCACGCCGCCTTCGGCTTCGTCGTCGAAGAGCGCCTTCACCTTGGCGCGAGACAAGCCGAGCTGTTCTCCGACG
>JBGAIY010000576.1:0-4318 GCA_044225205.1 Myxococcaceae bacterium | reverse complement strand
GCGGCCATTCAGCTCGGCACGCTGCTCGACGCCAAAGTGCTCGAGTGGAAAAAAGACGAAAAAGCCGCGAACGGCCAAGACGTCGGCTGCTTCGAAGTCGACCTCGAGAAGTGGAAGCCGATCATCGGCGGGCTGGCCAAGCGGGTGCTCATCATCAAAGGCACGGGCGACAAGAAAGACGCCGAGCTGCTCAAAGCCACCTACGTCGACAACGCGAACGACGCGTGGGCGGCGCTCCGCGGCACCATCGGCGAGCGGTGGCTGCGCGCGCCCAAGGCCACCTTGGTCTACAGCGTCACGCCGTAGACCGGCCCGCCTTCGTTCTTCTGGAGGCGCCCCAGCATCGCGCGGTAGCGGCCAGCCAGCGCGCGCTGGCCGCTCTACTTCAGCGCGGCTTTGACCTGGCGGTGCAGCGGCACCGAAAACACCGCCTCGAGCACGTCACCCGAACGGTCGTACACTGAATTTTTCGGCGGCGGCGAGCGGGTCAGGGCCAAGGCCAGCGCCACCTTCTGCGCCGGCGTCAATTTCGGCAAGACCGACGCTGGCCCACGCGGGGCGAGCGCGGTCTGAAGCATGACGCTCGTCAGCCGCGCGAAGCCCGGTCGACAGAGGTGCTCGAGCAGCGCGGTGAAGGTCGGCTCTTTCGCGACCGACGCCCCCAGACCTTCGATGGCGAATTCTTTCACGTAGAGCGCGTGCGCGTCGTTGCAGCGGCGTTCGTCGAACAGCAACAACGCCGCCAACAGCTCGCGGGCTTCGGCGTCGCCGGCTTTCGCACGCGCCACCGCCGCTTTCACCGGGTCGTACGACCACATCGCCATCGCCGCTTGGGTCAGCAGCGCGGTGCGCTCGGTCTTCGAGCCCACGAGCGCCTTCACCGTGGCGAAAGCGGTCAGCAGCGCCGCGTTCGGGTAGTCGGCCGCGTTGGCGATGATTCGGCGGGCCGCCAGCTCGCGCACCGTCGCCGGCGCCCGGGCAAACGCCCCCAACGCCGGTTTCACCAGCCGGTCGACGTCGGCCATGGTCTGGGCCTTCTTCGCGTTCGTGCGCACCGCGCGCAACACCCCCTCGAGCACCGCGTCGACTTGGCGCGAATCGGCCAGCCGCTTCTCGAGCGCCGGCGAGCGAGCGCCGGCGAAGGCCAACTCCAGAAACCGCGTCGAGTACGGGTCGTGTTCGAGCAGCCAGTCGGCTTTCACCGGCGCGCCGTCGAGCCGGGCCAGTTCGGCCAAGAGGTATTCGACGCCCGGCCCCCCCTTGCGCTTTTCGGCCACCAGGGCCCGAACCTGCGCGCGCTGGGGTTCGGCCGGGGCCGCCGCCCAGAGCGCCTGGGCCATACGCAACCCGAGCGTCGGAGCGATTCGGCACGCTTGCAACACCGCCGCGAATTCGTCGGCCGCGTGGGTGGCCGCGGTCTCGAACACGAAGCGCGCGCGCCGCTCACGAAAAGGCGGCAGCACCCGCAGGTTTGCCGCTGGGCCCAGCTGCCCAAAAACGTCAACGAATTCACGCACCCAGGGGTTTTTCGACCGGGCGACCGC
This sequence comes from Myxococcaceae bacterium, assembly GCA_044225205.1. Lineage (GTDB taxonomy): Bacteria > Myxococcota > Myxococcia > Myxococcales > Myxococcaceae > JAEUJT01. The sequence continues at coordinate 2,774 of JBGAIY010000576.1, read as the reverse complement.
GGCGACGACGGTGGCCCGCGAAGCGTCGTCGGCCAGAACGGTGAAGTGCAGCAGCCAATACACCGCGAGGTTCGGGTCGCCGCCGAGCAACCCCAGCTCGGCCCGAAAGACGCGCTCGTAGTCAGCGCGCTCATGCCGGGTGAACGCTTCGACCGCCGTCGACACCGCGTCGTCTTCACTCACCTGCTTCGGCTGGCTGAGCAGCCACACCAACCAGCGAAACCGGCGCCACAGCCGGGCGGTCGCCGGCTTTCGCTTCGAGCGGTCTTTGATGGGGCGTGGCAGCGAGAGCGTTTCGTCGCCTTTTCGTCGCGCCTGGTCGGCTTGGTCGCGCCAGCGCTGGTACGCCTCGAGCGACTCGAAGCGCGGCGTCAGTTCGAGTTCGTCGTGGTCGAGAAACCACACCTGCCCCTTGGGCTCGCGCAGGTCGAACAGCGTGTAGTCGTCGCCCTCGCTGTCGAGCACGAAAAAGCCACTCAGCGTTTTGTCGAGCGAACCGAAGTACGCGAAGTTCGACTTCAGGTGGGCGTCGACCAAAGCCAACGAGCGCGAGCGGGCGAAGGTCAACGTCTCTCGGCACAGCTTCTGCGCGAGTGGAGGAACCGCCGCGCCATAGAAGCGAGAACTCGGTTGGGGCATACCGCGCCATACCGCAAAACCGCGCCAAGCCGCACCGACTTGGCTACGGTGGGTGCCCATGCCGGTTTCACCAGACACGCCCAGCACCAGCGACCACCTTCGTTACCAAGTCGACCGCTTTCTGTCGTGGAGCCCGCTCGCGCGCTTCTTGGGGCTGTTCGGGCTGTCGTTCATTCTCGTCACGTTTTGCGCCGTGCTGGCGAAGCTCGTGGTCAAACCCGAAGAAGGGCAGACGTTCGACTTTCTCGAGGCCATGTGGTTCGCGGTCACCCGGGTCGCCGACGCGGGCACCATGGGCGGCGACGAAGGCACGCTCAAAAGAATGGTCGCCATGCTCGCCACGCTCAGCGGCGTGGGCGTGGTGGCGCTGCTCATCGGCCTCGTGTCGTCGACCGTGGGCGACAAAATCGACGACCTGCGCAAAGGCAAGAGCCCCGTCATCGACGAGCGGCACACGCTGGTGCTGGGCTTCAACGAGAAGATCTTCGCGATTTTGCGCGAGCTGCGTGAAGCGAACTCGAACCAAGCGCAGGCGAGCATCGTCATTCTGTCTGAAGCCGACAAAGAAGAAGTCGAAAACACGGTGCGTGAACGCATGGGAGACATGCGCTCCACCCGAGTCATTGTTCGGCAGGGCAGCCCGTATTCGGTTCACGACTTGCGAAAAGTCGGCGCCAGCCGAGCGCGGTCGATCATTGTGTTGGCCGACGAGCAGCAGGGCCCCGACGCCGACGCGCAGGGCGCCGACATGAACGCCATCAAGACGTTGTTGGCGCTGCGGCGAATACCGAACGCGCTTGAAAAGAACCACGTGGTGGTCGAGCTCATCGACAGCAACCGGCGCTCCGTCGTCGAGAAGCTCGGCGCTGGCGGCGTCGAAGTCGTGGCCATGGCCGAGACGCTCAGCCGCATGATGGTGCAGACCGCGAGGCAGAACGGGTTGGCTGAAGTGTACCGACACCTGCTCTCGTACGAGGGCAGCGAGTTCTATTTTCGCGCTTTCCCCGAGCTGAATGGAGCGACGTTCGGCGAAGCCCAGTGGCGCATGAAAGACGCGGTGGTCTGCGGCGTGCGCCGCCCCGGCGTCGACGGCGAACCGGCGCAGTGCATTCTGAACCCGCCCGACCACTTCAGCCTCGACGACGGAGACGAGTTGCTCGTCATCGCCGAAGACGACGACTCGTTTTCATTGACCGCCGAGCACGCGCCCGAAGTCTCGCCCGACTTTCAAGGAGCGTCGCCCATCGCCCGCGCACCGGAGCGACTCCTCATTTGCGGCATGAGCCCCAAGCTCGGCGACATGCTTCGCGAATTCGACAACTACGTGTTGCCCGGCAGCGAAGCGTGGCTCATGCCCGGGCACGACAAAGAGGCGTTCACCGAGCTCATGCGGCAGCAGGTCGGCACGCTGAAGAACTTGAAGCTCAAGTTCGTCGACGGTGACCCGACCATGCCCGACCCGTTGCGCCAGGTGGTGTCGCCCGACTTCATGGTCACCATGGTCGTGGCCGACACCACACGCGACCCCGAAGAAGCCGACGCGCGCACCGTCATCACCGTGTTGTTGTTGCGTGACCTGTTTCAAGATTTTCGAGACCGCGCGCCGCGCATCATCAGTGAAATTCTCGACCCGCGAACGAAAGACCTGCTCGAGCAAGACTACGGCGCCGACTTCGTCGTGTCGGCCGAGATGACGTCGATGTTGCTCGCGCAGGTGTCTGAACGGCGTGACCTCAACGCCGTCTTCGCTGACCTGTTCGACTCCGACGGCAACGAAATTTACCTCAAGCGGGCCGCTTGCTACGCGCCCCTGGGAGCGCCGACCCCCTGGCTGTCGATTCAGTGGGTGGCGCGCCAACGCTCCGAAGTCGCCATTGGCTATTTGCGCGCGGGCGAAGCGCCCGTCATCAACCCGCCGCAGAGCGAAGAACTCGAACTGAACGAGCACGACCGCGTCATCGTCATTGCCGAAGACGATTCTGAAGCCAAAGGCGATGAGCGCGGAGGAGAGCTGACCGCGCCTCCGTCTCAGCCGCTGACCGCCAAGACGCGTTCGCCCCTGCTGCCGCCTGACGCGCCGAAGCCCCCCGAGCCGAAGGTCGTTTCGGCCGGGCCACGCGTCGAAGGCCCCAGCA
>JBGAIY010000575.1:0-4327 GCA_044225205.1 Myxococcaceae bacterium | reverse complement strand
AAGGGCGCGCCAAAGAAGCGCTCGCCCGCGCCGACCAGGCCGCGAAAAACGCCGGCGGCGCCGCCGAAAATCGTGTTCGCTCAGTCGAGGCCAAGCTCGCTGACACCCAAGCCCAGCTCGACGCGCTGCGGGCCAACGAAGCCGCGTTGCGCCAGAGCGAAGCGACCCTGCAGCACGAAATCGCCACCATGCAGGGCTCTGAAATCACCCTGCGCACCGAGAAGCTCACGCTCCAAGAGCAAGTCGACGAGCTGAAGAAGAGCCTCAAGACCGCGCAGACTCAGCTGGCTTCGGCGAAGAAGGGCGCCGCCGCGGCCCCGCCCGCGGCCAGCGCGAATTCGCCCGAGCTCGAAACGCTCAAGGCCGAAAACGCGAATTTGAAGAAGAAGTTGATGCAGGCCGAAACCGCCATTGAAACCGCGGCGTCGCTCAAAGCGAAGGTCGCGCGGCTCGAAGCCCAACTCAAAGCGAAGTGAGCTTTGGGCTCAGTGGCGCTCGGTCTCGAGCGCCGGCACGGCCGACTCCATCAGCCCGGCTTCGTAGAGCCGCTCGAGCACCTGCTTGACCTGCTCGCGCGAGGCCCCGGTGTCGGCCACGGCTTTGGCCACGTCTTCTAACCGAACGGGCTGGGTCGCCAGTTCTGACAAAAAGGCGGCGTCGTCGGGGCGAACCTTGAATTGGGTCGCCCATTCTTGAAGCGCGGCTTCAAAGACCTGTTTCCCTTGAGAACGCACTTCTGACAGGCGCGTTCGCCACAGCAATTCGGCTTCGGTGCCTTTGGGCGTAAGACGGAACTTCTGCGAGCGCGCCCAACGAATACGCTGACTGGGTTGATCGGTTTCGCTCATTACGGCACGAAGTACACTGTTTGAAGATTTCTCGAAAGCCCCCGGTCGCCCCGGTCGACGAATTCACCGGCTTGAGCGCCGCCCGTTTCGGCGTGTACGTGCATTTCCCCTATTGCTTGTCGAAGTGCCCGTACTGCGACTTTGCGTCGACGGCGGCGAAGGTGGTGCCCGAAGGCGAATACGCCCGAGCGATCATTTCGGAGCTTTCGTCTCGCGTGAAAATGTGGGCGCTCGGTGGCCGCGAAGTGCATTCGGTGTTCTTCGGCGGCGGCACGCCGTCGCTGTGGCACCCGCGCTTCGTCGGCGAAGTGCTCGAAGCGCTCGGGCGCGAGCTGAGCTTGGCCTCGGGCTGCGAAGTTTCCCTCGAGGCGAACCCCGGCGCCGCCGACGCCGAACGCTTCGCCGGCTACCGCGCCGCGGGCGTCAACCGCTTGTCGATGGGCGTTCAGTCGTTTCAGCTCAAAACGCTCCAGGCGCTGGGTCGCGCGCATGACGGGCCCACCGCGCTGCGCGCGTACGACGCGGGGCGGGCCGCCGGTTTCGACAACCTGTCGATGGACTTCATTTACGGCGTTCAAGGCCAGACGGTTGCCGAGGTTCGCGCCGACGCCGAGCGCGCCGCGAGCCTTGGCACCGAGCACCTCTCGGCCTACGCGCTGACGCTCGACCGCGAGTCGCTCGCCGAAGACGTGCCGCTCGCCAAGCAACTCTCGCGCAACGAAGTGCACCTGCCACCCGACGAAGTCGTCGTCGCCATGCAGCGCACCGTGCAAGACGCCTACGCGCGGGCCGGCCTCGGGCGGTACGAAATTTCGAACTACGCGAGCCCCGGCTTTCATTCGCGGCACAACACCCTGTACTGGACGGGCGGCGAATACCTGGCCCTCGGTGTGGGCGCGACCGGCTGCGTGCACACCCCGAACGAGGGCACCGTGCGGTATTCGAACCACCGCAGCGCCGACAAATACTTGGCCGCGTCGGCCGCGGGCGCCACCCTCGAAGCGAACCGCGAACTGCTGCCGCGCTCGGCCCTGTTCGAAGAGCGCGTCGCCATGGGCCTGAGGTTGGCGCAAGGCGTTGATTTGGTTCGCGTTTGTGAACAGTTCGACCAGAGCTGGGCCAAGCGCGAGCTCACCGTTCGACACCTCGTCTCGCAAGGCATGGCGGTTTTCGAAGACGGGCGACTCAAGCTCACCGACCGGGGCTTCGACGTGCACAGCGCCATTGCTGCCCGACTCATGTAACTGTGCGACGCTGAGACGCTCGCCCGCGTCGGCGTCGAACGCATGTCTTATTACCTGCAGTGGCTCATTCTCAGGTCGATTACCGGCAGCCCCATTGGGTCGGCGCTCTTCTTGGTCGCCTTCTGGTTCGTCGTCGACCGCTACACGTTGGGCGTGCTGCCCGACCCGTTCAAGTTCGTGGCTCGCTGGCGCCGCGAACGACAGCTCGCCCACGCCATGCGGCTCAACCCGAACGACCGCCGCGCCCGTCTCGAGCGTGCCCAGCTGCTGCTGCAACGCGGGCAGGCGAAAGCCGCCGTGGCCATGCTCAAGCCCAACCTCGAACACGGAGACGACGACCTCGAAACCGTGTTCACCCTGGGCGCCGCGTGCGCCGAAGCCGGCTACGTCGACCAAGGCGAAAAACTGCTCGCCCACGTCATCGACGCCGACCCCGACTTTCGCGTCGGCGAAGTGTACCTGGTGCTCGGCCGCACCCGCCTCCAGCGGCGCGACTACGCCCAGGCGAAGGCCGCCCTCGACGTGCTGCTCACCCACCGCCAAGGCACCGTCGAAGGCCGCGTGCTGCTCGCCCGCGCGCTCGATGGCCTGGGAGACGACGGCCGCGCCGCGCTCATGAAAGACGAGGCGTGGGCCGAATTTTCCCACGCTCCGCGGTTTCAGCGCCGGGTCGAACGGTGGTGGGCCTGGCGCGCTCGACCCTCACGACCCGCGCTCTACGCCGCCGTTGTCGTGCTCGTGGCGTTCGTCGTGTTCAAAGCCTTGGGCCCCGTTTGGCGCGACTTGCCCCAACCCACCGACCCGCCCGAAAGCCAAAGCGACGCTGACGAATGACTTTGGCCTTCTCTTTTTCTCACGGAGCAGAAAGACACCGCGCCGGGTTGAACTTGTTCGCGGAGTGAAGTGAAGCGGGGTGGCCGTACCAACGACTTTCAACCCCCAAGTCCCTCCTGAGGAAAAACATGGCGCAATCGTCTGATGTTCGCATTGGTCTGAACCCCGCACCGCAGAAGCCCCCAACGAAGCCTGCGAAGCTGCCCACCGCTGCGCAACTCAAGGGCGTGCTCGGCACCTACGAGTTTCACGGCTCGAAGTGGGCCTTCAAGTCGCCGGTCGGCTTCAAGGCCTCGGCCGTGATCAAGACCATCACCGTTCAAAAGGGTGGCAACGGCGACGTCGAGACCGTGTAAGGCCCACATTCTCAAAGACAACCGCGTGGTGTTCGAGAAGACCGGAGGCCACTTGGCTGGTGCGCAGCGTTGGCTCGGCCCGGTCAACTACAAGATCTTGCCGAAGAACCCGCACATTCCCCTCAACCCTGTGCCGAACCGCAAGTAACAAGCGACTTCGGTTCTCGGCGTTCGTTCGCGGGCTTGGGGTCGCCTCTGTCGCGCCCAAGCCCGCTCTTTTTTCGCTTTTGGCGATTCACCGCGAGACGACCCGTTCATGCTCGACCTGCGCCCGATTCACCGAGTCACCGACGTCGTGCACACCCGGTTCGAAGACGAAACGCTGCCCAAGGCGTTGTCGGCCGCCGCGTTCAAACGCTTCGACGCTTCGAAGTATTCGGTCGAAGAAGTCGAATGGGGCCGCGGCGCGTGGGAAGCGCGCATTCTCGACGAGTACCGCTCGCAGGTGGCCTTCACCGATTTGTTGGCCAACTTGACGGCCGAGGGCTTCGGTTTCGACTTGTTGGGAGTCGCCGTGCGCGTCGTGCGCGACGAACTGCGCCACGTCGAGCTGTGCCGCCGCATGATCAACGCACTCGGCGGTTCTGACGTCATCGACGGCGAGCCCACCTGGGTCAACCCCCAGGAGACCTTGCCCCGCCTCGACCGCATTCTGCACACCACCGTCGGGTTCTTGTGCATCGGCGAAACGGTGTCGGTGCGCCTCATCGCCGCCGTTCGCAAACACACGTCTGACCCGCTCGCCCACGCTGTGCTCACCGCGCTCACCCGCGACGAGTCGATTCACGGGCAGTACGGCTTCGCTTTGCTCGAGGCGATGCTCGGCCTGTTGAAGAAGCGACAGCTCGACTGGGTTCGCGACCTCTTGCCGAAGTCGTTGCCGGCGCTCGAAGACGTCATTCGCGAGTCGGGCGGCGAGGGTGAGGCCGCGTCGAACCCGTTCGGTTCGTTGGCCACCCGCGAACGCCTCGCCGTCTTTCGCCACGCCATCGACCACGACGTCGTGCCCGCCTTCAAGAGGCTCGGGCTCTACCGGGCTCCGAAG
>JBGAIY010000574.1:0-4328 GCA_044225205.1 Myxococcaceae bacterium | reverse complement strand
CCGCGCGCGGGTTCGTGCACACCGAAGACTTGGTCGTGGGCGACACGGTCTACGTCGTCGACCACCAGTTGTTGATGACGCGGGCCGAACGGCTCGTCGCCATCACCCGGCGGCAGTCGCGGTCTGACGTCACGTACAACATCAAAACCACCGCGGGCAATTACTTCGCCCAAGACCTGCTCATTCACAACAAGTGCCTCGCCGCTGATTCTCGCGTCGAGACCGCGCGGGGCCTCGTGCCCGTCGCCGACGTGCGACCGGGTGACTTGGTCAAGGGCCGTGACCTCCAAACCTCCACCGTGTGGACGCCGGTGCTCGCGGTGTACCGCAAGACCACGGTGTTGCCGGCGCTCCCGGGCAAGCGCGTTGGTGACGCGCTTCGGCTGACCGACAACCACGTGCTCGCCGAGACCGGCCTGCCCGCGGGCCAGACCGCCTGGCCGTCGGTCGACATTGCCGGCCCCGTGTTCGACCTCGAGACCGGTACCGGCAACTACCTCGCCGGCGGCGTGCTGCTCGAAGCCGCCCACTCGGCCGGTCGTAACCCGTGACAATGACTCCGGTTTCGAAGCGGAGTCACTGAACTGGCCTCGCCACGCTCGTGAAGGGCACTCCGGCCGAAGTCGTCGTTCGCCACCTCGCCGTGCTGCTGGGCGAAGGCGCCGCGCTCAGCACGCTCAACACGTTTTGCAAGCGCACGGTGGGCGTGAAACCCGAGGCGCTCACCGCCGCGCAAGTGGTGCTCGTGCTGCCCTCGCTGCGCCAATTGTTGTCGGTGTTGGTGGGCGTGGCGAAAGCCGACGCGGTCATCGCGGCGTTGACCAAGGAGCTGAGCACATGAGCGCACGCAGGTGGTTGCTCATTGGCCCCGTCGTGGGCGGCGCGTTGGTCGCTGTCAGCCTCGCGGCGGCCGGCCCCGAGGTGCCCGAGTGGCTGTTGCGGCTCAACGACTCGGTGGTCTTCGCCGTCGCAACGGCGGGTTCGCTCCTCGCCGCGCGCGCGTTCTCGCCCGGTGACTACCTGCGCCGGGCCTGGTGGTTGCTGACGGTGTGCTACGGCCTGCTCTTGGTCGACACGCTCGGCTTCGGGGTGGCGCTGCCCGGCCATGCGCGTGACATCGGCCACGCCGCCAGCCTGGTCAGTGGCGTGCTCACGGGCCTCGCCAATGTCAGCATGGTGAGCGCGCTCATCGTGGTGGCGCGCGCGTGGCGGGTCGCCGGCCTCTCCTTCACGGTGCCGACCGGCGTCTTCGTCGTGGCCGAGGGCGTGGTCGCCGTGCTCGCCGTGGTGTTGATGGGGCCGACCGTGGTGCACCAAACGCAACTCATTGCGCAAGGTCACGTCGACGCCTGGCACGAGCTTGCTTCGGCAATGGGCGATGTGGTGTCGATGCTGGTGGTGACGCCGCTGTTCCTCACCGCCCTGTCGCTGCGCGGCGGCGCGCTCGCCTGGCCTTGGGGCTTGTTCACCGTGAGCACCGTGCTCTGGCTGGCCGTCGACGCGGCCGACGCATTTGGTACCCAGTGGTCGGTTGGCCCGGCCGTGTTGTTGGTCGGCATTGAGACCTGTCGAGCGGTCGCCGGCCTGTTGCAGTTCAGCGCCGCGTGGGCTCAGCGCGAGGCGATTCGCGGCTGAGCCTCGCCCGCTGCTCGAGACGGGGTAAGCTCTCGGCCACGACATGAGTTCGATCAACCGACGGCGTTTTGTTCGTGTGACCCCGCGGCTCAACGAGCCCATCACCGTTCAACTCCTCGGCAAGAAGCGGTTGACCGAAATTCTGTGGGCCCGCGACATCAGCGTGGGCGGCATCGCCGTCGCCATTCACCACGACGTCGACGCGGCGACGCTCTCGAACGAAGTCGAAATCATGGTCACGCTGCCCGACTGCGCACCGTTCGAAGCACGCGCGGCGGTGCGACACATTTCGACCTCGTCGCTGATGTTCGGCGTGCAGTTCACCGCCATCGAGCCTGGGCACGTCGCGCTCATCGAACGTTACGTCACGGCCCGCGTGGCCGAGGACGGCGTCGCCCCGTTCCCCGCGACGGCGGGCGTGGCCGAGCGCTCGGTCGCGCTCGCAGAACCAGCCGCTCGGGCTTCGGGTCGGGCAAAGGTCGTGGTCTGGCTCGTCGCCGCGGCGCTGCTCGCCGGGCTCGCGCTGCTTTTTTTCAACCGGTGAGAAAGCCCGGTTGGCGTGGCGTCGAGGCGGGCCGTCTTGTACAAACGCCACCATGCTTTGGCGGCCATCGAGACGTCTGGTGCTGCTGGGCTCGTTGCTCATCGGTGCCGCGTCGTTCGCCGACGAAGTGCCCGACCCCAACATGATACCCGATGCGTCGGTGGGGCAGGGCGGCGCGCAGCAGTCGACCGAAGAAGCCGACTCCAGCACCACCTGCTTCTCCGACTCCGACTGCGACAAAGGGTTCACCTGCGAAAAGGCCAAGTGTCGGTGGCACCAGTACCGCAACGCGACCTTCGTTGGCTGCGGCGGCCGGGCTCTGGGCCTCCTGGTCGTGGGGGCGGTGGTGGCTTTCGGTCGGCGTCGGCCGCGCACCTGAGCAAATGTCGTTGCACGCCGCGACGGTCGACCCCGTCAGACCGACGAATGAAAGCGACAGGTGTCGTTGAACGGGCCCTCACCATCACGAAACCGGCACGCGGCCCTTGTAATGCGCAGCGCTTCGCATTGAATGCGTGAACGGGGGGCTACCACATGAATGCAGAAGTTCGTGAGCAGCTGGCTCAGCTCGCGCGCTCGGGTCGAACCGACGAGCTGCTGCGCCTGATTGGTGAGTTCGGTGGGGTCGACGCGCACGATCGCAAAGGCGACAGCGTGTTGATGCTGGCGGCGTACCACGGTCACGTCGAGACGGTGCGAGCGTTGTTGCGCGCGGGAGCCGACCCGGCGAAGCGCAACGTGCGCGGGTTGACTCCGCTCGACGGCGCCGCCTTCAAGGGAGACGTCGCCGTCGTCGAGGCCCTGGTCGAAGGCGGTGCCCCGGTCGACGAGCCCGGCCCCGACGGCCGAACCGCGCTCATGTGGGCGGCGGCCTTCAATCGCAGTGAAGTGACGCAAGCGCTGCTCCGCCGGGGCGCCAGCGTCACCAAGACCGACCAGGTCGGCAACACCGCGCGCACCCACGCCCAACAAATGGGCGCTTGGGCCACCCAGGCGCTGCTCGAACCCCGGCGCTTCGAAGACTGAACGTGCGTCGAAGGTCGTCAACACCTCAACGCGTCGCCGCGATTTCGCTCAGCCGGGTGCGTACCAGCGCGCGCACCAGGGCCACCGGCAGACCCTTCGCCGAATCGAAGTGCAGCGAGCTTTTGGTCTGGGCATACGCCCGAACAGACGCCTTCAACGTCGCCAGGGTCTGCCCGCTGAACGGCAGGTAGCTGCAGCCCTTCTTTCGGGCCAAGAACCCAGCGACGACCGAACGCGACCCTTCGCCCACGCGAAACGCCGGTATGCCGTAGCTGATGCACTCTTCGGCCTTCGGCACGATGCGACGAATGGTCAGCCGAAGCTTCTGCAACGCTCGGCGCTGTTCGGCCGGCACCTGCTCCAAGTAGGCGTCAATCGTTTGAGGCTTCTTCATGGGGAGCCCAAGAATACACGCCCGTGAACGAACTTCGCGGTCGGGTCGACGTCACGCGGGTGACGAACCATGGCCACCCGCTGGTCGGGAGCCGGCAGCGCGCGCCGCTCGTCTTCGAGCACTTTTCGCAGCTGCGGCCCACACCCGTCTTCAGAAACGCATGAGAAGCCCAACCGCTCGTAGTACGGCCGGTTCCATTCGAGGTCGGCGGAGGTGGTGAGCCAGAGCGCCAACGGCTGCCAACCCACCGCCACGTTGACGAGGGCCGTACCGATTCCGCGGCGCATCCAGCTCCGTCGCACCGAGACTTGTTGCAGGTGGGCACCACCGTCAATGAAGCCGGGTGACACGAAGCCGATCGGCTCGTCGTCGGGGGGCACCGCCACGACGACCCGCCCGGCCAGCAGCGAGTCGCGCCAGGTGGCCTGCTCGGCCAGGGTGAACGCGTGGTGCCCAGCAGGCAGGTTCACGCCGCGGCCGACGTCGGTGAACAGAGAACAGGCCTCGTCGTCAATCGCGACGAGCCGTGAAAGCTCGTCGGCGCGTGCGGCCCGGAGCGCCCAAGTTGAGGTTGACGAAATCACGACCTCGAATACGCCGAGGCGCCCAACGAGGTTACTTCACGGGGTCGCCTTGGCCCGCGGCCGCGCCCTCGTTGCGCGGGTCTGACCCCGCGGTGCGCAGGCCGGTCACCGGGTCAATGGCCACCGCTTCGGCATCGCCCCAGCC
>JBGAIY010000573.1:0-4334 GCA_044225205.1 Myxococcaceae bacterium | reverse complement strand
GACCAGCTCGGTGCACACGAGCGTCGCGTCGCTGAAGAAGTCGAAGTCGAAGTCGTAAGGGCGGCCTTGGTACGCGAACGCCCGTTCGATGGCGCGCGCCTTTTCGACCGGCGGCACGTTCGGTCGCATGGCCCCGAGGTAGTCGACCCCGAAGGCGTGCTCGACGGCGGTGAAACTCACGCCTTCGCTGATCGACTCGATGACCCGAATGGGGGCGTGGTTTTGAAAGTCGATGCCGGCGGCATACGCCTTCCACTTCTGGGGGTGGCGCTTGGCCAACAAGTCGCTCAAGGTGTTGGCTTTTTCAGGTTGTGCGCGGGCCCACTGTTGCACCGCCCCGTCGGTGTCGAACGCGGCGGCCAATTCGGCGGGGGTACCGACGAAGAGCATGGCGTGGGGCCAGAACCCAGGCAGGCCAATGTTCGACAAAAACCAGTTCTGCCGAGACACGACAATGTCGCCCGGCCGCAGCTTCGGCAGCACCCAGTCGTCGATTTGTTGGCGGGTGATGAGCGGCTTGCCTTGGCGTGCGACGCGGGTGTCTCCGGCCCATTCGGCGAAGCTCTTTTGCACGGGGAAAATGGCGTGGGCCGACTCGTCTTTGACGATGTCTTTGGCGTTGCCGGCGAAGAGCTTGACGCCCTGGCGCATGAGGGCCGCCTTCGCTTCGGCCGAATCACGCTTCATTTCGGCCCAGGCCCAACCGGTGTCGGCTTCGGCGCCAGCGGGGGCCTTGAAGAGCGGGCGAATGGTCGCGGCCCACGCGTCTCCCGTCATGAGCTGGGTCGTGGTGGCGACATGAATGGCGCGCATTTTCAAGTTCGCGAACGCGCCGGCCGGTATGCCGTACTCGTCGTTGGCTTCGTCGAAGAGCGTCTCGAGTTGCCGGTTGTTGAGCGTGGCGGCGGCGAAGTCGAGCCCGTGCGACAACAGCGCGGTCAACGCCGTGTGCGTCAGCAAGAAACCCCAGGCGTGCCGCGGGTCGGTGGGCGACGTCGCGACGAAGCCCCAATATTTTTGCCGCAGGCCCTCGGTGGCGCTGAAAAAGGCGAACAGGGCGCCCCAAGTGCTGAGCAACAGCTGTTTCTGTTCAGGCGAATAGACGGCGTCGTTGCGCGCTGAAAACAACGCGCGGTTGGCGTTCACCGTCTTGGCGACGGCGGCCATGCCGTCGACGAAGCGCTTGAGCGTCACCAGGTCGTTGCGCGCGCCGGCCACGAAGGCGTCGGCGCTCAACGCATACACATTGGGGGGCAAGGTCGGGGCGGGCGCACCAGCGGGAGCCGCCGCGACCATCAACGCCAAACAGGAGACGAGCATGCGCGGCAGTGTAGCGCTTCACGGTGCTCGGTCGAACGGCCGGTGACATGGGGTGGCGAAACGAAGCCGTGGCCGGCATGGTACGCCCATGGCACGCATCATTGACGACGACGACGGCATTCGCGCGGTGGTTCGAAACAGCAAGCGCATCGCGGTGTTGGGCATCAAAACCGAGGCCCAGGCGGGGCAGCCGTCATTCGACGTGCCGGCGTACCTGCAGCGGGTGGGGTACGACATCGTGCCGGTGCCGGTGTACTACCCCGACGCCACCACCATTCTCGGCCAACCGGTGTACCGCTCGCTTGGCGCGGTGCCTGGTGACGTCGACCTCGTCGACGTTTTTCGCCGCCCCCAAGACGTGCTCGCGCACGTGCCCGACCTCATTGCGAAAAAGCCCAAAGTCGTGTGGCTGCAATTGGGCATTCGAAACGACGAAGCGGCCAAACAGCTCGTCGCCGCTGGCATCGACGTCGTGCAAGACCGCTGCTTGCTGGTCGACCACCGCCGCTTCGGCACCGACTGAAACGCCCCCAAGCCCCATCAGTTCGAATCGCCGCTCGCTTGCCACGGGGTGGGTGGCTGGCCGAGAGCGACCAAGGTCGATTCGCGGCCCGCTTCGAGCGCGGTGACCCCGGCGTGCATGGTCTTGGGCGAGACCGGAGGCAGCTGCGAGGTGATGACCCAGGTCGGCACTTTTCTGGCGGCGAGCACCTCGAGCTGCAGCCGAAAGTGGTCGCGGCGCACGGCCGAAAAGCCCGCCGACAGCCCGGCGGCGTACGCCAGCGGGCCGCGCGGCTCGCTGACCGGGTCGTGGCTGGGCAGGTAGTGCACCAAGACCGCGTCGAGTTCGGCGACCTGGCTGTCGACGAGCGCGAGGGCGGGCGCCTTGTCGACGATGCCGCCGTCCCACAGGAGGCCGCGCTCGTGTCGAACGGCCTGAAAGAGACCTGGGTACGCGCAGGTTGCGTGCACCGCCGGCGCCAGCGGCCCTCGGGTGATGACTTCGGGGCGCTGGGTCGACAAGTTGGTCGCCAACAACACGAGCGGCGTCGAGAGCTGTTCGAAGTTCGCCACCGGCAGGTGTCGCTCGATCAGCGCGCGAAACTGGGCGCCTTTGAGCAACCCGCTCGAGCGGTGACCGCGGCGCAGCGAGTCGACAGCGATGCCCAGATAGTCGGGGTCCCAAAAGTGGTGGCGGCGTTGGGAGCCCAGCAAGTCGCGAATGTCGGCGCTCTTGACTTGCGCCGCGGCGAGCGCGCCGATGAGCCCTCCCGCCGAGCTGCCGCCCCACGCGGCGGGCTCGATGCCAGACTCGCGCAGCGCCTCGACGAAGCCGGCGTGGCCGTAGAAACCGAAATAGCCCGCCGAGAGCACGACGCCGACCCGTCGCCCCGCCAACAGCGTACGCAGCGACCGAGCCCGGCTCATTTGTTTCGACCCAAGGCCGCGCAGGCGCGGGCTTGCCCCTTGTCGCAGGCGGTGCCGAGCAGCTTGGTGGCCAGCTCGGGGTTGCGGGGCGCCCCGACGCCCACCGCGCGCAAAGCGGCGAATTCGAAGCAGCCCTCGAGCGCGCCCGCCTGACACGCCTTGTCGAAATGGTCGATGGCGGCCGTCAGGTCTTGGGCCAGGGCGCTCTCCCGGCCATGGCGCACGCAGGCGTCGGCCACGCCTTCGCGACACCGGCGGTCGAGCGTGGCGAGTGCCTTTTGCAGGTCGGCCGGGCGGCGCGGCCCGTCGAGCAAGAGCTCGGCTTCGCGGTCACACGCGTCTTTGTTCTTGGCGCACTCCGCGCCTTCTTTCTTGAGCTGCTCGCGCCAGTCGGTCGCGCGCAGCGCCGTGCAGGCCCGCCGCACCCCCAACTCGCACCACGGTTTGATGATCGGCGTATACGTGTCGATGGTCTTCGGCGTGGCGAGAAAAGCGAGCGCGACGCAGGCCTCGTAATTTTTGGCCACGCACCCCCGCTCGTAGTCGTTGACGGCCAAAATCGCCCGGTTGCTCTGCATGAGCGAATGCCCGAGCAACAGGCACGCTTCGCCGTTGCCTGACGTGCAAGCCTGGTCACACTGCTCGATCGCGCAGACCGGCTTTTGGGGCCCCGGCCCCTCGAACAACCAGCTCAGCACCTGGGGGTCGGGCGCGGTGCCCCGCGTCGGGTCGAACCGTTGGCCTTGCCGAAAGGCCGGCATTTCAGGAGGAAATTCAACGCTGTCGGCGAGTTTGACGGGCGTGCCTTGCGACGTGTTGACGCGCAGCCCGAGCGAGACGGTCTTTTCGAGCGGGCAGGGCGCGGTCGCGGTGAAAATTGAATTCGGGTGCGCGGCGACGGCTTCCCGCGAAATGTCGTCTTCTTGGTGGGGCGTACCGAGCAGCAGGCTGATGGCGGTCAATTCTTGAAAAGGGTCGTCGAAGTCGACCCGTACCGTCAGCGTGCACTGGTGCGCCGACGTGACGAACAGCTTCCACGCGAAACTGTGCAGGCCGGGCACCAAGAAGGGCTCGACGTCGTTTTGCATGGTGACGGCGCGGGTGGCCCCCTCTCCATTGCGCAACAGCGCAACGAGGGTGCCTTCGGGGCTCAACACCGGCCCCGACCGGCTCGTGACGTGCGGGTCGAGCGCCAGCGCCTTGCGCGACAGTCGCGCCGGCCGCACGTGCAACCGTGATGACAGCGGGTCGGCGAGCCCGAAGGTGACGACGTCGGTGTCGGCTTGCGCCGGCGCGGCCAAGGGCATGGGCGAAAGGCCCGTTTCGAGCGGCGCCAGCAAAATGACGACGCCCGGCTTTCGGCGCAGCACCGTGGCCCGCTTGAGTTCGGCGTCGGGCGTGAGCAGCGGCCGGTACGCCACGGCCGCGGGCGTGGTCTCGGGCAGAAACCCGTCGTCGGCGACGATGACCATTTGGCCGTCGCGCCGCTGAATGACCACGCCCAGTTCGACCCGGTCGAGCGAGCGCAACGTCACGAGCGACTCGCGCACCGCCTTCAGCGTTTCGGGTTTCACTTCGAAGGCCAG
>JBGAIY010000572.1:0-4338 GCA_044225205.1 Myxococcaceae bacterium | reverse complement strand
GCCGCAGTGACGCGACGATGCCGTCGACCACTTCTTGGTGTTCACGCAAGTCTTTGTCTGAACTGCGCAGCGCTTCACCGGCGTCGGCCGGTGCGGTGCCCGCCAAGGCATCGGCGCTCAACACGCCGTCTTTGACCTGGCACAGCACCTCGGGGCTGGCTCCGACGAAGGCCGAACCGTCGGCGCCCCGCACCAAGAACGTGAAACTCGAAGCATTGCGCGCTTCGAGCGACTTGAGCAGCCGCCGTTCGCGGTCGAGAAACGAGCCGGGCGCGCTCACGTCGATCGCCCGCGCGACGACGACTTTTCGAAGCCGCTGAGCCCGAATTTCGCCGACCGCCGCGTCGACCAAGTCGCAAAACTGCGCGCGGTCATTCGATTTTCTTTCAATTCGCGGAAAAGCGTCGGCGTCGTCGGGGTCGAGCGGCTCGACTTCGCACACCTGCGCCAGCCGGTCGCCCAGCGCCGAGGGGCTCGTACCGGCAGGCCCGAACGCCGCGACCCACCCACGCTGCCCTGACCACCACGCCAAGACCTCTGGCAGCACCCAGCGCTCGGCGCGAAACCCCGGCCAGGGGCGTTCGGCGTCAAACGACCAGCCCCCGAACCAGGGGCCCGGAGGCAACTCGGGGGGAGCCTCGGCCCAATCGACATCTCCGAGCGGCGGGCCCTCGGCGGTCACCCCGAGCCCCGTGGCCCACAGGCCGCGCGACGGAGCCGAAAACGCGAGCGACAACGGTTGGGGGCCGAGGCGCAACAACGCCCCTCCCGGCGCCGGCCGCACCAGCCCGACAAATCGTCTGTGGGGTTCAAGACGCACGGTTCGGTTGTCTTCTAAAGCAATCTCGCTATAGATGCATCACCAAGTTCAAAACATCTTGAACTCAGTGAACCGGGAGTGCGCATGACGTCGGTACCACAGCGTGTTCTTCGCGAACCCCACGAGCGTACGAGCCGGGTGCGCCTGGGGCCCGAGCTCGAAGTGGGCGGCGCCGATTTCGTCGTGATCGCCGGGCCTTGCGCCTTGGAGAGTGCTGAGCAAGTCGAGCGAACGGCCGCGGCGGTGAAGCACGGCGGCGCGCACGCGTTGCGCGGTGGGGCGTTCAAACCCCGCACGAGCCCGTACTCGTTTCAGGGGCTTGGCGAAGTTGGTCTCAAGCTGATCGCCGACGAGGGGCGCCGCCTGCACTTGCCCGTGGTGAGCGAAGTGATGGACGTCGCCCAGCTGCCCTTGATGCTCGACTACGTCGACGTGCTGCAAGTCGGCGCGCGCAACATGCAGAACTTCGCGCTGCTGCGAGCCATTTCGAAGGTGAAGCGCCCGGTGTTGCTCAAGCGGGGCTTCGGTTCGACGCTCGACGAGTGGTTGTTGGCGGCGGAGTACATTCTCGACGGCGGCAACGACCAAGTCGTTCTGTGCGAGCGCGGCATTCGGTCGTTCGACACGACCCTGCGCAACACGCTCGACTTGGCGGGCATGGCGTGGGTCAAGGAGCGTTCGAAACTGCCCGTGCTGGTCGACCCGTCGCACGCGACCGGCGTGCGTTCGTTGGTGACGCCCATGGCGTTAGCCGCGGCGGCCGCCGGCGCCGACGGGCTGCTCATTGAAGTGCACCCGAGCCCCGAACTGGCGCTGTGTGACGGGCCCCAGGCCTTGACGCCCGAATTGTTCGGCACGTTGATGGGGGCGTTGCCCGGAGTGCTGCACGCCGTGGGGCGGCGCCTGGCCCCCACGCGGCGCGCGAACGTGGTGGCGCCCCACCACGCTGAATTGGCCGCGGGAGGTGTGCGATGAGCGAGCAGGTGCACCACATGTTTTCGCAAATTGCGCCGCGGTACGACTTGGCCAACGACGTCATGTCGGGCGGCACGCACCGGCTGTGGCGCAAACAGGCCGTGAAAGAGTCAGGTGCGAAGGCGGGCGACGCGGTGCTCGACTGCGCGACCGGCACGGGTGATTTGGCGATCGACTTCAAACGGGTCGTCGGGTCGACGGGCTCGGTGCTGGGCACCGACTTCAACGCCGACATGCTGAAGAGCGCGCCAGCGAAAGCGAAGGCCGCCGGCTACGACATTCAATTCGAAGTCGCCGACGCCATGAAGTTGCCGTACGCCGACCGGCGGTTCGACATTGCGTCTATTTCATTCGGCATTCGCAACGTCGACGACCCGACCCAGTGCCTGCGCGAATTGTCGCGGGTGGTGAAACCGGGAGGCCGCGTCGTGGTGCTCGAATTCGGGCAACCAACGGGCGTGTTCGGCGCGTTGTTTCGGGTCTACGCGCGCTTCGCCATGCCGCTCATCGGCCAGTTGTTGACGGGCAACCGAGCGGCGTACGAATACCTCCCCCGCACCGCGTCGAAGTTTCCCTCGAATGAGAAGTTCTTGGAGTTGATGGACGCGGCCAACACGTTCTCTTCGAAGCGCGCGGTGCCCCTCATGTGGGGCCTGGCGTACATCTACGTCGGCGTGGTCGACGAGCGTCGCTGACCCGAGAGTGACCTCTTGTTCGGCGTTCGCTCGCGAGCCGGGCGAAAGGCCACTCGCCAAGCGGGCGCGCACGGCACGCGCAACCGAAGGCGGTCGCGAGCTTCGGTCTGCCTTCGACCAGGTGGAGCAGCGCGCATCGCACGGCGAATTCTTCGTCGAGCTCGTCGGCCGGTTCGGCTCGTAGGTGCGGCAAACCGATAAGAACCTTCTGGTGACCGTGCGCGTGTGCGGCAAAGTGAAGCGCCCCAGAGGGCAGGCCGCGAGCGCCAAGTCGCGAGCCGCGGGGTCTGGGCTGACCCGCCGCGACGCCCGTCAGGTCGCCGAGTGCTTTTTCGCGCGTCGGCTGAGGGCCCACCGAGACACGACGCCGACGACGATGGCGGCCACGGCCGCGGCCACCGCTCGCCCAAACGCCTGCTCTCGGGCGCCTTCGACACCATCGGCAATGGCGGCGGCGAAATAGGTGTAGGTCGTCACGCTCGGCAGCAACCCGACGGCGTTGCCGACGACGAACTGCGACCAAGCCATGGGCGAAGCACCCGCCGTGACGTTGACCGCCACGAACGGCAGCGGCAACTGACGAACGATCATCATGGTGACGGCACCGCGCTGCTCGAGTTCGTCGACGAGCCGGCCCCACCCGCGGCGCAACAGCCAGGCTTTCACCCGCTCGGGCCCCAGCCAGCGACCGACCGCGAACTGCGCATTCGACGCCGCGTTGGCGGCGACGCAGGCGATGACCCAACCAGACGAAAAGCCCCACACCACGCCTGCCGCTACGTGCATGGCGATGGCCGGTAGGAGCATCGCTGTCGATGCAAAGTAGATGAACCCATAGGAGAAAATCGCCCAAGGTTCATCTTTCGCGTTGCGCAAGAATGCGAGCACGACGGCGGGTTCGAGGCGGCTCCCGACGGCCCACCGGGCGGCGGCGAGGGCGGCGAGCGCTGACAGGGCCAGCGCAAATGTCCAGCGGCGATTCATGGAAACGACTGGGGCTCCCTTTTTCGTTGAAATGACTCACTCACCGTGGAATTTCAAAGGTCATGGCCAAGGAAACGCTCTCCGTCACCGACAATCGTACCGGCAAAGCTTACGAACTGAAGATCGAGCAAGGGTGCATTCGCACGATGGACCTGCGCCAAATCAAAACCGGCGCTGAAGACTTCGGGCTCATGGCCTACGACCCGGCGTTCTTGAATACGGCGAACTGCAAGAGCGCCATCACCTTCATCGACGGTGACAAGGGCATTCTCGAGTACCGCGGGTACCCCATCGACCAATTGGCCGAGAAGTCGACCCACCTCGAGGTGTCGTACCTGTTGATGAACGGCGAGCTGCCCACCAAAGAGCAGCTCGAGCAGTTCACGACGAAGGTGACGCACCACACCTACGTTCACGAAAACATCAAACAGTTCATGGACGGGTTTCGTTACGACGCGCACCCGATGTCGATGCTGGCGTCGACGGTCGCCGCGCTCTCGAGCTTCTACCCCGAAGCCAAGAACGTGAAGAACAAGGAGGTGCGCCGCCTGCAGATGATGCGGCTCATCGCCAAGATGCCGACCATCGCCGCGTTCGCGCTGCGTCACAGCCAGGGGCTGCCGTACGTCTACCCGAACAACGACCTGAGCTACGCCGAGAACTTCTTGACGATGGTGAAGTCGATCGGCAAGCCGAATTGGAAAGCGCACCCCGCCCTCGTCAAGGCGCTCGACGTGCTCTTCATTTTGCACGCCGACCACGAGCAAAACTGCTCGACGACGGCGACCCGCGTGGTGGGCTCGTCTGAAGTCGACCCGTACTCGGCGGTGGCGGCCGGCATCACGGCGCTCTACGGGCCGCTCC
>JBGAIY010000571.1:0-4374 GCA_044225205.1 Myxococcaceae bacterium | reverse complement strand
CCGGCCGGGCCCGCCGCGAGCGCTCCGACTTCACCGGTCGGCCGACAACAAAAACTGCACCAAGCGTTGATCGCTGGGTCGGCCAGAGTGACCGAGCGCTCGAACGGTTCGCGTGTCAGCGGGGCCACGGCCTCGGTGACCTGGAGCGCTCGTCGTTCGCCCCCCATCAGCTCGTCACCAAAACCGAAGTCGTCGGCCGTCGACAAGTCGACCTCTCCGACCGGCCCGTCGAACCCTTCGGCTTCATCGTCGGCGTCGAACACCTCGGTACGCGGGGCAAAGCCGTCGAGCGGAGGCCCGGGGTCTTCGTGACCCTCGAGCCGGCGCGCGTGCCGGAGCATCTGCATGGCTCGTGTGATGAGCTGGCGGTCGCGGTAGAAGGCCGCGGCTTCACGAAGGAGCCGCACCGCCTCGGGCACGTCGCCTCTCACTTCGGCAGATTGGGCGGCACTGAGCAGCGCACGAATCTCTGACGCCATGGCCGCGCAGTGTAACGTGAGGTCGCCGCGTCAGATACTTGTGTGCGAACCGTCAAGCGGGCATGACCACCGCGGCCGTGTTCTTTCGCACTCGATTCTCGAGCCTGACCGAAGGTCTGCCTCGCGCCTACTGGTACCTCTGGGCGGGTATGTTGGTGAACCGCCTCGGCACGTTCGTCGTACCGCTGATGATGGTGTACCTCACCACCACGCGGCACCTGTCGCTCGTCGAGGCCGGCACCGTGGTGTCGCTCTATGGCCTCGGGCAATTGGTTGGCACCACCAGCGGCGGCGTGCTCGCCGACCGACTCGGTCGCCGCGCCACCCTGCTCTTTTCGCTCATCGGCTCGGCGACGTGCCTGCTGGGGGTCGCCGCCGCCCCGAGCACCGGCTTGCTGATCGCCAGCGTCGCCCTGTTCGGCTTGACCGGCGCGATGTACCACCCCAGCACGCAAGCCATCATCGCCGACCTGCTCGAACCAGCGCACCGCATGAAGGGCTACGCCTTTTCTTACTGGGCGGTGAACCTCGGTTTCTCGCTCGCCGCACTCGTCGGCGGGCTGATGGCCGAGAAGAACTTCACGTTGCTCTTCGTGCTCGACGCCGGCACCACGCTCGTCTTCGCGACGCTCGTGTGGCGCGGCGTGCCCGAGACCAAGCCCACGACGCCCGCCACCGAAGACCAGCAAGGCTCGGTTCTCACGCCGTTTCTCGACCTCCACTTCGCACCGTTCTTGGTGCTGACCTTGCTGGGCTCATTCATCTTCATGCAGCACTTGACCATGCTGCCCATCGACATGACGTCGAAGCACTTGGGCACGAGCGACTACGGCGTCGCCATCGCCGTGAACGGGCTCATCGTCGTGCTGTTGCAGCCATTCGTTTCGAGGTGGGTGACTCGCGGCTCGCGAGCGACGTGGTTGGCCGTCTCGTCGGTGTTTCTGGGCGTCGGCTTCGGTGCCACGGCGCTGTCTTCGACGCTGCTGCACTTCGCCTTCAGCGTCACGGTGTGGACCGTGGCCGAGGTGATTCAGTCACCGCTCAATTCGAGCTTCGTGGCCGATTCGGCGCCGTCGCACATGCGCGGGCGGTACCAGGGCGCGTTCTCGCTCACCTGGGGGCTCGCGATGATGCTGTCACCGCTGGTCGGGCCGGCCATCACCGAAGCGACGTCGCTCAATACGTTCTGGGCGCTCTGTCTGGGCCTCGGCCTGCTCAGCGCCGGCGGGTACTCCGTCGTCATCGGCCGCATCGACCGCGCGCGTCACCGCGCTCCGCTCGCTCAGGCGGTGCGCTGAATCGCAACGGCGTAGGCCATGACGCCGGGCGTGCCGTCGGCGAATTCTCCAACGAGGCGCACGCCCCGCCCCCGCGCCGCCTCGTGCGCGTGAGCCCACTGCACCCTCACGCGCGTTCCTGACGCACCCGAAGGTGGCCCAGGCGAAGCAATGGTGGTCATATCGGCTCGGTGAGCGAAATTTCGCCCCGATTTCAGCGTCTTGCGTTGTTGTTGCCCGGGCTCGTCGCACTGGTGGCTTACGCGAACACGCTCGGCGCCTCCTTTGTGTGGGACGACCAGCTGCTCATCATTCAGAACCGCGCCCTGGCCTCACTGAGCGCGTTGGTTCACTCGTGGTCTGAGCCCTTCTGGTCGACCGCCGCTGACGAAGACGCCCTCAAGTCAATGGCCGGCGCGGCGTACTACCGCCCGCTGGTGCAGACGTTGCTCTTTGTCGTGCACTCGATTTTTGGGTCGAACCCGGCGCCCTACCACGCCTTGTTGGTGCTCGCGCACGCGGTGACGTCGGCGCTCGTGGCGCTCTGGGCACAGCAGCTCTTTCGCCGCACCGACGCCGCCGTCGCTGCCGGTTGTCTGTTCGCCGTACACCCGATTCACACCGAGTCGGTGGCGTGGGTCTCTGACATCAGCGACGTGGCCATGGCCATGTTCGGCGTGGGCGCGCTGGTGCTTGGGTGCTCGGCACGCCCACTGACCGCCCTTCGCAGCGTGGCGCTCGGCGCCTTGCTCTTCGCCTCGAGTGCTTCGAAAGAACCCGGGGTGCTGGCCGGCGGCTTGGTCTTGCTCGCGTGCTTCACGCTCCCCTCCATTCGGTCGTCGAAGCCGGAGTGGCAGCGTCGACTCGTGGCGGTCGCCGCGGCCGAACTGGTCTACCTGTCGCTGCGAACTTGGGCCATGCACGGTACGTTGGCCCCGCTCAGCCACGTTCGTCTCGGCTGGTCGGGCTGGGTGCTTCACGGCATTTCGTTGTTCGGCCAAGGCGTGACCGCCCTCGTCGCCCCCACGAATTTGAACGCGTTTCACCAGCTGCACCGCATCGACTCGGCCCTCGCGCCGCAAGTCGTCGGTGGCCTGTCGTTGGCCGTCGGGCTCACCGCGTTGGTGTGGTGGGCGTGGTCTCGGGTACCCGCCATGCGGCTGCCGTCGTCGCTGTTGCTCGTTGCCCTGCTGCCCGGCACCCTGGTGCCCCGGTTGGGGCGCAACCCCTTCGCCGAGCGGTACCTGTACTGGCCGTCGGTCGGTTTCGTCGTGTTATTGGCCGCGGGCGTCGCTTTCGCGTTCGCGGCGTCTGCCCGGGCCGGGCGTCTCTCGTTGGCGTTGAGCGCCCTCGCGGTCGCGCTCGGCCTCGGAGCGACCGTCGAGCGAAACCGCGTGTGGGCCAACAACGTCACCCTCTTCACCGACATGGGCGAAAAGACCCCCGGCAGCACCATGGTGCGCGAGAACTTGAGCCAAGGGTTGCTCGAGCTCGGCCGCCCAAACGAAGCGTTGGCGTTGCTCGTGAACCAACCCGACTTGAACCCCAACGAGCAGTTGACGTTGGGCATTGCCTACGCCGCGACGCGTCGCTTCTCGGAGTCGATGGCGGTTTTCAACCAGGCCCTCGCGCGGGTCGAAGGTGGCCACCAAACGCTCACCGAGGGGCTGGTGTTGACCAACCGCTGCTTGGTCGAGCAGCACTTGCAACAGCTGCCCACCGCCCTCGAGACCTGCCGGCGCGCGGTGGCGCTCGTGCCCTTTTTGTCTCAGGCGCGGGCCAGTTACTCGCGCGCGCTCATGGTTTCGGGGCGGCGCGAAGAATCATTCGCCCAAGCGCAAGAGGCCCTGAAGCTCGACTCGGCCAACGTGCCAGCGCAAACCATGCTCAAGCGCCTCCAAGCGAATTGACGGCCCTTGGGCTCGCTCGGGTCAACCCGCGAGAATGAGCGCGAGCGCGCGCTGGTCGGGCTTGAGCGGAAACAGAGAATAGAGCTCTGCGGCCGCCTCGGGGTCGACCAATCGGCGAGCGGAGATTCGCACCAGCTGCAAACGGTCGGCGCTGCGCGGCACCAGCTCGAGCAGCGACTTGAGCTGACTCACCGACAACACGTGGCTCTGCAACACCTGAGTGATGAACGGCAGCGACAGCGTGCCGCTTCGATTGCCGCGCTGCAGTTCTTCGACCAACAGGCCGAAGGTCACCGAATCGATCACCGGCGGCAGCCGGCACAATGGTTCCGCGCGCATCGCTTCGACGGCGCGAGACAACGCCGTTTTTGCTTTTTCGGCCGCGGCCGTGGTCGTCGCTTCGCCCGTGTCTTTGGTCGCCGTGATGAACTCGCTCATGGCCTCCAGCGCGCGGTTGAGCGCTTCGTTCGGTTCTACCACCCGGTCGGTCTGCGCGAACGCGAGTCGAGCTGACAGCATGAACAGCGAAATGAACGTGAGGCGCATGGCGTCTTTCAATGAAAGGGGTGAGTGCATCGCCACGCTCATTGCAGGCCCAAGACCACCACGCCTCAGAGGAGGCCGCCCCGGCGCGCGCGGCGTGGGTGTGCCAATTTCGCGCTCGGGCTCTGGTCGTGAAATGACGGTTTGTCAAAACGCCGCGGGCGG
>JBGAIY010000570.1:0-4377 GCA_044225205.1 Myxococcaceae bacterium | reverse complement strand
AGGCGTAAATCGCCTCGAGCCGCTCGGCTTCGGCCTGCGGGGCGGGCGGGCCCACGCTGGCGCGGGCCGGCGCGAGCCGCCGCCACTCGCTCTCGTCGGGCAGTGACGACACCGTCACTCGGCCCAGCGCCGTCATCAGCGGCTCGAGCAACTCACCAATCACTTCGCGCAGCAGCGCCTTCGTCGCGCGGGGCGTCTTTCGGAGCGCCTCGAGCCGCTCGATGACGCGCACGTCGCCTTGCGACACCAGCAACGACGCCAGGGGGGCGTACAGCGGCCGGGTGCGGGCGGCGTCCCACACCAAGAAGCGCGGCTCTTCGAGCAAGGCACAGAGCACCTGGGCCACGCGCGGGTCGGCGACGCGGCCTTCGAGCGCGGCGAGTCGCTCGAAATAGGCGGCGTACTTGGTCTGCGTGTAGTCGGGCCGCAAGATGCCGAAGTGGTCTTGGGCGACTTCGAGCCGCTCGGTGAGCGTCTGGGCGAGCCACCCCGTGGCCACGTCGTCGCGTTCTTTGGCGACGTCGAGCCACGCCCGGTGAAACGCGCGCTTGTCTTTGGCTTTGGGCGCCGAAAACCGCTCGAGCGCTTGAGCCGACAGCTCGTCAATGGCGTCGGCCACGGCCGGGTGTTTGGTCTGGTGCCAGGCGCTCAGCGCCAGGGTCAAGGCCCCCTGCGCGTCACCCCGTGCTTGGGCGGCCCGAACGTCGGCGGCGCTCGGGGGCGGCCTCACCGTGCTTGCATCGTGCATTCGCCGTCGCCGCGGTAATGGCCGAGCGTGCGAGTCGCCATCAACAGGTAGTCTTTGAGGCTCTTCACCGAGGCGTTGCCACCCGTGCCGTACGACGTGCTCAATGAAGAGAGCGACACGTTGGCCAATTCGTCGAGCGAAATCGTGCCGTCGGCCGGCGTCTTGTCGGCGTTCGCCAAATCGTCGAACCGCAGCTTCGACGACTCGTCGGTCAGGCTGTCGAGAAACAGGTGCTCCGCGTGCACCGACAGTTCGACCGTCTCGGTCTTGCCGGCCGACACCGTGACGCCCGTGCCCCCCGCCTCCGAATTCGCACAATTCGAATACAGCGTGTCGAGCGTAAACCCCCACTGAAACGACTTGCTGGCCGAGCCCTTCGTCGCGGTGCCTTCGAGGTAGAGCCCAAACGCGTTGTTGCGCATCAAATTCGCGTCGGGCTGTGACGCCGCGCCCATGTTGACGATTTGAAACTGCGGGTCGGGAGCGATGGCGTAGCTCACCTTGTCGTACTTTTGTGCACTCAAGCCCGTGGCCTGGTCGACCGTAAAAGGGCCGGGCCGCGCCAAGTCGAAGAGCAAGCCGTTCGGCTGTTTGTAGACGACCTTGCCTGCCTGGTCGGCGATGGTGACCTCTTTGACAATGACGAGCAGCCGCTTGATTTCGACCGACCACCCGTCGACGAAGCCGGGCTTGGTGGCCGAGTCGGGAATGATGGTCAGACCGTCGCCGCTGGTGGTGAATTGCACGTTGCCGACCCCCGGCCCGCAGGCCGCGAGGCCCGAAGCCAACGTCACGAGCAGTACCGCTTCACGAATGGCCGTCATGGGGTGTGGCTCCAAGTCACCGAGAGGTCGGCGCATGAAAGTCGAGCCGAGCCCCGTCTACAACTGAACTTTGTGGCCCCCGTCGCCAAGGCCGGCGCGGCGCCGGGCGTCGTAGGTGACGACGAGGTCGGCCCCGGCCCGCCGCACGGACGTGAGCAGCTCGGTCATGGCCCGGTCGAAGTCGAGCAGCCCCGCGTCGGCCGCGGCCCGTACCATCGCGTACTCACCCGACACTTGGTAGGCGACCAAGGGGTGTTGGGTCAGCTCGCGGGCGTCGCGAATCAGGTCGAGGTTCGACAAGGCCGGTTTGATCAACAAGAAATCGGCCCCTTCGTCGACGTCGAGCTGCAATTCACGCAGCGCCTCGCGGCGGTTCGACGCCGGCATTTGGTAGCTCGCCCGGTCGCCGAACGCCGGGGCGCTGTTCGCGGCCGCCCGAAACGGCCCGTACAGCGCCGACGCCATTTTCACCGAATAGGCGACGATGCCGACGTCGGTCAGCGCAGCCTCGTCGAGCGCGCCTCGAAGAAAGCCGACCCGGCCGTCCATCATGTCGCTGGGGCAGACGAAGTCGACCCCCGCCCGCCCGAGCAGCACCGCCATTTCGGCCAACTTGGGCAGCGAGGCGTCGTTGGCAATGGTGTGCGCGTCGGTCGCCACGCCGCAGTGCCCGTGCTCGGTCAGGCTGCACAAACACACGTCGGCCATGATCACCGCCTGTGGGCAAGCCTGCCGAACCGTCTTCACTGCGTCGAGCAGCGAAGCCATGGCTGGCGCCAGCGGCGAGCGCTCGTCCCACTTGGAGTCGGGCACGCCGAACAACATCACCCCGCCGACCCCGGCGTGGTGCAATTGGCGAACCTCTTCGGCGATGACGTCACCCGACATTTGCCACAGGGCGCTGCCAGCGCGGGTCTCACGCTTCACGTTTTGGCCCGAGACCACGAAGTAGGGCTGCACCAAGTTCTGCAGCGACAGGTCGACTTCACGAACCAACCGCCGAATGGCCGGGGTTCGGCGCAGGCGGCGCAACCGAGTCTGGGGGTACGATTCAGCCATGGCGGGTCTCCGACGACGTGAAGGGTTTTGACGAAACGGTCAGCGCTTCGAGTGCCTGCAATGACGCGGCGAGCGGCTGTGAACGAGGCACCAAGTACGAGCGGGCGAAGTGGCGCGACGCCAAGGCCCTGGTCGATTCGCCCCAGCACGCCACCAGCGCGGGCACGACGGCGGCCGACCCGGTGGCCTGCGCCGCCGCGCTGAAATGCCGCACCGCCGTCGGGCTCGAGAACAACACCGCCGTCGGCGCGGGAGCCCGTACGAATTGGTTCACCAACCGTCGTTCGAGACCGCGCGGCGCGACCACGTCATAGGCCTCGACCCGAGCGACCGACCCGAGCGATGCCAAGACCCCCATGGCTTCGTGCTGTTCGGCGCTCTCGACCCCGGCGGCGCTGGTCGGGTACCAGCACGCCGTTTGGTGCAACGCGCCACGGGCCGAGAGCGCTTCGACGACCATGCGCGCCAGAGCGACGACCCCACCCGACGACTCGTAGGCGACCTCGAGCCCGAGCGCCCTGACCGCGTTGGCGGTGGTCGGGCCCAAGGCGGCGACCTCGGCCGACTTGAGCACTGGGAGCTGATCAGCCACCGCTTCGACCGCGGCGACACTCGTGAGCATGACCAAGCGGGCGCGGGCGTCGGGCACCCACGGCGCCACCGGCAACGACACCCGCTCGATGCACGGCAACGACACCGCGCGCAGCCCTTCGGCGTGCAGTTGCTCGACCAGCTGCCGAGACTCGGCCGCGGCTCGCGTCACCGCCCACGTCAGCATGATGGCACCGTCGCGCCCATGGCCAGCCCGCACCATACGGCCCCGCCCCGACACCCTTCGGGCCACATGACCGACTTGTGACCGTCGCCACGAGGTACCACCAGCCATGGCGAACCAACCGAAAGCCCTGAAGCCCCGAGCTCCAGTGGCGCCCAAGTCACCGGTACAACAGGCGACCGAATCGCTGGTGGCCTACGTCGCGCTCGAGGCCAAAGACGACCCCTACCGCATCTACGCCGAGCTGCACTCGGCGAGGGTCGAACCGAAAGATCAACTTGAGCGCCTCGCCATTGAAGAGCAGTGCCTCCAAGGCGCCGTCTCAGAAAAGGCGCTGAAGCGGCTCCGCGCTCAGGCCCTTCGAAAGCTCAAGGCCGAGCTCGCCAAGAACCCGGCAGCCCCCGTCTTCATTTGGAGCGCGCTCGGCAAAAAGAGCCCGCCCGCGCGGTTGCGTTGAGCACCGGTCGTGACAGGTGTCGGTCATGACCGACTTGTGACCGACGGGCCGCTCGTTCTCACTACGACTTCACCCCATGAAGCGACGCGAGCGATTCTTGTCGGCCCTTCAGCGCGGCCCGGTCGACCGACCACCGTTGTGGTTGATGCGTCAGGCCGGCCGGTATTTGCCCGGGTACCGCGAAGTTCGAGCCGCCCACGGCTTCTGGCACGTGTGCCACACTCCCGAGCTGTCGACGAAGGTCGCGCTCGAGCCCCTGCGCCTGTTTCCCCAGCTCGATGCCGCCATCGTCTTCAGCGACATTCTCGTCGTACCCCAGGCATTGGGGGCCGGGGTGTCATTCGAAAAAGGCGAAGGGCCCGTGTTCGACAAGACCATGCGCAGCCGAGCCGACTTGCGCGAATGGCGTACCGAGTCGCTGATGAGCCGGCTCGAGTTCGTACCCAAGGCCGTCAAGCACCTGCACCACGCGCTCGAAGGGCAGCACGGCCTGCTCGGGTTCGCCGGCGCACCT
>JBGAIY010000569.1:0-4378 GCA_044225205.1 Myxococcaceae bacterium | reverse complement strand
GACCTCGGCCTCGTTGCCAACCCGCCACGACGCCTCGGCACGGGCGCCAACCGCTTCTTTCCACGGCAAGGGTTTGAGCAGCTTGAACGCGTGTTGGGCGTCGCCGCGGGCCAGCCAGGCCTGAGCGACTTCTTCGGCCTCGTTCGCGAATGCGGTGGAGTCGGTCGCGCGCAGGGCCCGAGCGCCCAGAAACGCGGCGACCAGCGAAGTGGGAGGCCACCGTTCGACCAGCCCCCGCACCAGGTCGTCGGCTTTCGGGTGCTGCTTGACCTCGTCGAGCCACTTCGCCAACGAGGCGGGCGTGAGCGAAGACAGTTCGGCCGGCGGGGCGACCCCGACCACCGGCACGCGAGCGAGGTGCAGGCTGACCAGTTCGAGCACCCGGTCGTCTTCGGGCAAGCCGTAGTCGTCACCCCGCAACTGGGTGCTGCCGCCGCTCACCTCGAACTCGCCCGTTTTCAACGTGACGACGAGCCCCTCTTCGGTGCGACGCAACCGCGTCATCTCGGCGAACGGCACGTGTCGTCGTCGAATTTCGAGGTCTGACGACGAATCGGGCTCATGGAAGAACGTCACACCGTCTTCGTTGAGTGATGCCCATGCTGAAGCCGAGTCGACGCTCACCGGGTACAGCGGGGTCGCGCGCGCATCGGTCACCGCCACCCAGGTGCCTTCGATTTCAGGCTTCTTGAGAAAAATGCCCACCGGCCGGGTGAACCGGCCCACGAGCCGCCGGGCCGCCAGCGCCGCCGCCTCGACGACCGCGGTGCTCAGGTCTTCGTTGAGCCGCGCCCAGCGCTCTTGAAGCGCCGGGTCATAGAACCGCGTCGGCGCGCCGACGCTCGAGAGTCGCTGGCCAGTGGGCTCCAGCCGGTCGACGGCGTCGAGCCACGGCGTCAGTGACACCGTGCCGATGGCCCGCCCCCCCTCGGGGAAGCTCTCCCACCGCCGCATGAACCCCACGTTCAGCACCGTGAAGTCGGGTGCCAGCTCGAGCAGAAAGCCGCGAATCGCGGGGCCGTCGAGCGCCTCGTCGGCGAAACCGCGTTCGACGAGCTCGACGAGGGCATCGGCCCATTCAGTGACACCAGGCATTGCGTTCATGGTCAGCAGCTCACGTGCCAAGGTTGGCGGGGCGCAGAGAATAGGTCGAACGCTCGGCGGCAGGTGATGAAATGGCCTGGCTCGGCAATCGATTGCCGGCTGCCAAAGGGCTGTTCTCGCGCCTGCGCTTCGACCAAAGTCGCGGCATGACCGATGCGTCGGCCGACACCGTGGTGCGCTCTCGGGTCGGCCAGACGGTGGGCAAATTTCGCATCGACCGGCAACTCGGCCATGGCGCCATGGGTGACGTCTTCTTGGCGCACCACGCCGATCTCGGGCACCCCGTGGCGGTGAAAGTGCTCAACCGCCGGGCGGCCGACGAACCGAACGGCGTTCAGCGGTTTCTCAATGAAGCGAAGGCCGTGGCGCAGGTGAACCACGAGAACATCGCCCGCGTCATCGACTGCGACGTGCTGAACGACGGCACGCCCTACATCGTGTTGGAATACGTCGACGGCGTGGTGTTGCGAGACCTGCTCTCGCAACGCGCCCCGCTCCCGTTCGAAGAAGCGGTCGCCCTCATGCTCGACGTGCTCGCGGGGTTGGCGGCGGCGCACGCGAAGGGCATCGTTCACCGCGACGTGAAGCCCGAAAACATTCGAGTCATGCCGAACGGGCGGGCGAAAATTCTCGATTTCGGCGTGGCGAAGTGGCTCTCGAGCCCCACCCCGGCGCTCACCGAACAAGGTGCGTTGGTGGGCACCCCGCAGTACATGGCGCCCGAGCAAATCGAAGACTTGCCGCTCGACGGTCGGTGCGACGTGTACGCCGTGGGGGTCACCCTGTACGAGTGCGTCACCGGCCGGCGGCCGTTCGAAGGCGCGACCCTGCTCGACCTGTTGCGCCAGCAAGTCGACGCCGCCCCGCCGTGGCCCCATGCGCTCCGGCCCGACGTCACCCCCGAGCTCGAAACGGTGATTCTGCGGGCCCTCGAGAAGTCGCCCGCCCGTCGCTTCGAGTCGGCCGCGGCCATGGCCGACGCCTTGAGCGACGCTCGGCGCGGCGGAGGGCCCCGGGCGGCTCCGGCGCCGCCCGAGCGCGCCGCGTATCTCCCGACCCGACGAGAGCCGCGGCCTCCGCCGCCGGCCCTGGAGTCGCGCGTCGAGGCCGCCGCCACGCCCAATGCGCACGGTCGTGCCGTGATTGGCGATTTGCGCACGACCGGTCGTTTTTCGAAGCCGGCGGCGGGGGGGGCGGTGGCGCTCGCCGCGGCCGGGTCCGCGGTCGGGCTTTGGCGTGTCACGCCCCGAGCCGAACGCGAGCCTCTCCCGTCGACGACCGTCGTGCCCAGCGGCGTCGCGCCCGTCGGGCCTGACGCGGTGGTGGCGCCGGCCCCCGTGACGCCCGAGCCCGTCGCCCCGGCCGCGACGCCGACGGGGCCCGTGGCGAATCGGGAGCCGAACCGAAAGCCACTCCCGACGGTTTCTCCCGAGGCGAAGCGCCCGGCGGCGAAGGGTCACGACGGCGTGGTGGTGGCGGCAGCGCTGGCACCACCCGCCTCGACGGTGACGAAGCGCGAGACGGGGGCCGACCGCGGAGTTCGCCCCGTTGACTTCGACGCGCACCGCTTTGACGCCCTGGGGTTTGTCGGAGCCGCCACCGCCGAGGCGAAGGCGCACCTGCCCGACGCGGTGCTGGTGGGGTTCGCGGTTGACGGCGTGTTTGCCGATGGCCACACCGACTTGTCGCTCTCACCCGAGTTTCGCGCCACCTACACCTTTCGTTCTCCGAGCCTGAGTCAAGCCAACCCCGCGATACCCGACGACGCCCAAGAAATTCGGTGCCTGTTCTTTGTCGACGTCAGCGCCAAGACCGTCGAGTGGCGCACGGCGGTCGACTATTTTGGCTGCCGGGCGCCGGCATTGCCTCCGTGGGGGCATTGTTCGCTCAAAGACGTGTGGCAATTGGCCCTGGCCCAAGGCGCTCCCCGCGAGCGGGCGGCCAAAGTCACCTGGTTGCGCGACGGCTGGCAGCTCCAGTTCGGTGAGGCGGGAGATTCGATTTCTTCTTTGAAGTGCCCTTGAAGGTTCTGCAGGCGATCGGCCAAGGTGTCGGGCCAGGAGCCCTGTGTCGAAAGCCCACCCATCGAGCCGAGCTGCGTGGTGTGCGCCCTGGGCGGTGGCGTGCGTGATCGCGTCAGGCGCGGTGGTGGCGTGCGGCCGCACCGAGCCGTTGCGCGACCTCACCGACGCCGGGCCCTCGGTGGTGGGCGAAGACGCGGGCGTCGACGCTGGGGTGCCTGGGCCCGTGTCTTGTGTCGTCGGCCGCATCGCCATGACCAGGGCCAAGCCCACGGTGATGTTCGTCATCGACCGCTCAGGGTCGATGAACGCTTCGTTTGGCCAAGGCAATACCCGCTGGTCGGCCCTGACCGAGGCGCTCGCCGTCACCTTGCCGGCGGTCGACGACGACGTGAAAATGGGCGCCCTGTTCTACCCTGCGTCAGAGGCGGGGGCGACGTGCAGCGTGACCGGCGCCACGATTCTGCCCGACTTTCGGCACGCGCCCTTCATCGTCGGGCAAATGTTGACCAGCTTCCCCGCGGGTCAAACCCCGACGGCCGACGCGTTGCTGATGGCCGCCGACGCCGTGTCGAGCGTTCGCGCCGCCACCGCCGCACGGGCGCTGGTGCTCGCCACCGACGGCGCTCCCAATTGCAACACCGCCCTCAACCCCCGGGCGTGCGTGTGCGCCAATACCAATGGGCGCTGCGGCAACGGGCTCATGTGCCTTGACGCGGTTCGCACCACCGACCGCATCGAAACGCTCCGCCAGCAGGGGTTGCCCACCTACGTCATCGGCATTCAAGACGAAGACGACACGCTGTTCGTGAACACGCTCGACGCCATGGCCATGGCCGGAGGTCGGCCTCGCACGAAGGCCGCCCACGCGTACTACGCGGCGTCGTCTGAGGCCGAAATGCGGGCGGCCCTCGTGGCCATTCGCGACCAAGTGGCCGGCTGCGTCTTTCTCACCACCTCGGTGCCTGACGACAACGGGAGAATCGTCGTGCTCGTCAACGGCCAGGCCGTGCCCGCGGCCGGTACCGGCACCGACGGGTGGGTGTGGAGCAACAAGACCAACGGTGAAATCGCCATCATCGGTGCCTCGTGCGACATGACCGCCGCGCTCGACCACCCAGTCGTCGAAGCCGACGTCGTCTGCGCGCTCGACGGCGGCCGGTGAGGTGTTTGCGAAAAAAGAACGGTCGTGCTATTTCTTGAGTCGAGAGGGTGAAACGGCATGACGGCGGCCATTTTCAACATGACGAAAG